>NZ_LT670844.1:7243124-7576561 GCF_900141755.1 Bradyrhizobium lablabi | reverse complement strand
AGACGTTGGAGACGGCGGAAACGATCCGCATCTCCATCTTGGTTTCGGTCATCAGCGCCGCCCCCTGCGCGACCTTGTGGACACGCTCCACCAACTCATTCATGCCGGGCAGGTCGCGGGCGCGGATGGAATAGCGCACGCGGGCATGGGCCTGCACCACATTAGGAGCAATGCCGCCGGCGTCGAGCAAAGCATAGTGTATGCGGGCGTCGCTGGGCATGTGCTCGCGCATGTAGTTCACGCCGACATTCATTAGCTCCACCGCGTCCAGGGCGCTGCGGCCCAGATGGGGCGAGACAGCGGCATGGGAGGTGCGCCCGGTGAAGGTGAAATCGGCTCGCGTGTTCGCCAGAGAAGGCGTTACCACCACTTCCCAGAAGCTGGACGGGTGCCAGGTGAGGGCGATGTCGACGTCATCGAAAGCCCCCGAGCGCACCATGAAGGCCTTCGCCGCGCCGCCCTCCTCCGCGGGGCAGCCGTAATAGCGCACGCGCCCGGGCACCTTGTGGGCGGCAAGCCAATCCTTCACGGCCGTGGCGGCGAGCAACGCGGCCGAGCCGAGCAAATTGTGGCCGCAGCCATGGCCATGCCCTCCCACCTCCACCGGGCGAGACTCTGCCACGCCCGCCTCCTGACTTAGACCGGGCAAGGCGTCGTATTCGCCAAGGAAGGCGATGACAGGGCCACCCTCACCCCATTCGCCCATCAGGCCCGTCGGAATGCCTGCGACATTCTCTGTCATGCGGAAACCCTGATGGCGCAGCTCGGCCAGATGTTCGGCGGAGGAGCGCGCCTCGGTGTAGCACACTTCGGGCGTCGCCCAGACCTTGTCGCTCAGGGCGATGAAACGCGCCTTGATAGCGTCAACGCCAAGCCAAATGTCACTGCGGTTGTCCATCTATCAGCCCCCCGATCCAATGTGAGAGTGAAATCGTTATCAGCTTCGCCAGGCCCCGCCTAGCGCCGGCCGGGGCACCAGCCATGCGGCCAGCAAGAAGGAAACGTGGGCGGATGGTTCGTGCAAGACTCGAGGCATCACTCGAGGCATCACTCGAGGCATCGCACCGCGAGAGCGCGGGCGCCTGTCCTCCTCGCGGTTCCGCATAAGAACGTGGCGGGTTGAGAAGGACATCCGATCAGGCTCAGGTGGCGCGAACATCCCGATTGTGAGACACTGCCCCGTCCGCGGCGCATCCAAACGACGCCATCGGCAACAACATAGCGAGGGAGCAAACAATGTCCGGGACTGAAAAATCCTCAACGACCAGGCGTGACCTTCTACAAGTGGCGGCGACCGCCGGTGCTGCCGGCGCGCTGCTCGGCGGCTTGGGCGTAAGCCCTGCGCTCGCGGCGGAAATGGGACGTTCGGAGAAACCGCTGAAGGCCGCGTTCTCCAACGCAGGGCTGCAGGCCACCTGGTGCGCCCAGGGCAAGCAGGCGGCCGAATATTGGGGCAAGCTGTTCAACGTCGAGGTCACCTGGTTCGACGGCCAGCTCGACGCCGTCAAGCAGCGCGCCGCCATCGACAACATGGCCTCGCAGAAATGGGATTTTGTGGCCATTCAAGCGTTCGGCATCGGCACGCTGACGCAGCCGGTGCAGAAGATGATCGATGCCGGCATACCGGTCATCGACATGGACACGCTGATCGCGCCGCTCGACCAGATCAACGTCCACTCGTTCCTTGCGCCCGACAATGAATTCATGGGCGCCTCGGTGACGCAGGCCCTGGTCAATGCCCTCAACGGTAAGGGCAAGGTGATCATGACCCAGGGCGCGCTCGGCCACACCGGCGCGCAAGGCCGCGCCAAGGGTTTTAACGCGGTCGTCAAACAATATCCGGGCATCGAAGTGCTCGATACGCAACCCGCGGATTGGGACGTCTCCAAGACGGCGCGGCTGTGGGAGACTTATTTGACAAAATACCCGCAGATCGACGCGGCCTTCTTCCACAATGACGACATGGCGCTGGCCGCCTACAACATCATGAAGGCGCATAACCGCACCAACATCCTGATCGGCGGGGTCGATGCGATGCCGCCGGCGATCCAGGCGGTGAGCGAAGGCCGGATGTTCGCAACCGTCCGCAATCCTTCCTGCCGCATCCATGGCGGAGCCATCGTGGCCGGCGTAGCAGCCCTCGCCAAGGGCGAAAAGAGCGGAAAGGATATCCCGAAGAGCGTCGTAACCGACGGTCCGGTCGTGACCAAGGCCAATGCGGCGGGGATGCAGTGGATGGAGGATCACTTCCTGATCTGAGCAGCTATGTCGCAAGGCCGCTCACCGATCCTCGAACTGCACCAGATCACAAAAGCCTTCGGCGGCGTCGAGGCGCTTCGTGGTGTGGACTTCGCGCTTTCCGCCGGCGAGATCCATGGTCTCGTCGGCGAAAACGGCGCTGGAAAAAGCACGCTGATGAAAATCATCGCCGGCGTGCATACGGAATTTTCCGGCCGTTTTGTGATCGACGGGAAGGATACCCGTTTTCGCTCGGCACGCGACGCGCGCGCGGCCGGGATCGCCATGGTCCATCAGGAGCTCAGCGTGGCGCCCGACCTGTCAGTGGCGGAGAACGTGTTTCTCGGCGCGCAGCCGACCAACCGCTTCGGTCTCGTGCAATGGCGGCGCATGGCGCGGCAAGCCGGGGAACAACTCGCCCGACTGGGCATCGACGTCGATCCGACGTCGCGGCTCGGCGACCTGCCGATCGGCCTGCAGCAGCTGATCGAAATCGCCCGCGTGCTGTTCTCGGGCGCCCGCATCATTATCCTGGACGAGCCGACCTCCGCCCTCTCCCCACCGGAAGTTGAACGGCTGTTTTCGACCTTGCGGCGGCTTCGCGACGAAGGCACCGCCATCGTCTTCATTTCGCATTTCATCGAGGACATTCTCCGCGTCTCGGACACCGTGACGGTGTTCCGCAACGGCAGGAAGGTCGCCGACGCCGAAGCCGCCGCGACCAGCAAGGCCGGCCTGATCGAAGCCATGATCGGCAAGGGGCGCGAGGCGCTGGAAGAGAGCTACACCGACGATATCCCGCTGCCGCCCAGGAGCGATCGTCCGGTGGTGCTGGAGGCAGACCGGCTGTCGCTCGCCCGTGGTCTTCGGGACGTCTCATTCAAGGTGCGTTCCGGCGAAGTGCTCGGCATCTACGGCTTCATGGGCTGCGGTCAGCTCGAATTGGCGAGGATCCTGTTCGGCAAGCTCCGGCCCGACCAAGGCAACCTTGTTGTGGCCGGCGACCAAAAGACCTTCGCCAGCACGGCGGCTGCGCGGCGCGCCGGCATCGCCTTCGTTCCCGAGAGCCGCCGGGCCATGCTGTTCCACCAGGAGCCGGTCTACAAGAACATCTCGATCAGCATCCTGAATCGCATCTCGTCCCTGCTCCTCAAGCCCTCCCGCGAGCGCGCAATCGCCAAGCGGCAGGTCGAGCAGTTGCAGATCAGGCCGGCGGCCGTCGAGCTCGACCTCGGAATGCTGTCCGGCGGCAATCAGCAGAAAGTCGCGCTGGCGAAATGGCTAAGTTATCCGCCGCGTCTTTTGGTGCTGTGTGAGCCGACGCGCGGCATGGATGTCGGCGCCAAGAGCGACGTCATCAGCATCATCAGGGATCTGCGCGCGAAGGGCCTCGCAATCATCGTGCTCTCGACCGAGCCCGAGACCGTGCTGTCGCTCGCCGATCGCATCATCGTGCTCAAGCGCGGCGCGGTGGTGCGCGAATTCGCAGGTGAAGCGATCAGCAAGGATCGCCTGCTGGAAGCGGCGTGAGGAGAGGCAGATGACGACCGGTGAAAGCGTGACAGCCTCCGTGGATCACAAGCGTCCACATCGGATCGCCGTGATCTTGCGCTCCCAGATGCGCAACATCGCACCGTTCCTGACGCTGATCTGCCTCTCCGGCTTCTTCGCCGCCGCCAGCCCCTCCTTTGCGACGCTCGACAATGTCGGCAATATCCTCACCCAAGTTTCGGTCACCGGCATCATCGCCGTCGGCCTTACCTTCGTGATCCTGTGCGCCGAGATCGACCTGTCGATCGCCAGCATCGCCAACGTCACCGGCATCGCGGTCGCCTATTTCACCCAGCAGGAATCCTATGTGAACATCGCCAACATCCCGATGCCGGGATGGGCGGCCATCGGGCTTGCGCTTGCGCTGTGCGCGACGCTCGGTCTCGTCAACGCGCTCGGGCTCACGGTGATCGGCATCCCCTCCTTCATCATGACGCTCGCCATGATGCAGATCGCGGCCGGCATCTCGGCGCTCTTGGTGCGCGGGCAGATCGCCTACAAGGTGCCCGATTTGGTCGCCACGCTCGGATCGTCGTCAATCGGCGGCGTGCCATGGATCGTCATCGTCGCCGCCTTGATGCTGCTCGGCGGCCATCTGGTGCTGACCTATACGCGCTTCGGCCGCTACATTTACATGGTCGGGGGAAACCGCGAGGCGGCGGAATATTCCGGCCTCAACGTCAAGCTGATCCTCGGCAGCGTCATGGTGATCTCGGCGGTCTGCGCAGGGATAGGCGGCATGCTGGGGGTAGCGCATTTCGGCAGCGCCCAGCAGAACGAGTTCGACACTTATCTCCTGGATTCGATCGCCGCCGTCGTGGTCGGCGGCACCAGCCTGTTCGGCGGCCGCGGCGGCATCGGCAATACCATTGTCGGGCTGTTCGTGCTCGGCGTGCTCAACAACGGGCTCGATCACGTCAACATCGATAGCTTCCTGAAGATATTGATCCGCGGCCTCATTCTGCTCGCGGCGCTCGTCATCAACGTCTATGCGCAGAGGCTGCGGGCCAGGACGATCGAATAAGCCTTTACCCCTAGAGCGTGATGACTTTTCTTTGAAACGTCATCCCGCTCTAACTTTTTGTTTGAGCATGATCTTTTCGGAAAACCGGTACCCACTTTTCCGGATCATGCTTTAGCGGTCGAAATCCGGCTGCCAATCGCGCAGCTCTCGCACCGCTTGCGTCACCGCGCCGATGGTGCGGAACGACGGCGTGTCCAGCATCATCATACGGGCGAGATGCAGGCTTCGCGCCTCGCAGACCGCCCGAAGTTTTGGATCCTCGATCAATTCGAAATCGATATTGTGCGCAAGGCCGAGGATACGGCGAATGATCTTCGCAGCCGCGAACGCCACGGTGTCCTGGAACAGCCGGTCCAAATAGGCCTGCCGCTCGGCCTCAAGACGCGCCGCGCCGGCCTCTCCGGCAAACAGCGGTGCGGGATAGGCGTCGCCATGGGCCTCGGTGCGCCAAAGCTCGACGAATTTGCGGGAAAACTCGGTCCATACGGCTTCGATCGTATCCAACACCCAAGCCTCGAACGACCGCCGTTCACCAGCCGAGCGTTCGTGGCCGGGCGACGCCAGATAGCTCATGATGAGGTTGGCGATGATAGCGCCGAGATCGAATCCCATCGGACCGTAGAAAGCGAATTCCGGATCGATCACCTTGGTCTCGGTCTCCGTCACCATGATCGATCCGGTGTGGAGGTCGCCGTGGATCAGCGCCTCCGGGCTTGCCATGAATTTGAGCTTGAGCCTGGAGACCGCGACATGCAGGTCGAGGTCCTCGCGGAAGGAAGCCGCGGTCGCATCGAGCCAGGGAGACGTCCAGCGGTTCTGTTCGGCCGGGAAATACGGCTCGGTGAAGATCAGATCCTCGGTGATCTTGCACAGCGCATGATTGCCGGAGAAGGCGGCGATTCCTTCCTTCTTCCGCGCCGCCGGCACCGCGAGGTCGGAAGAGAAGAACAACGTCCGTGCCAGAAAGGTCGTGATGTCGTCGACGAAGCGCGGATAGCGGAGCCCGGCCACCAGCCCCTTGCGCATGATGATGTGCGGCTCGAGCAGCTCCATGGCGATCAGCGCTAGCGCCTCATTGTGGTGGAGCACCGCCGGCACCAGACCGGGCGCCAGTCTTGCCTGATGCACCAGCGCCAGATGTTCGTAATGCGAGCGCGACAGCGGCAGCGGCCAGCTCTCGCCGACCAGCCGCACATAGGGCAGCGCCTGCTTGACGGCAATTCCGCGCTCCGCCCCTTTGACGATGAACACCAGATTGAGGTTGCCGTCGCCGACCTCGCTGATCGACCAGTCCGTCGGCCATCCCCCGAGCTTCGTTGCGACCGCCGGGAGCTTCGCAAGATAGTCCCGCAAATCCGTATCGCGCAGGATCCGGTATTGCTCCTGCCGGGAGGGGTCCAACGGTCGATGCTGCGAGATCATTGGATGTCGTCTCCAGTGCTCCCAGCGGGAATTACCGCCTTAATCCCGTTCGAGGAAGTTCGATCCGATATCGGCCTTCTTCTTGATCGGATCATAATCGCAAAACACGCCATCGGCGAGCAGCGTGTAACTTGCAATCACCGTGTATTTGTCGAGCTTGACCGAGTTCAATCCGACGACGGAGGTGTTCTTGCCGGTATTCCATTTGAACGGGGTCGAGCTCTGCGCGCGCTCGCAGGCCGCAACCGCTTCGGCAAAGACCGAGCCTTCGACAAAGGCTTTCAGGGTCCTGACCTGGACGTTTATTTTCCAGTCGATGTAGAAAGCCGCCGCAAGGCCAATGATGAGAAGGACCAAAAGCCCGATTACTGTTCGCTGAAACGTCATTTCCTCCCCCCGGACACGGCGTTCTGTTGAACGCTCAGAACGGCATCCCCATCAGTTTCGAGAGCCGCTCGATATTCAGATAACCCGCATTATAGGCAAGCCACGCAATGGCGAAAATCACCGCCGAGATAATCGTTGTCCAGATCAGTTTGCGGCCCATTTTGGTCGCGATCGGCGCGCCGGGATCGGTCCCGGGCGCGCCTTCGCCGTCCTCGTGCTGGCTGCGCACGCCGAACGGCAGCGTCAGGAACAGCACGATCCACCACATGACGAAGTAGATCGCAAACGCAGTGGCGATGGTGTAGGCCATCGCGCCTCAGGCCTGCTCAATTTCGACCAGCGCGCCGGAAAAATCCTTCGGGTGAAGGAACAGCACCGGCTTGCCGTGGGCGCCGATTTTGGGCACGCCGTCGCCTAGCACCCGCGCGCCCTCCTTGATCAAGGTGTCGCGCGCCGCAATGATGTCCGGAACGTCGTAGCAGATATGATGGATGCCGCCGTCGGCGTTGCGCTCGAGAAATTTCGCGATCGGGGAGGATTCGCCGAGCGGCTGGATGAACTCGATCTTGGTGTTGGGCAGCGTCACGAACACGGTGATGACGCCGTGCTCGGGCAGCGCTACGGCTTTCGAAATATCGGCGCCGAACGCCGCGCCATAGATTTTGGCGGCCTTCTCGGCGTCCTTGACCGCGATCGCGACGTGATTGAGCCGACCAAGCATGACACTCCTCCTCCGCGGTTACTTCAGACGGTCAGCACATGAACGTAGCACAGGGGTTTCTTGCCCCAATGCTCGTTGATCGTCGACCGCACCGCCCGGCGCACCGATTCCGCCATCGCATCGGGATCGCGCCGGCGCGCCCGCGGCAGGTTCTCGACCGTCGAAACCACGGCGTCGAACACGATCTCGTCGATGACTTCACCGGCCGCATTCTTCTCCGGGATTCCGACCAGATCAACCTCGGGATCGTCGGCCAACTCGCCCTTTTCGGTCACCGCAACCGCCACGAAGACGCAACCGGCAAACGCCATCCGGCGCCGTTCGACCACGGCACGCGACTTGGAATCCTCCAGGATCGTGCCGTCCTTGTAGAGCCGCCCCGACGGCAGTTCATCGATAACGCCGGGATCGCCCGGCCCGAGTTTGACCAGATCGCCGTTGCGGCAGACCAAAACCTTCGGCACGCCGGCGGCGCGCGCGAGATTCGCATGCTCGAACAGATGCAGCGCCTCGCCATGGACCGGGATCAGGAGCTGCGGGCGGACCCAGGAGATCATGTCGCGCAGCTCGTCGCGGCGTGGATGGCCGGAGACGTGGACGAGGTGGGTGCGGTCGGTAATGACCTCGACGCCCTGCGTGATAAGGCCGTTGATGATGGCGCCGACCGCCTTCTCGTTGCCTGGGATGGTGCGCGAGGAAAAGATCACGCAGTCGCCTTTATTCAGCGTCACTTCGGGATGATCGTCATTGGCGATGCGCGCCAGCGCCGCGCGCGGCTCGCCCTGGCTTCCCGTGCACAGCGCCAGCACCTTGTCGGGGGGGAAATGGCCGTAGAGATCAGCACCGCGAAAGTTCTGCACACCGTCGAGAAAGCCGGTTTCGCGCGCCACCTGCACCACGCGCTCCATGGCGCGCCCGACCACGACGACCTCACGGCCGGCGGCCTTGGCGGCATCGGCCACCGCGCGCAGTCGGGCGACATTGGAGGCGAAGGTGGTCACGGCGACGCGGCCTTTTGCTCCCTTCACCAGTTCGGTGATGGTTTTTGCAACTTCGGCTTCCGAGGGCGAGCGCCCTTCCCGCACCGCGTTGGTGGAATCCCCAATCAGCGCCAACACGCCGGCCTCGCCGAGCTCGCGCAGCCGCCGCTCGTTGGTGGGCTTACCGATGATCGGCGTCGGATCGATCTTCCAGTCGCCGGTATGCAGCACCGTGCCGGCCTCGGTGTGGATCGCGAGCGCATGCGATTCGGGAATTGAATGCGCGACCGGAATGAACTCGACATTGAACGGCCCGAGATCGATACGGCCGCCCGACGGCACCACCGTGACCGGAATTTTCGGCGGATTGCGCTCGGAGGCGCATTTGGCCTCGAACAAAGCGGCGCTGAACTGGGTCGCGTAAATCGGGCACTTTAGTTTCGGCCAGAGGTCGATGATGGCGCCGAAATGATCCTCATGGGCGTGCGTCAGCACGAGGCCAATGAGGTTCTTGCGCTCTTTCTCAAGGAACTGGATATCGGGCATGATCAGGTCGATGCCCGGCAGATGTTCCTCGTCGCCAAAGGATACGCCGAGATCGACTGCGAGCCAGGCGCGCTGATGGCGGTTGCCGAGGCCATAGATCGACAGGTTCATGCCGATCTCGCCGACGCCCCCGAGCGGTGCAAAGGTCAGTTCATCCGGGCGCGCCATCAGGCTGCCCCTATAGAGGCGGCCGAGCCGAAATAGACATCGCCCGCCGAGATCGGGACCCGCGTGCCGCCTGACGTCCGCACGATCATGCAGCCGGCCTCATCAATGGTGTCGAATGTCCCTTCGACGGTTGATCCGCCGGTCTGGATTGCGACCGTCTCGCCGAGCCCGGCCGCGTGCTCCAGCCACAGCCGCCGGATTTCGCCAAATCCCCGCCCGTCATCCCAAATGCCACGGAATTCTGCCCAGGCGTCCGTCAACTCAGCGAACAATTCTTCCGCGCCGATATGGACGCCAAGCGCTGCCAGCGACGTCGCCGGCGTCGGCGTGCCCTCCGGTGCTGCGACCACATTGGTGCCGATGCCGACCACGACCGCGAGCTGGTCGGGCGCGACCGCTTCGGCTTCCAGCAAGATGCCGGCGAGCTTTTGCCGCCCCGCCAGTACGTCGTTGGGCCATTTCAGCGAAAACTTCATGTCGTCCGATCCCCCCGACCTCAGGGAGGCCTCAATGCTTACTTTTCGCAGCGCCGCTTCCAGCGCAAGGCCGGCGGCAAAACCCAGGGTCGCGGCAACCGCCGGCGATACGTCGATGACCTCGAGAATGCTGCTGGCGAGGTTACCACGCGGCGCGATCCAGGGGCGATGCCGCCGGCCGCGGCCCGCGGTCTGCTCCGAGGTCACGAACCAGATCGGCCCGCGCTCACCGTCTCGCGCGCGCGAAATAGCTTCGGCATTGGTCGAGCCGATATGATCGAAGGCAGCGAGCCGGTAACCCGCCGCGATGGCCCGGGGACCGAGGGAAAATTCCATCTAAAAAAGCGACTTCGCCGCAGCCGTAGCCACGCTCACCAGCGGCCCCGGATAGACGAAGAAAAAGATGTTGAAGAGACCCGCGACCGCCGCCACCGTGCGCAATTCCATCCGCATCGGGTCGAGCTTGGTGAGCGGCTCGTCGAAATACATCACCTTGATGATGGTGAGATAGTAATACGCGCCGACCACGCTGGTGAGCACGCCGACCACAGCCAGTGTGAACAATCCGGCCTTGATCGCAGCGACAAAGACGTACCATTTTGCAAAGAAGCCGGCGAGCGGCGGAATGCCAGCCAGCGAAAACAGCAGCATCGCAAAGATGAATGCGAGCAACGGATTGGTGCGCGACAATCCGGCAAAGGAGCTGATGTCCTCGACGTTGACGCCGTTACGCTTCATGGCCAGGATCACCGAGAAGCTGCCGAGCGTCATCGCCACATAGATCGCGATATAGACTAGGACGCCCTGGGCGCCCTCGGCCGTGCCGGCGGCGAGCCCGACCAGCGCAAAGCCCATATGGCCGATCGACGAATAGGCCATCAGCCGCTTGATGTTCTTTTGCCCGATGGCCGCGAACGATCCGAGCGCCATTGAGGCGATCGACACGAACACCACGATCTGCTGCCATTGCGGGACGATGCCGGGAAATGCCGTGAGCGCCACGCGGGTGAACACGGCAATGGCCGCGACCTTCGGTGCGGAGGCAAAGAACGCGGTGACCGGCGTCGGCGCGCCCTCATAGACGTCGGGCGTCCACATGTGGAACGGGACTGCCGAGATCTTGAAGCAAAGCCCGGCAAGCAGGAATACCAGGCCGAACACAAGGCCGATGCTGCCGGTCTTCACCGCCGCGGCGATCCCGGCGAAGCTGACGGTGCCGGTGAAACCGTAGATCAGGGACGCACCATACAGCAGCATCCCCGACGACAGCGCGCCCAAGACGAAATATTTCAGGCCGGCTTCGGTCGATTTGAGGTTGTCGCGGTTGCTCGCCGCGACCACGTAAAGCGCGAGCGACATCAGCTCCAGCCCGAGATAGAGCATGATCAGGTCGCCGGCCGAGATCAGCACCATCATGCCGAGCGTCGAGAGCAGCACCAGGATCGCGTATTCAAAGATGCGCCTGGACTGATCGGCCAAATATTCCGTGGAAAGGACCAAGGTCGCCGCGGAGCCGATCAGCGCCAGGATTTTCAGGAACCGGGCAAAATCGTCGACAATAAAACTGCCGGCAAATGTCGTCAGCTTGCCTGTCGGCAACCACAGCTCGAGCACGCCCGTGAGCACCAGCAGGCCGATTGCAAGGCCGGTAACGAGTCGGGTCGTCTCCTGGCCGCGATAAGCCCCCAACATCAAGAGCGCCATCGCGCCGAATGCCAGCACCAATTCCGGCAGCACGGGCAGCAACTGATATCCTGCACTCTCAAAGCTCATGGCGTTATCCGGTTCACTGCAATAGCGCCGCTGCCTTCACGGCAGTGACGGCGGTCGCGTAATTGTTGACGAGTTGCTGCACGGATGCCGCCGACATGTCGAGCACCGGCTTCGGGTAGAATCCGAACAGGATGGTGAGCGCGACCAGCGGGAACAGCGTCAGGCTCTCGCGGAGCGTGAGGTCCTTGATGCCGGCGAACGAGGGTTTCAGCACCCCGAAAATAACCTTCCGATAGAGCCACAGCGCATAGGCCGCCGAAAGGATCACGCCCGTTGTCGCAAACGTGGCGGTCGGGATCGAGACCTTGAAGGTACCGATCAGCGTCATGAACTCACCGATGAAGCCCGAGGTGCCGGGCAACCCGACATTGGCCATGGTGAAGACCATGAACACCAGCGCGTAGAGCGGCATGCGGTTGACGAGCCCGCCATAGGCCGCGATCTCGCGGGTATGCATGCGGTCGTAGACGATGCCGACACAGAGGAACAGTGCGCCCGACACGATGCCGTGCGAGATCATCTGGAACACGCCGCCGGCGACGCCCTGCGTGGTGCCGGCGAAAATTCCCATCGTGACAAAACCCATATGGGCGACGGAGGAATAGGCGATCAGCTTCTTGATGTCTTCCTGCATCAGCGCCACCAGCGAGGTGTAGATGATGGCGATGGTCGAAAGCGAGAAGATCAGCGGCGCGAAGTCATGCGAGGCCAGCGGGAACATCGGCAGCGAGAAGCGCAGGAAGCCGTAGCCCCCCATCTTCAACAGGATCGCGGCCAGGATCACCGAGCCCGCGGTCGGCGCCTCGACATGGGCGTCCGGCAGCCAGGTGTGGACCGGCCACATCGGCATCTTCACCGCAAAGGAAGCAAAGAACGCGAGCCACGCCCAGGTCTGCAAGGAGCGCGGCACGGCGGTGTGCATCAGCGTCGGAATGTCTGTGGTGCCAGCGTTCCAGTACAGCGCCATGATCGCGAGCAGCATCAACACCGAGCCGAGCAGCGTGTAGAGGAAGAACTTGAATGAGGCATAGACCCGGCGCGGGCCGCCCCACACCCCGATGATCAGGAACATCGGGATCAGGCCGCCCTCGAAGAACAAATAGAACAGCACGAGGTCGAGCGCACAGAAGGTGCCGACCATCAGCGTTTCCAGGAGCAGGAACGCCATCATGTACTCGCGCACCCGCACCGTCACCGATTTCCAGCTTGCGATAATGCAGAACGGCATCAACGCGGTGGTCAGGATCACGAACGGTAAGGAAATGCCGTCGACGCCCATATGGTAGGTGATGCCGCTCGACAGCCACGATAATTTCTCGACGAACTGGAAGTCGGTCTGCGCCGGGTCGAAACGCATCACCAGGATGAGCGACACCGCGAAGGTCACAAGCGTCGTCCACAGCGCGATCCAGCGCGCGTTCCGGGCAGCGGCCTCATCGTTGCCGCGCGCCAGCAGATAGACGAGGACGGCGCCCACCGTGGGCAGGAAGGTGACGAGGGAAAGAATCGGCCAGGTCGTCATCACTGGCCTCCCGCGCCGAACATGAACCAGGTGATCAATCCGGCAACCCCGATCAGCATCGCAAAGGCGTAGTGATAGAGATAGCCGGTCTGCAGCTTCACGACGTTGCGGGTGACGTTCAGCACCCACTTCGACACGCCGTCGGGCCCAAAACCGTCGATGATGTAACCGTCACCGTATTTCCACAGGAAGCGGCCGATCGCCTTCGCCGGGCGGACGAAGATCAGCTCGTAAAGCTCGTCAAAGTACCATTTGTTGAGCAGGAACTGGTAGAGCAGCGGCTGCTGGTTGGCCAGTTCGACCGGCAGATACGGCCTGCGGATATAGAAGACGTAGGATATATAGGCGCCAATCGCCATCATCACCGTCGGCAGGAGTTTCACCCACACGGGCAGCTCTTCCATGTCCTCGATGATGTGCGGATGCATCTTCACCGACTCGCGGAAGAACTCTTCCACGCCATTGCCTGCGAACAATTCCTTGAACGGGAGGCCGGCGAAGATCGAGCCGACCGCGAGAATGCCGATCGGGATCAGCATCCAGAGCGGACTTTCATGGGCGGCTTCGTAATGCTCGGGGTCATGCGGTTCACCGAAGAAGGTCTTGAAAATCAGTCGCCAGGAGTAGAACGCGGTCAGCCCGGCCGCAATCACCGTCATCAGGAAGCCGTAGATCGCCATCGGATTATGCGAGGCATAGGCAGATTCGATGATCGCGTCCTTGGAGAAATAGCCGGCGGTCAGCGGGAATCCGGTCAGGGCGAGCGTGCCGACGCACATGACGGTGAATGTATACGGAATTTTGCGCCACAGCCCGCCCATGTTGCGGATGTCCTGCTCGTGATGCATCGCGTAGATCACCGAGCCTGAGCCCAGGAACAACAGCGCCTTGAAGAAGGCGTGCGTGAACAGATGGAACATGCCGACGGAGTAAGCCCCCGCCCCCATCGCGACGAACATGTAGCCGAGCTGCGAACAGGTCGAATAGGCGACGATGCGCTTGATGTCGTTCTGCACGAGGCCGACGGTCGCCGCGAAGAAGGCGGTGGTGGCCCCGAAGAACATCACGACCGCCTGCGCGGTCGGCGCCAGTTCAAACAGCGGCGACAGCCGCGCTACCATGAAGACGCCTGCGGTCACCATGGTCGCGGCATGGATCAAGGCCGAGACCGGCGTCGGGCCTTCCATGGCGTCCGGCAACCAGGTGTGCAGCAGGAACTGGGCGGACTTGCCCATCGCGCCCATGAACAGCAGGAGACAGGTCAGCGTCAGCGCATCGGCGTGCCAGCCGAAGAAATCGATGGTCTTGCCGGTCAGCCCCGGCGCGCCGGCGAAGATGGTCTCGAAATCGGTCGAGCCGATCAACGCGAAAATCGCAAAGATGCCGAGCGCAAAGCCGAAATCGCCGACACGGTTGACGATGAAGGCCTTGATCGCCGCGGCATTGGCCGATGGCTTGTGGTACCAGAATCCGATCAGCAAATAGCTCGCAAGGCCGACGCCCTCCCAGCCGAAGAACAGCTGCACCAGATTATCCGCCGTCACCAGCATCAGCATCGCGAAGGTGAACAGCGACAGATAAGAGAAGAAGCGCGGCCGATACGGATCCTCATCCATGTAACCGATCGAATAGAGATGCACGAGCGAGGACACCGTGTTGACCACGACCAGCATCACGGCCGTCAGCGTGTCGACCCGAAGCGCCCAGGACACCTGCAGATCGCCGGAGGTGATCCACGGGAACAGCGCGATCCGCGCGTCGTGGTGCATGAAGCCGACATCGACCAGGGTCAGCCAGGATAGCGCCGCCGCAGTCAGCAGCAGTCCCGTCGTGATCAATTCGGCCGCGCGCGAACCAGCCGCCGCCGGCTCGGCCGCATGATCGTCGTGGCCGTGGTCGTCGGCGTCATCGTCATGGGCATCCGACGCATGGGCGTCGGCATGCGCATCGACGTGATGTTCGACCTCATCCCCGCCCGGATTGCGCGCATGCGCGCCAACGATAGCGATCAGCCCGGCGATGATCGCGCCGATCAGCGGCAGAAAGACGATTGCCTGGATCATGCGCGAATTAACCCTTCATCAGATTGACGTCTTCAACCGCGATCGAACCGCGATTGCGGTAATACACCACCAGCACTGCGAGACCGATCGCGGCTTCGGCCGCGGCCACCGTCAGCACCAATAGCGCAAATACCTGGCCGACGATGTCGCCGAGGAAAGTCGAGAACGCCACCAGGTTGACATTGACCGCCAACAAGATCAGCTCGATCGACATCAGGATGACGATGATGTTCTTGCGGTTTAAGAAGATGCCGAGGATTCCGAGCGTGAACAGGATCGCGCCGACCGAGAGGTAATGTCCAAGACCGATCGTCATTGCACCCACTCCGCCGCGTCCGCGTCCTGCAGGCCCTGCCCGGAGGCTACCTTGCGGATGCTCATTGCAAGTTCCGGCGTCCGCGCGTTCTGCACGTTGATGTCCTGCCGCTTGATGTTGGCCTTGTGGCGCAGGGTCAAAACGATGGCGCCGATCATCGCGACCAAGAGCACCATGCTGGCCATCTCGGTGTAATGGAGGTATTTGGTGTAAAGCACGAGTCCAAGCGCTTCGGTATTGCTGACATTGGTTGGGATCGCCGATGTAATCGACTTGGTGACGCCGGGATTGATCACCCAAACGCCGACGGTCAGCAGCAATTCAAACAGGAAGATTCCGCCGATCACGACCCCAACCGGCAAATATTCGATGAAACCCTCGCGCAGCTCGGTGAAATCGACGTCCAGCATCATGATCACGAACAGGAACAGGACCGCAACCGCGCCGACATAGACCACGACCAGGATCATCGCCAGGAATTCGGCGCCCATCAGCACGAACAGCCCGGAGGCGTTGACGAAGGCCAGGATCAGGAACAGCACGGAGTGCACCGGATTGCGCGATACGATCACCATGACCGCGGAAGCCACGCAAACGGCGGCAAACAGATAGAAGAACAGCGCGGGAAGGATCATGCCCTCACCTCACCGGTACGGCGCGTCGAGTTCGATCGCTTTCGCAATCTCGCGCTCCCAGCGGTCGCCATTGGCGAGCAGTTTCGCCTTGTCATAGTAGAGTTCCTCGCGGGTCTCGGTCGCGAATTCGAAATTCGGGCCCTCGACGATGGCATCGACCGGGCAGGCCTCCTGGCACAGCCCGCAATAGATGCATTTCACCATATCGATGTCGTAGCGCACCGTGCGGCGGGTGCCGTCGTTGCGGCGCGGGCCGGCCTCGATGGTGATCGCCTGCGCCGGGCAAATCGCCTCGCACAGCTTGCAGGCGATACAGCGCTCCTCGCCATTGGGATAACGCCGCAGCGCATGCTCGCCGCGGAAGCGCGGCGAGATCGGCCCCTTCTCGAAGGGATAGTTCAGCGTCGGCTTCGGCTTGAAGAAATAGCGCATGGCGAGGAAGAACGCCGATACGAATTCGGACAACAGAAGCGAACGGGCCGTGGCATTGATGTTGATACTCATGACGACCTCATTTCGGCGCGATGTCAGCAAAATGCAGCACGCCGGCGACGACTACCACCATCGCCAGCGACAGCGGCAGGAACACCTTCCAGCCGAGCCGCATCAACTGATCGTAGCGGTAGCGCGGCACGATCGCCTTTGCCATCGCAAACAGGAAGAACATGAAAAAGACTTTCAGCACGAACCAGATCACCCCGGGCACCCAGGTGAACGGCGGCAGCGCGATCGGCGGCAGCCAGCCGCCCAGGAACATGATCGTGGCCATCGCGCACATCGTGGTGATCGCGACATATTCACCGAGCATGAACAAGAGATACGGCGTCGAGCCGTATTCGACCATGAAACCCGCGACCAGTTCGGATTCGGCTTCCACCAGATCGAACGGCGGGCGGTTGGTTTCCGCCAGTGCCGAAACGTAGAACACCACGAACATCGGAAACAGCGGCAGGAAGTACCAGTTCAGGAAGGTCAGCCTGGGCAATCCGATCAGACTTCCGAGCCCATGGGTGTTCTGTGCCTCGACCACAGCCGAGAGATTGAGCGAGCCGGCGCAAAGCAGGACGGTGATAATGACAAAGCCGATCGAGACCTCGTAACTCACCATCTGCGCCGCCGAGCGAAGTGCTGCGAGGAACGGATATTTCGAGTTCGACGACCAGCCGGCCATGATGATGCCGTAGATCGACAGCGACGAGATCGCGAAGATATAGAGCACGCCGACATTGATGTCGGAGATCACCCAGCCGAGATCCATCGGGATCACCGCCCAGGCCGCGAGCGCCAGCACGCAACTCACGAGCGGCGCCAGCAGGAACACGCCCTTGTTGGCGCCGGAAGGAATGATCGGTTCCTTCAGCACGAATTTTAAGAGATCGGCGAAGGATTGCAGCAGGCCGAAGGGGCCGACCACGTTGGGTCCGCGCCTGATCTGCACCGCCGCCCAGATCTTGCGGTCGGCGAGCAGGATGTAGGCGATCGCGATCAAGAGCACGACGAGCAGCAAAACGCTCTGCGCGACCATGACGATCAGCGGCCAGAGAAATCCGGTCCAGAAGGTGCTTGCGAAGAATTCATCCATCAGGTCACGCTCACTCCGCCGCTGTCAGCATTTGCCCGGAGGCAAGGCGGGAACATTCCGCCATCACCGCCGACGCCCGCGCGATCGGGTTGGTCAGATAAAAATCCTCAACCGACGACTTGAACGGCGCTTTCTCGACGCTGCCGCCCTTGCCGGCGAGCGTCTTGAGGTCGTCGGCGTTGCCGGCTTCGATGTGATCCATGCGCATCAGATGCGGCACGGCGCGGAACATCGCCTGCCGCAACGCGGCAAGTGAATCGTAGGGCAAACGCTTGCCCATCACCTCGGAAAGTGCGCGGATGATCGCCCAATCCTCGCGCGCCTCTCCCGGGGGAAACGCCGCGCGGTTGGCCATCTGCACCCGGCCTTCGGTGTTGACATAGATGCCGGACTTTTCGGTGTAAGCCGCGCCCGGCAGGATGACGTCGGCGCGATGCGCGCCGCGGTCGCCATGGGTGCCGAGATAGACGACAAAGGTGCCGTCCGGCACCTTGGTCTCGTCGGCGCCCAGCAAAAACAGCACATCGAGCGTGCCGAACGTCGTCATCTGCGCCGCGCTTAAGCCGCCGGCGCTTGCCGCAAAGCCGACATCGAGCGCGCCGACGCGCGAGGCGGTGTCGTGCAACACGGCAAAACCGTTCCACTCGGGCTTGACCACACCGACATCGACCGCAAGCTTCGCCGCTGCCGTAAGGATCGCGGCGCCATCATGCCGTGCCACGGCGGCCGTACCGACCAGCACGATCGGATGTTTGGCGTTCTTCAGCACATCGGCAAAGGAATGCTTGCCGGCGGCGAGATCGAGAAGCGAATCCGTGCCGGCGCCGAGATAGTCATAATCGTAGGTGAGCTCGGCCTTGGGGCCGATCACGCCGATCTTGAGCTGGCCGCTGCGCCAGCGCTTGCGGATACGCGCGTTGAGAACGGCGGCCTCACGGCGCGGGTTCGAGCCGACGATCAGCAGCGCGTCGGCCTGCTCGATGCCGGCGATGGTCGGATTGAAAATGTAGGAGGCGCGGCCGGCCTTCGAATCGAAGGCGTCGCCGCCCTGCACCGCGAGATTGACCGAGCCGAACTTCGCCAAGAGCTCCTTGAGCGCGAACATCTCCTCGACCGCGGCGAGATCGCCCGCGATCGCACCGATCCGCTTGCCGTCGCTGCGGGCGGTTTTCGCCGCGATCGCCTCGAACGCCTCCGGCCATGATGCCGGCCGGAGCTTGCCGTTCTCGCGGATATAGGGGCGGTCGAGCCTTTGCGTGTGCAAACCGTCGACGACATGGCGGGTCTTGTCGGAAATCCACTCCTCGTTCACCGCTTCGTTGACGCGCGGCAGGATCCGCATCACCTCGCGGCCGCGGGTATCGACCCGGATCGCCGAGCCGATGGCGTCCATGACATCGATCGACTGGGTCTTGCCGAGTTCCCAGGGCCTTGCTGCGAACGCGTAGGGTTTTGAGGTCAATGCGCCGACCGGGCAGATATCGACCAGATTGCCTTGAAGCTCCGAGGTCAGCGCGGTCTCGAGATAGGTCGTGATCTCCATGTCCTCGCCGCGGCCGGTCGCGCCCATCTCGGGCACGCCGCAGACTTCGGCGGCGAAGCGGACGCAGCGCGTGCACTGGATGCAGCGGTTCATCGAGGTCTTGACCAGCGCGCCCAGATATTTGTCCTCGACCGCGCGCTTGTTCTCGGCAAAGCGCGAGGTATCGACGCCGTAACCCATCGCCTGGTCCTGCAGGTCGCACTCCCCGCCCTGATCGCAGATCGGGCAGTCCAAGGGATGGTTGATCAGCAAGAATTCCATCACGCCTTCGCGCGCCTTCTTCACCATCGGCGAGCGGGTGGAGATTTCCGGCGGCTCGCCCTTGGGGCCGGGCCGGCAATCGCGAACGCCCCAGGCGCAGCTTGCAACCGGCTTCGGGCCGCCCTTGATCTCGACCAGGCACATCCGGCAATTGCCCGCGATCGACAGCCGCTCATGGTAGCAAAATCGCGGGATTTCGGCGCCCGCGGCTTCGCACGCCTGCAGCAGCGTGAACTCCGGGGGAACATCGATCTCTTTGCCATCGATGATAAGTTTGGTCATAGAATTTAGGTCTTTCCGCAGTCGGGTGGTGTGACGCTGGCGGTCTTCATGGATGCCTGCACCCATTGCTGGGTGCTGCTGCCGTAGGTCGCAAGATAAGCCGGTTCGGCCTTGAACTTCTCGCACAGGAACCGCAAGTGCGGCCTCAGATCATAGTCGCAGGAGGCGAGCCACTCCCGGCTGCCGGCGAATGCAGCGGTCGCTTCCTCGCAGGCATAAAGGAAATAGGAGACAAAACTCTCATACTGAACCTTGTCCTCGCGGCTGCCTGCCTTGATCGCATCATAGTCCGGTTGCGAGAATTTTGGATTTCGGAACGCCAGTTCCGTATAGCCCAAAAACGCCTGCCGCGCGCTCGCCGCGCGGGTGTTGGAGCGAATTTCGTTGATCTGGAACAGGATCGCAACAAAGCCGAGCAGCGCCACGGCCGCCTGCGCCATCTGCGCCAGCGTCCCGAACTTCTGCCACCACAAGGTGCCCGGTTGCGACATCAACATCACTCCGCCGCCACCATGTGCGCTGGGTCCAAAATGCCGGCGTCGTCGACATCGGCCTTGCGCGAATATTCGTCGATGCGTGCTTCGATCTCGTGACGGAAATGCGCGATCAGGCCCTGGATCGGCCAGGCCGCCGCGTCGCCGAGCGCGCAGATGGTGTGGCCCTCGATCTGTTTTGTCACTTCCAGCAGCATGTCGATCTCGCGCTTGTGGGCGCGGCCATCGGCCATGCGGGTCAGAACCCGCCACATCCATCCCGTGCCCTCGCGGCACGGCGTGCACTGGCCGCAGCTCTCATGCTTGTAGAAATACGAAATCCGCGCGATCGCCCGGATCAGGTCGGTCGATTTGTCCATCACGATGACAGCCGCGGTGCCGAGACCGGAGCGCAATTTGCCGAGGCTGTCAAAATCCATCGGCGTATCGATGATCAGTTCGGCCGGCACCATGCGCACCGAGGAGCCCCCGGGAATTACGGCTTTGAGATTCTCCCAGCCGCCGCGGATGCCGCCGCAATGGCGCTCGATCAGCTCGCGGAACGGAATCCCCATCGCCTCTTCGACATTGCAGGGCCGCTCGACATGGCCGGAGATGCAAAACAGTTTTGTCCCGACATTGTTAGGCCGGCCGATCGCCGCGAACCACGCCGCGCCGCGCCGCAAGATATCCGGCGCGACCGCGATCGACTCCACATTGTTGACCGTGGTCGGGCAGCCATAGAGCCCGACATTGGCCGGGAATGGCGGCTTTAAGCGCGGCTGGCCTTTCTTGCCTTCCAGGCTTTCCAACAGCGCCGTCTCTTCGCCGCAGATATAGGCGCCGGCGCCGTGGGTGACGTAGAGATCGAACGGCCAGCCATTGACATTGTCCTTACCGATCAGTTTTGCCTCATAGGCCTGATCGACCGCGGCCTGCAGATGCTCGCGCTCCCTGATGAATTCACCGCGCACATAGATGTAGCAGGCATGCGCGTTCATCGCGAAGCTTGCGAGCAGGCAACCTTCGACCAGGAGATGCGGATCGTGCCGCATGATCTCGCGGTCCTTGCAGGTGCCGGGTTCGGACTCGTCGGCATTGACCACGAGATAGCTCGGCCGGCCGTCGGTGGATTCCTTGGGCATGAACGACCATTTCAGCCCGGTCGGAAAGCCCGCGCCGCCGCGGCCGCGCAGGCCCGACGCCTTCATCTCGTTGATGATCCAGTCGCGGCCCTTGTCAATAATCGCCTTGGTGCCGTCCCAGGCGCCGCGGCGGCGCGCACCTTCGAGGCCCCAGTCGTACAGGCCGTAGAGGTTCTTGAAGATGCGGTCCTTGTCATCGAGCATGA
Organism: Bradyrhizobium lablabi; assembly: GCF_900141755.1. NCBI lineage: Bacteria > Pseudomonadati > Pseudomonadota > Alphaproteobacteria > Hyphomicrobiales > Nitrobacteraceae > Bradyrhizobium > Bradyrhizobium lablabi. The sequence continues at coordinate 7,555,247 of NZ_LT670844.1, read as the reverse complement.
TTTGAAGCTTCCCTTTGGGGATCAGCGATTGGATTGCTTGTAGGCGAGGCCGGCGGCGCATCCGCCGAACACCAGCGCCCACAACAGGCATGATTCAAACGATGCATGCAGCACGTAACGCTGCAGCAGGAAAATGAATGCGGCCGCGGCGAGTGTGTGCAGGACGATATAGCGCCAGTGCTTCATCGTGCTGACACTCCCCGGCCCTGCGGCATGTACCGTGCGGCTACCCGTCATGTGGTTTCCTTCAGCGTGGTTGGCCCGCCGATGGGCGCCGAGAACTGACGGCCGTTCTGCGGTCCGGGCTTTGGCGGATTGCCGGAGGCGAAGCCGTCCAGCACCTTGCCAAAGTTTTCCTTGGTCAGGTCCTCGTAGGTGTCCTTCCAGATCAGCACCATCGGGGCATTGACGCAGGCGCCGAGGCATTCGACCTCTTCCCAGCTGAAATTGCCGTCCTTGGAAAGGTGAAAGGGATCGTGATGGATGCGGCTCTGGCACACTTCGAGGATATCGCCGGCGCCGCGCAGCCGGCACGGCGTGGTGCCGCAGACCTGGACATGTGCCTTCTTGCCGACCGGCTGCAGCTGAAACATGGTGTAGAAGGTCGCGATCTCCAGCATGCGGATGTAGGGCATTTCGAGCAGATCGGCGACCGCGCGGATCGCCGCTTCCGACACCCACCCCTCATGCTGCTCCTGCACCCGCCACAGGATCGCGATCGCGGCCGAAGCCTGCCGGCCCGGCGGATATTTTGCGATCTGCTCCTTTGCCCAGGCGAGATTCTCCGCCGTGAACGTGAAGCTCGCGGGCTGCATTTCCTTCGGGGCGAGGCGGCGGACGGACATAATCGTTCAGTCTCTCATTGCATGCGGCGCGCGGCGCTCGCGTTTAAGGCATTGATCCGGTTTTGCCAGAATGGGCTTGCGGTACCGAACACGTTGTAACCGACATGGGTTGAAACCTTGATGCGGTCGAGGATCGAAAGCTCGGTCACGGTTTCCAGGCGATTGGAGCGCGGATCGTAGACGATCAGCTTCAGCGGGGTCTGTTCGAGGATATAACGCGACACGGTGTGGTTTGGATCGTTGCCGTGCTCCTCGCACAGCAACACGCTGTCGCTTCGCAACAGCCGCGTGCCGCCCTTGATGGCCTCGACCTCGACGCCTTCGACGTCGAGCTTGATCAGGTATTTTCCGTCCGGAGATATCTTGCCGTCGTCGAGCAGATTGTCGAGCGCGATGACAGGTACCTCCTCGCCGCCACTGCTCGCGCCGCCGACGATGCTGAACGCCTCGTGCTTGGTGCCAGACAGAAAGGCGGTGCCGCGCGTGGCACCGATCGCGCATTTCATCAGCGCGAAGCGGTTGCCGTTGATCTCTGCGTTGTTGGCGAGCTTGGGAAAGTTCTGCGACGCCGGCTCGATCGCAATCGCCTTGTGCGAACCGAACGGCGCGCTCGAGACCAGCACCGACCAGTAGCCGTAGTTGGCGCCGCAATCGAGCAACGTGTAATCCACGTCGGCGGAATCCCGGAACAACAGCTCCAACTCGTCTTCATAGTGATACGAGCGATTGAGCAGCTTGCTCCAGTAGCCATCGCCGTAGGGAAATTCGAACACGGCGTCTGAGTTCAATTTGATCGCGATATTGCGCTCGGGCAAAGTCTTGCGCAGCAGATTGGCGCAGCCGATGTAGCCGCGATGCGAAAAGTGCGACGAGATCTTCGAGCCGGTCGCCAGCGCCAGCGCCGCCGTCCGTTCCCACGCGTTCGCGCCCTCGAGCGCGCCGGTGGCCCGGTCAAACTGTATCGGCGGCAGCGCGATCACCGATCGACCTCTCCGAACACGATATCGAGCGAGCCGAGGATGGCCGAGACGTCGGCCAAGAGATGGCCCTTGCAGATGTGATCCATCGCCTGCAAATGCGCGAAACCGGGCGCGCGGATCTTGCATTTGTAGGGCTTGTTGGTGCCGTCGGCGACGAGATAGACGCCGAACTCGCCCTTCGGCGCCTCGACCGCGGCATAGACTTCGCCCGCCGGCACGTGGAAGCCCTCGGTGTAGAGCTTGAAGTGATGGATCAGCGCTTCCATCGAGCGCTTCATCTCGCTCCGGCGCGGCGGGAATATCTTGTTGTCCTCGACCGCGACTGGCCCCTGCCCGTCGGCTAAGCGCAGCTTTGCGATGCATTGTTTCATGATGCGCACGGACTGGCGCATCTCTTCCATCCGGATGCAGTAGCGATCGTAGCAATCGCCGTTCTTGCCGATCGGAATGTCGAAATCCATTTCGGAATAGCACTCGTAAGGCTGCGCTTTGCGCAAATCCCACGCCGCCCCCGAGCCGCGCACCATCACGCCGGAAAAGCCCCACTCCCAGGCTTCCTTGAGCGAGACCACGCCGATATCGACGTTGCGCTGCTTGAAGATGCGGTTGCCGGTCAACAGCCGTTCGAGGTCGGCGACCACGCCAAGGAACGGATCGCACCACGCCTCGATATCGTCGATCAGCTTTGGCGGCAGGTCCTGATGCACGCCGCCGATGCGGAAATAGGCCGCATGCATGCGCGAGCCGGAGGCGCGCTCGTAAAACACCATCAGCTTTTCGCGCTCTTCGAAACCCCACAGCGGCGGGGTCAGCGCGCCGACGTCCATCGCTTGCGTGGTGACGTTGAGCAGATGCGACAGGATGCGGCCGATCTCGCAATACAATACCCGGATCAATTGCCCGCGGCGTGGCACCGCGATGCCGAGCAGCTTTTCCGCCGCGAGGCAGAACGCGTGCTCCTGATTCATCGGCGCGACATAGTCGAGCCGGTCGAAATAAGGGATCGCCTGCAGATACGTCTTGTGCTCGATCAACTTTTCGGTGCCACGATGCAAGAGTCCGATATGCGGATCGACTCTCGCCACCACCTCGCCATCCAGCTCCAAAACAAGTCGCAGCACGCCATGCGCCGCCGGATGCTGCGGGCCAAAGTTGATCGTAAAATTGCGCAGATTCTGTTCGTTCATGGTCAGACTTTCGGACCCGCCTTCTCGTCTCCCGGCAGCACCGGATAATCCGCGCCTTCCCACGGAGACAGAAAATCGAATTTGCGGAATTCCTGATTGAGCCGGACGGGCTCGTAGAGCACCCGCTTCTCCTGGTCGTCGTAGCGCACCTCGACGAAACCGGTGAGCGGGAAATCCTTGCGCAGCGGATGACCGTCGAAACCGTAGTCGGTCAACAGCCGCCGCATGTCCGGATGGCCGGTGAAGATCACGCCGTAGAGGTCATAGGTTTCGCGCTCGAACCAGTCGGCGCCCGGAAACACCTCGATGATCGACGGCACCTGGGTGGTCTCATCGGCCGCCACCCGCAGGCGGATGCGCGTGTTGAGCGTCGGCGACAACAAATGATAGATCACCTCAAAACGCTTCTCACGACCGGGATAATCGGCCGCCGTCACATCGGTGAAGTTGACGAAGCGGAGGGAAGGATCGTCGCGCAGGAATTTTACCACATCGACGACCTTGTCGGCCTGCACCGCAATCGAGAGCTGGTTGAACGCGACCTTATGATCGGTCGCCGCACTCGGAAGCGCGCTAACAATCGTCTGCCCCAGGGCGTCGAGCCTGCCGTCATCCATTCTACTAAAACCTCAGCGTTCGATGGTCCCGGTGCGCCGGATCTTCTTCTGCAGCAGCATCACCCCGTAAAGCAGCGCTTCCGCCGTCGGCGGGCAACCGGGCACGTAGATGTCGATGGGCACGATGCGGTCGCAGCCGCGCACCACCGAGTAGGAATAATGATAGTAGCCGCCGCCATTGGCGCACGACCCCATCGAGATCACGTAGCGCGGCTCCGGCATCTGGTCGTAGACCTTGCGCAGCGCCGGCGCCATTTTGTTGGTCAGCGTGCCCGCGACGATCATGACGTCGGACTGCCGCGGCGAAGCGCGCGGCGCAAAACCGAAGCGCTCGGCGTCATAGCGCGGCATCGACATCTGCATCATCTCGACCGCGCAACAAGCCAATCCAAACGTCATCCACATCAGCGATCCCGTGCGCGCCCAGGTGATGAGATCGTCGGTCGCGGTGACGAAGAAGCCTTTGTCGGAGAGCTCGTGATTGACCTCGAGAAAGTATGGGTCATTGGCCCCGACCGGCTTGCCAGTTGCGGGATCGAGAATGCCGGTCGCGGCGGGCGCGACCGCCGGTACCAATCCGGGTTTTGCGGCAGCGGGGCTCAATCCCATTCGAGCGCACCTTTCTTCCATTCGTAGGCGAAGCCGACGGTAAGGACGGCGAGGAAAACCACCATCGACCAGAAGCCGGTCGAGCCCAACTTGCCGAACGCCACCGCCCACGGGAACAGGAATGCCACTTCCAGGTCGAAAATAATGAACAGGATGGCCACGAGGTAGAAGCGGACGTCGAATTTCATGCGGGCGTCGTCGAAGGCGTTGAATCCGCATTCATAGGCCGAGAGCTTCTCGGGATCCGGCTGCTGGAACGCCACCAGAAAAGGAGCGATCAGAAGCGCCAGACCGATCAGGCCTGCTACCCCTATGAACACCACGAGTGGAAGATAATTCTGCAGGATGCCGGTCATCGGCGGTGCCTTTTCCTGCGGTTTCGAACAGCCGCAGATTCGTTAATTGGAATGTTTCTGAGGCTTAGCGCAGCGCAACAAGGGGCGCAAGACAAGCAATTTTGACGTCTCCGCCGGCCCCCGCGCGCTGTGGGATAGCCTTTTTCATGCGTCATTCCAGGGCGCGCCGTCTAGGATGATTTGGCCCTTTTTGGCTCACCTCTTTTTCGGCATCGAGCATTTTGGCGGCGGTGTCGGTCAGGCGGTCGATGTGCCCCAGCAGCATCGCGACGTCACCCTTCTCCAGTTGTTCCAGGAGCCGCTGATTGCGCTCCAGCGCGCCTGCCACAATCGCGTCGTGGGCGGAGAGCCCGGTCCGGGTAAGGCAGACCAGCACCTCCCGGTTATCCCTGGGGTTGACCGCCCGTGAAACCAGCTTGCGCGAGACCAGCCCGGCCAGCGCCCGGCTGATCTGCCCCTTGTCCATGCCGACCGCCTCGGCAAGGCTGACCACGCTCATCGGCGGCCGGCGTCCCAGCGAGGCCACCAGACCAAATTCTACCGAAGAAAGCCCGGCCAGCCGCTTGTAGCGCAGAATGGCGCCCCGCTTCAAAAGATTGGCGAGCACCATCAGCCGCGACGACATCATCGCCGTGATTGGCGCCAGCTCGGCATCCTTGCCGGCATCCGGCAGAGGCGCGTCCACGCTTTTTGTTTTCCGGCTCATCTCAAGACCTCTGCCAACAAAGCCCGGTTTTGCCAAGCTTGGCAAAATCGTTGACATTGTCATCTATCTAACGTTCACTTTGGCGATAAACGAGACGACCGCGGGCGCAAGAGCCGCGGCGGGAGGAAACGGCGATGACCATTACAGATCGCGATCTCGGCACGGCCTATGCCATGCGGCCGGCCGCCACCCGCACCGAACTGACGGCGGTCGGCCGCGGCACGCCGATGGGGAAATTGCTCCGGCGCTATTGGCATCCGATCGGTCTTGCGGCCGACGCCAGCGATATCCCCAGAAAAGTCCGCGCGCTGGCAGAAGATCTGATCCTGTTCCGCGACCGGCATGGCCGCCCAGGGCTGCTCCATGCGCGCTGCTGCCACCGCGGCACCACGCTCTATTATGGCAAAGTCGAGGAAGATGGCATCCGCTGCTGCTATCACGGCTGGAAGTTCGATACCGAAGGGCGCTGCCTGGAGCAGCCCTGCGAGCCCGATGGCGGCCAGTTCAAGGACAGAGTGCGCCAGCCCTGGTATCCAGTTCAGGAGCGCTACGGGCTGATCTTCGCCTATATGGGGCCGGCGGAGAAGAAGCCGGTGCTGCCGCGCTATGAGGCGCTGGAGAACATGGACGACGGCGAGTTCGTGGAAGCCGACGACTCCTCGATCGGCGGCGGCGGCCCGGCCGTGATCCCCTGCAACTGGCTGCAGCATTTTGAGAACGTCGTCGATCCCTACCACGTCCCGGTGCTGCACGGCTCGTTCAGCGGCCCGCAATTCACCAACATGATGGCGTCGATGCCGCAAGTGAAGTTCGAGACGTCGCCGCGCGGCGTCACCGTGCGCTCGATCCGCAACCAGGACGACGGCAAGGTGTTTTATCGGGTCACGGAAGCAGCCCTTCCCACACTACGCGTGGTGCCCAATCCGCGGGTCGCGCAATTTGCCCGCGTCGAGTCGATCGGCTGGACCCTGCCGATCGACGATACCTCGTTCCGTATCTACGTCGCCGGCCGGGTCAAGAACTCGGGCGACATTGGACGCATGCGCTCAAAGTTCAACGGCAAATTCTGGTGGGACATGACCGAGCAAGAACACCAGCAATTCCCCGGCGATTACGAGGCGCAGGTCGGCCAGGGAGCGGTGACGCTGCACTCCGAAGAGCATTTCGGCCAGAGCGACCGCGGCATCCTGATGATCCGGCGGATGCTGAGCGATCAGCTCGAGGCCTTGGCCGCAGGGCGCGATCCGATCGGCGTCTCGTTCGACGAGCGCGCGCCGCCGGTCGAATTCGAGGCGGGGAATTTTATTCGCGAGGCGTGAACGATCGCGGCTCGTCTCGGAAAAACAAGTTTGGGGGAACCCATGGTCGATTTCGCGCCCGGGGCGGCCGCGCAAGCCGGCGTTGCCGCAAGGCCGTCGGCGCGGCGATATTACGTGCTGGGTCTGCTCACCATCGTCTACGCCCTGAATTTTCTCGACCGCACCATTTTCAATGTCCTGATCGAGCCGATCAAAAAGGAATTCTTGCTCAGCGACACCACGATGGGCCTGCTGGCGGGGTTCGGTTTCGTCTTGTTCTATTCGCTGCTCGGGATACCGATTGCGCGCGTTGCCGACCGGCTCAACCGCCGCAATATCGTGGCGTTGGCGTTTGCGTTCTGGAGCACGATGACATTTCTCTGCGGCATGGCCTCGAGCGTGGCGACGCTGGCGCTGGCACGGATCGGCGTCGGCATCGGCGAGTCCGCAGGGACGCCTGCGTCGCAGTCGATCATCGCCGATCTCTTCGACAAGAACGAACGTCCGCGCGCGCTTGGCGTCTATTCCGTTGCCACTTATCTCGGCGTCTTCTTAGGCTATTTCATCGGCGGCTATGTCAACCAGCACTACGGCTGGCGGATGGCATTCTTCGCAGCCGGCCTGCCCGGCATCGCACTGGCCGCGATATTGTGGCTGACGGTGTCAGAACCGAAGCGCGGCGCCATGGCGGAGACCTTTGTGCCCGAGCCGATCGCGCCGACGCTTCGTTTCCTCGCCTCGCAACAGAGCTTTGTCATCGTGCTGATCGGGTTTTGCCTGACGACCTATACCAATTATGCCACCGCCTCCTGGATCCCGCCGTTCCTGGCCCGCGTACATCATCTGACAAGCGCCGAAATCGGAACCTATGCCGGCACGTTCAAGGGATTGTTCGGGATGGCGGGAACGCTGGTCGGGGGTTTCGTGGTGGCGCAGATCAGCCGCCGCGACGATCGCTGGAAGCTATGGGCGCCAGCGATCGCATCCAGCCTCGCCGGGCCCGTGTTCGCGCTGTGCATGCTGACGCCGGATTTTACCACCATGATCGCAGCGCTCGGGGCGACCTCGTTTCTGGTCGGCTTTCACCTTTGGCCGATCTTTGCGATCGCGCAGACGGTGGCGCGCCCGAGCATGCGGGCGCTGGCGTCTGCGATCGTCATTTTGACCGCGACCTGTTTTGGCCAAGGCGTCGGCCCGCTCGCCGTCGGGATGATCAATGATGCGCTGAAGACCGACTACGGCGCCGATGCCGTGCGCTATTCGCTGCTGTCGGCTGCTGTCACGACCACGCTCGGCGCGCTGTTGTTCGTGTGGGCGGCGGCGTCCGTTCGCGCGGATATCAAGCGCGCGACTTTGCTCAATAATTTGCGCGTATTCTGATCGCAAAACCGATGTCCACTTTTGCTGAATACGCGCGCCTCAAATCAGCGGCCCCGTGTACTTCTCCAACTGCGTCCAGGCTTCAGCGCCATAAGTCTTCTGCCATTGCGTATAAAAACCTGCCTTCACCAGCGCCGCCCTGAACTGCACAGGGTCAGGCTTGTTGAAAATCATGCCCTTGCTGACGAGATCGGCCTGCAGCGAGCGGTCCATCTCTAATAGATCGGCGCGTTCCTTGACGGCTGCCTCGTCGAAATTGTGGTTGACGATCTCCAGGAGATCGGCCGGCAGGCCGGCCAGCGCGCGACGGTTGGCGACGATCCAGTAGCCACTCCAGCAATGGTTCGACAGCGCGCAATATTTTTGCACCTCGTATAGCTTTCCGGTCGACACCTGCGCGAGGGGATTTTCCTGGCCCTCGACGATATGGGTCTGCAGCGCCGAATAGAGCTCGCTATAGCTGATGCTCGACGGCAGTGCCCCCAACCCGCTGAACAGCGAGGTGAGCAGCGCCGTGACGGGCACGCGGATCTTGAATCCCCTGAGGTCTTCGACGCCGTTCAATTGCCGGCTTGAGGATGAGGTGATCTGGCGGAATCCGTTGTCCCACATCTTCTTCATCGGCACGATGCCCGATTTGCCGATGGCGTCGCGGACGACCTCGCCGACGCCGCCGTCCATCGCGGCCCAGACCTGGTCGTAGGACTGGAACGCAAAGCCTATGCTCGGCAGGCCCGACAGTGGCACCAGCGTCGACAGCGTCATGCTCGGCGCCGCCAATAGCTCGATACCGCCGGCGCGCAGTTGCGACAGCATCTCGGGATCGCCGCCGAGCTGGCTGTTGGGGAACACCGTGACGTTCAGCCGCCCCGATGACTGCGCGCCGATCGCCCGTGCCGCTTCAGTCAATCGAACGGTAAGGGGATGGGTGTCCGGCGTGTTGACGCCCAGCTTGAACTCGAATTCGGCCGCGGCACCGGCCGGTTTGCTCAAAACGGCGGTTGCCCAGGCGCCGGACGCCGCGCCGAACAGACCCCTGCGGGTAATCGTCATTTTTGTTGCCTCCCAAGCGCCTTATCGCGCCTTGAGGACAGTCTCCAACGAACCGTGCGTGTCCGCAAGCTGGGTGAGACCCGCGTGACAAGCCCCGGACCACCGGCCAAGCGACGATTCCAGCCCCTTTGCGGCCGACGAAACCATTTTGGGAGACCCACGAAACCACCCTGAAACAAACTGGGTCTAGGTCTGTCGCCAACAAGGCGGCACCAAGAGTCGCCAGGAGGCTCAGATGAACCACTCAATTCACTCAGCGGACCGCGCGACGCACCTGAAAATTGTGGTTGTTGCCCTGATTGCCGGGATCGCGGTGGCTGGTTTCGGTATCTCCGCCCGTACCAATTCGGACTATACCCAGACCGCCCACGTGATTAAGGCCGGCAAGCCGATGGCCGTGACGAGCTCGGATAGCTCGATGGTCCGATAAAGCAAGTCCAGGAAGTCATTGCGCGAAAGACGGCCGCCTCCGGGCGGCCTTTTGCTTTTTACGGCCCTCCGAGAACAACATGTGATTTGCCGGCCGCCGGATGCTCTGTTCAATCGGACAGGCTAATTGGTTTGGGCCGCAGAGCTTAGTTCAGTGGGGAACTCAATAATGATCCAGGAAAATTGGCGAGCGATCTTGCTGTCGCTGCTTGCAGCAAATCTGGTTTTTATGGGCCTGTTGGAGATGCAGAGGCGCGTGATATGGGAAAATGAACGCGACTACCTGGTTCGGATCGAAAAGGCCGCCACATCGACCGATAAGACCCAAGCGAGCTATGATTACCTCACCAGGGTATTGCTGGACATCCAAAGTCGCGTAAACGCGGTGGAAATTGCCGTGCAGGATGCCCCTGCCAACGCAAGAATCACCCGCGATATACAGGCTCGCCTGAATTCATTGCAGATTGCCGTCCAACAATCGTCTCCCGCCAAACAATAGGCTTGGTCGGCGACCTACGCGCCCCGGCTCATTCCGCGCGGGGCGCGCGGCGATTTGCTTGATGTAAAAAGTGGGAAAACCGGCTAAGCCATTGATTCAATGGCGCGAGAGACGGGGCTCGAACCCGCGACCTCCGGCGTGACAGGCCGGCGCTCTAACCAACTGAGCTACTCCCGCGTGATTTCGAAACCCGCGAGAGGTGGGACTTAAAGGGGCGACCTTTCCAAGTCAAGGTTGTTCGAATCCTCCCGCCAGTTGGGCATTTTTGGGACGTCGATGCAAATAATAGGCTGTTTATCGGCAAAACAGCGTAGTCAGACGCCCCCCGAATCGTTTAAGGCCTGATACGTCTTAGGTTCCTAAGCCATCAACAACGAGGAGGGCCAAATATGGCGAAGAAGGCAGCGACACCGACCACCGTCACGCTCAAGCATCTCGCAGCGGCGATTGCCGATGAGCAGGAATTGTCCAAGAAGCAGGCTGAGGCCATCCTGAACGACATGGTCAGCCGGATCACCAAGCACCTGAAGAAGGGCGAGCGGATCCGGATCGTCGGTCTCGGCATCCTGCAGGTGCGCAAGCGCGCCGCCCGCATGGGCCGCAACCCGGCGACCGGCGAAGCGATCCACATCAAGGCCAGCAAGAAGGTTGCCTTCCGCGCAGCCAAGGAGCTGAAGGAAGCCGTCTGATAAGGACGCGTTTTCCGTTTTTTGACTTTGCGTCATTCCGGCTTGGTTACGCGGCCTCCGGAATGACGCTTTTCTGGTATACCGCTTTCACCATGGCAGCGGTTTCGGTTGAGATGTCGTCATTGGCGTTCACGCACACCGTGACCGAGCGCTTCCTGCGCTATGTGGTCATCGACACCCAGTCTGACCCGGCTTCACCGAGCTGCCCATCCACCGAAAAACAAAAAGACCTAGGCCGCCTGCTCGCGCGCGAGCTGCAGGCTATGGGACTGAGCGACGCCCATCTGGATGAATATGGCTACGTCTACGCGACCATCCCCGCGAATACCGACAAGAAGGTCCCGGTCATCTGCTTCTGCTCGCATATGGACACCTCGCCCGACTGCACCGGCAAGGGCGTCAAGCCGCAGATTGCAAGGAATTACCGCGGTGGCGACATCGTGCTGCCGGGCGACCCGACGCAAGTGATCCGCGCCGCGGATCATCCGGCGCTCAAGGACCAGATCGGCAACGACATCGTCACCACGGACGGCACCACGCTGCTAGGAGCCGACAACAAGGCCGGCCTTGCCGAAATCATGGATGCCGCGCATTTCCTTCTTGCCAATCCGCAGATCAAGCACGGCACCATCAAGATCCTGTTCACGCCAGACGAAGAGATCGGCCGCGGCGTCGACAAGGCCGACCTGAAAAAGCTCGGCGCCGACTTTGCCTACACGATCGACGGCGAAACCGCGGGGAATATCGAGGACGAGACGTTTTCGGCCGACGGCGCCACCATCACCATCGAAGGCGTCTCTACCCATCCCGGCTTTGCCAAGGGCAAAATGGAGCACGCGATCAAGATCGCGGCGGCCATCGTCGAGCGGCTGCCCAAAACTACCTGCTCGCCAGAGACGACCGAAGGCAAGGAAGGTTTTCTGCATCCGATCGGCATTTCCGGCGCCCTGGAGAAAGCGACCCTCGGCTTCATCGTGCGCGATTTCACCGAACAAGGGTTGAAAGAGAAAGAAGCCCTGCTGGAAAGCATCGTCAAAGACGTGATGAAGGACTTTCCACATTCGACCTATCGGCTGGAGATCAAGCCGCAATACCGCAACATGAAACAGGTGATCGACCGTCATCCCGAGACCGTCGAATACGCTGTCGAAGCGATCCGCCGCGCCGGGCTCAAGCCGACAAAAACCTCGATCCGCGGCGGCACCGACGGTTCGCGGCTGTCGTTCATGGGACTGCCCTGCCCCAACATCTTCGCCGGCGAGCACGCTTTCCATTCGCGATTGGAATGGGTGAGCGTGCAGGACATGGAAAAGGCGGTGCAGACCATCGTCCACCTCGCGATGATCTGGGAAGAGCGGGCGTAAGCGCTTTCAAGCAAAACACGTCATACGTTTGCGGTCACGATCCAGATCGAGGCTTTGAGCGGCACGCTCTGTCCGCTGACGAAAGGTGCCAGCGCCTCGCGGATCGAAACCATGGCGGCGGCGCGCACATCGGGCGGTTGCTCGAAAAGCGCGCGGGCGGCCGGCCCGATTTCCAGCGTGGCTTCGACCGCCGCATCGAGACCGCGTCCGACCGCGATATCGAGCGAAAGATCGTACGGCTCCATGGCGATGCCGGTGAAGCCGGCCTCGCGCAATATCCTGTTCACGCGCGCTTCGGATGCAAATGAGAACGGACCGGGGTCCTCTGGCCCAAGCTGCGGCAGCTTGGGCACGTGCTTGTAGACCGCCTGCAGCGGCGCCATGAAAAACGGATTCTCGCGCGGCTCGCGCCAGCAGGCGAAGGCCAGCCGGCCCGACGGCCGCAGCGCGTTGCGCATGTTGGCAAACGACAGTGCGGGTTGCGCGAAAAACATCACGCCGAAGCGGGAGGCCAGAAGGTCGAAACTTTGGGGAATGAATGGATAAACCGTTGCATCGGCAAGCACGAAATCGACCGGAAGGCCGGCTGGCGCGAGCTGCCGGGCGCGGGTCAGCATCGGTCCGGAGATGTCGATGCCGGTGACCTGTCCGGCCGAACCGACCTTTTGCGCAAACGCGACGGTGGTCGCGCCGCAGCCGCACCCGATATCGACGATCCGCTCGCCCGCTTTTGCCTTCGCGCGATCGATCAAGACCTGGGAAACCGGCGCAAGCACGATGTCCTGGGTTTGCTGGCGGTCGGCCCAGTGCTGGCCGCCCGGCCCGTTCCAGTAGGCGATCTGGTCCGCGTTTTGATCGTGGCCGGATGGCAGTTCCACGCTAGTTCGCCGTGCTGCCGGTTTTGGTCCGCTTCACAGGTGCGGGTTTCGCGGCGGTCTTCGGCGCGTTGTCGCTGCGCACATTGCCCCAGGGGTCGGAAGTGCCCTTATCGGGGATGTTGCCCAGCGACCTTTCATAGGCTTTCTGTGCGTCTTTTTCGGCCTGGATCTGCTGCGGGGTCTTGTCCTTATCGGCTTCCCCGTATTTGGGAACGTGTTGGTCCTGGGCGTAAGCGGGCCCGGCCAGCAACGCGAAAATGGCGGCGGCGGCGAAAACTCTCATGCGTATGCTCCCGGCATTGAGCTGAAAGACCAGTTCGCTGACGTGGTAGGCGGCGAGAGATTCGAACTCCCGACCCTCTCGGTGTAAACGAGATGCTCTAACCAGCTGAGCTAGCCGCCCTCGCCACCTGTTTAGCCTTGGGTGCCCCTTCGGTGCAAGGTAGGAACCTAGTCGGTCGGCCTGCCGGGCAATTCCGCGACAGCGTTGATCCATGGCACAGCCGATCGGCACCAGATTTGCCGCTTCGGCGCGAGTCGGTCGCGCTGGCGGATGCTGCCCCAGCGAATTCCCCAATCGTCGGGGCCGCCTTCGCCGCTGGTGAACAGCGGGGAACCGCATTCGGCGCAGAAGTGCTGAAAGCGTGTCCGGCCGTTATCGCCGGTCTTGGCGTAGACCTTGGGCGCCCTCCCCGTCATCCGGATCTGTTCGCCCGAGCAGATCACCGTCACCCTAAAGGGCGAACCGGTCAGCATCTGGCAATCCGTGCAGTGGCAGATCGATACAAGCTCCGGGTCGATGTCGGCGTGATAGGTCACCGAACCGCAATGGCATTGTCCGTCGATATTCATTCGTCCAGCTCCGACAAAAGTCACAGGGCCGGTTCACGCAAAAAAGAAACGGCGCCCGAAGGCGCCGTTTTATCATTTCACGATTGGGATGCTCTAGTGCGCCGTCAGGCCACCGGCGGCTTCGTCGCCGGCGTCCGGCTTGACCGGCACCTTGGTGTCCTCTTCCCAGACGATCGGCACCGGCGTCCGCACCAAGGCCTTGGAGATCACGTCGTCAAGGCGAGCGACCGGAATGATTTCCATCCCGCCCTTGATCGCATCGGAAATCTCCGTGAGATCCTTGGCGTTGTCCTCGGGGATCAAGACCGTCTTGATACCGCCGCGGGCCGCCGCCAACAGCTTCTCCTTCAATCCGCCGATCGGGAGCACCCGCCCCCGCAGCGTGATCTCGCCGGTCATGGCGACATCGTGCCGGACCGGAATCCCGGTCATGGTCGAGACGATCGCGGTCGCCATCGCAACTCCCGCCGACGGTCCGTCCTTTGGGGTCGCCCCCTCGGGCACGTGGACGTGGATATCGCGCCTGTCGAACAATGGCGGCTCGATGCCGAAGCCGACCGCGCGCGAACGGACATAGGATGCCGCCGCCGAGATCGATTCCTTCATCACGTCGCGCAGATTGCCCGTGACCGTCATCTTGCCCTTGCCGGGCATCATGACGCCTTCGATGGTGAGCAGCTCGCCGCCGACATCGGTCCATGCGAGGCCGGTGACGATGCCGACCTGATCGTCGGTCTCGATCTCGCCGTAACGATATTTCGGCACGCCGAGAAATTCTTCCAGCGACTTCTCAGTCACCTTCACCGACTTCTTCTTGGAGATCATCAGGTCCTTCACCGCCTTGCGGGCCAGTGTCGAAAGCTCACGCTCCAGGTTGCGCACGCCCGCCTCGCGGGTGTAGCGCCGGATCATCAGCAACAACGCGTCGTCGTCGATCGACCATTCCTTGGAATCCAGGCCATGCTTGGAGATCGCATTCGGGATCAGGTGCTTGCGCGCGATCTCGACCTTCTCGTTCTCGGTGTAGCCGGCGATCCGGATGATCTCCATGCGGTCCATCAGCGGTCCCGGAATATTCAGCGTATTCGCGGTGGTGATGAACATCACGTTGGAGAGATCGTAGTCGACCTCGAGATAGTGATCGTTGAAGGTCGAGTTCTGCTCGGGGTCCAAAACCTCAAGCAGCGCCGAGGACGGATCGCCGCGGAAATCGGCGCCCATCTTGTCGATCTCGTCCAACAGGAACAGCGGATTCGAGGTCTTCGCCTTGCGCATCGACTGGATGATCTTGCCGGGCATCGAGCCGATATAGGTGCGGCGGTGACCGCGGATTTCGGCCTCGTCCCGCACGCCGCCGAGCGACACGCGCACGAACTCGCGCCCGGTCGCTTTCGCGATCGACTTGCCGAGCGAGGTTTTGCCGACGCCGGGAGGCCCGACCAGGCACAGGATCGGTCCGGTCAGTTTGTTGGCGCGCGACTGCACCGCGAGATACTCGACGATGCGGTCCTTGACCTTCTCGAGACCGTAGTGATCGTTATCCAGCGTTTCTTGCGCGGCAACCAGATCCTTCTTGACCTTGGACTTCTTGTTCCACGGGATCGACAGCAGCCAGTCGAGATAGTTGCGCACGACGGTAGCTTCCGCGGACATCGGCGACATCTGGCGCAGCTTCTTCAATTCGTGCTGCGCCTTCTCGCGGGCTTCCTTGGAGAGCTTGGTCTTGGCAATCTTCTCTTCCAGATCGGCGAGCTCGTCACGGCCTTCGTCGTCGCCGAGCTCCTTCTGGATCGCCTTCATCTGCTCGTTGAGATAATATTCGCGCTGGGTCTTCTCCATCTGGCGCTTGACGCGCGAGCGGATGCGCTTCTCGACCTGCAACACCGAGATCTCGCTCTCCATCAGCCCGAGCACCTTCTCAAGGCGCGCGGTCACCGACAGCGTCTCCAGGATCGCCTGGCGATCGGCAATCTTGACCGCGAGATGGCCGGCGACGTTGTCGCCGAGCTTGGCGAAATCGGTGATCGCCTGGACCACGCCGACCGCTTCGGCGGAGATCTTCTTGTTCAGCTTCACATAGCTTTCGAAGTCGGACACCACCGAGCGCGCCAAGGCTTCGGCCTCGACGGAGTTGGCATCGGTGTCGGCGAGCGCGACCGCGGTCGCCTCGTAATATTCGGTCCGGTCGGAATATTTTTGTACGCGCGCGCGCTCCAGTCCTTCGACCAGCACCTTTACCGTGCCGTCGGGCAATTTGAGCAGCTGCAGGACGCTCGCAAGCGTGCCGGTTTCGTAGATCGCCTCCGGGCTCGGATCATCGTCGGAGGCGTTCTTCTGCGTCGCGAGCATGATCAACGCGTCGTTCTTCATCACCTCTTCAAGCGCGCGGATCGATTTCTCGCGGCCGACGAACAGCGGCACGATCATGTGCGGGAAAACGACAATGTCGCGCAGCGGCAGCACCGGATAAGAGTGGCTCTCGCCGTAGACGATATGTGGCCGGGGTTTTGGGGTGGTCATGGCCTATTCCTTTTGTTGTGCCCCCTTGCACGCAGTCCGCCCATTTGCGCAACCGCCACAAGGTGCCGAGATGTTCCGGGATCGTATGGCCTGTCGCGGCCGACTGCTCCGGATGGTGGGTTAGGCGAATCTCATAGGATCGTTTTTCATCGCCGATAGCATTAGGTGGCTATCGACCATGGGGGTGTCAAGTCGGTGAAAAAGGCCCGCCAATCGGGGCGCAACGCAGAGATAAAGCTACTCAACCGCGGCCGCGGGATGAGGCTCCGCAGCCGTCTTTCTCGCATACGCAACCCAGCCCTCGCCGCCAGCGATCAGGCGCTGGCGCTGCTCTCGACGGCGCGGTCGGAACGGTCGGCGTAGATGTAGAGCGGGCGAGCCGTGCCCTCTACCACTTCGCGCGAAATCACGACCTCTTCGACGCCTTCCAGGCCCGGAAGATCGAACATGGTCTCGAGCAGGATGCTCTCGAGAATGGAGCGCAGTCCGCGCGCGCCGGTCTTGCGCTCGATCGCCTTGCGGGCAACCGCGCCAAGCGCTTCGTCGGCGAACGTCAATTCGATATTCTCCATCTCGAACAGCCGCTGATATTGCTTCACCAGCGCATTCTTCGGATCGGTCAAAATCTTCTTCAGCGACGCTTCGTCGAGATCTTCCAGCGTCGCGACCACCGGCAGGCGGCCGACGAATTCCGGGATCAGGCCGTACTTCAAGAGATCCTCGGGCTCGACATGGCGGAAGATTTCGCCGGTACGGCGATCTTCCGGCGCCAGCACTTGCGCCGCAAATCCGATCGAGGTCGAACGTCCGCGCGCGGAGATGATCTTCTCAAGGCCCGAGAACGCGCCACCACAGATGAACAGGATATTGGTGGTGTCGACCTGCAAAAACTCCTGCTGCGGATGCTTGCGGCCGCCCTGCGGAGGAACCGAGGCAACCGTGCCTTCCATGATTTTCAGCAGCGCCTGCTGCACGCCCTCGCCCGAGACGTCGCGGGTGATCGAGGGGTTGTCGGACTTGCGGCTGATCTTGTCGATTTCGTCGATATAGACGATGCCGCGCTGCGCGCGCTCGACATTGTAGTCGGCCGACTGCAACAGCTTCAGGATGATGTTCTCGACGTCCTCGCCGACATAGCCGGCTTCGGTCAGCGTCGTCGCATCCGCCATTGTGAACGGCACGTCGAGAATCCGCGCCAGCGTCTGTGCCAGCAGCGTCTTGCCTGAACCGGTCGGACCGATCAAAAGGATGTTCGACTTCGCGAGTTCAACGTCATTGTGCTTGGTCTGGTGATTGAGCCGCTTGTAGTGATTGTGGACGGCGACCGAGAGCACCTTCTTGGCGTGGCTCTGGCCGATCACGTAATCGTCGAGGACCTTGCAGATTTCCTTCGGCGTCGGGATACCGTCGCGCGACTTCACCAGCGAGGATTTGTTCTCCTCGCGGATGATATCCATGCACAGTTCGACGCATTCGTCGCAGATGAATACCGTGGGGCCCGCGATCAATTTGCGGACTTCGTGCTGGCTCTTGCCGCAGAACGAGCAATACAGCGTGTTCTTGGAGTCGCTCGTGCCGACCTTACTCATTCTTGTCTCCGTCCGCCGTTCGATCCCGTCCGCTCGATCGCCCCATTCCGGCACTTACCGGCACTGAGTCCTAGATAGAGCAAATTCCGTACCAAAAAAGACCCTACGCTCCAGATGCCACGCGAATCGCGGCTAACTCGAATCCCCTTACGATCATAACCTACACAACCTAGCCAACCATGGTCGCACCCGACTATCAAGAATTCACTAATCGGGCGAAATCCGATACCCGTGACAATACCGTGATTTGCGGCGTAAGCACGAGCCGATCTTACGGAAATCAGCCAAGCGTTGCGGGATTACCACGCTGCCCGACCAGCACGAAAGCGGAACTTTCTGCCCAGGGGCGGGCCGAAAGCGGCCTTGGACGGCCGAAATTGCCGGGAACGATGGCCACCGTTAACGGCGCTGCAACCAAGCCACCCGTGGAATTACGGGGGCGCCGCCCTCTTCTTCCGGGCCGCCCGCCGATCACTTTGTCGACAATACCGCCGGGTCTTCCGAGCGCTTGTCGATCACCTTGTCGACGATGCCGAATTCCTTCGCCTGGTCGGCGGTGAGGAACTTGTCGCGTTCCAGCGCGTCCTCGATCGCCTTGAAGGTCTGGCCGGTGTGCTTGACGTAGATCTCGTTGAGCCGCTTCTTGAGGTTCAGGATTTCCTGGGCGTGCAGCATGATGTCGGTGGCCTGGCCCTGGAAGCCGCCGGAGGGCTGGTGCACCATGATGCGCGAATTCGGCAGCGAGAAGCGCATGTCCTTGTGGCCGGCGGCGAGCAACAGCGAGCCCATCGATGCTGCCTGTCCGGTGCACAGCGTCGACACCGGCGGTCGGATGAACTGCATCGTGTCATAGATCGCAAGGCCCGACGTCACCACGCCACCCGGCGAATTGATGTACATCGAGATTTCCTTCTTCGGATTCTCGGCTTCGAGAAACAGAAGCTGCGCAACCGTCAGCGTCGACATGCCATCCTCGACCGGTCCGGTCACGAAGATGATGCGCTCTTTCAACAGGCGCGAAAAAATGTCGTAGGCGCGTTCGCCGCGGTTGGTCTGTTCGACCACCATCGGCACGAGGTTCATGTAGGTTTCGACCGGATCGCGCATTAGTCACCCATAGGGTTGTTAGACAGGTTGGCGGAGACGATCAATCCATCGGCAAGGCGGAACTGGCTGGAATTTGCCGGGTGCAGACGACCGTCCCGTGATGCAGGACTTGAGGACAGGGTTCACAGATATGGGCCAATTCCCGGGCCACAAGACCGGGCCGACCCGGTAACAAGACCGGGGTCGATAACGTCGCGGAATTGATTGCAGTTGAAGCTGATTCGCAAAGCCCCGCCTAGCGACGGATGCCGCCGCCAAGCCCCTTTCGCGTCTCAACCTTAACGCCCGCCTGACGCCATCGATCAGGCGGCGCTCTTCTCCGCCTCGTCGTCCTTATAGAGTTCCTCGCGGGTCACCTTCTTCTCGGCGACGTTGGCGAGTTCGAGGATGAAATCGACCACCTTGTCCTCATAGATCGGCGCACGAAGCTGGGCCAGCGCATTGGCGTTGTTGCGATAGTAGTCCCAGACCTCCTTCTCGCGTCCCGGCATCTGGCGCGCGCGCTCGATCACCGCGCGGCTGACCTCATCGTCGGTGACCGTGATCTTGTTCTTCTCGCCGATCTCGGAAAGCACGAGGCCGAGACGGACGCGGCGGTCGGCGATGGTGTGGTACTCTTCCTTGGCGGCCTCTTCGGTGGTGTCTTCATCGGCAAACGTCTTGCCGCTCGACTCCATCTCGGCCTTGATCGAGTTCCACATCAGATTGAATTCTTCCTCGACCAGCGACGGCGGCGCCTCGAATTTGTGGCTCTCGTCGAGACGATCGAGCAGCATGCGCTTGACGCGTTGGCGGGTGGCGCCGGCGAATTCGGCCGTGAGCCGTTCGCGCATGGCTTCCTTCAGCTTGTCGAGCGATTCGAGGCCGAGCGCCTTGGCGAACTCGTCATCGATCTTGGCTTCCTGCGGCGCCTCGATCAGGGTCGCAGTGGTCTCGAATTCGGCCGGCTGGCCGGCGAGCTTCTCGCTGGCATAGTTCTTCGGAAACGAGACTTTCAAGGTGCGGGTTTCGCCTGCTGCGATGCCGAGCAGTTGTTCCTCGAAACCGGGAATAAAGGTGTTAGAGCCGATCGTGACCTGGATGTTCTCCCCGGTACCGCCGTCGAACGGCGTGCCGTCGATGGTGCCCTTGAACGAGATCGTGACCCGGTCGCCGTTTTCGGCCCGCGCGCCGTCGCCCTTCGCGGCAAAGCTGCGATTCTGCTCGGCGATGCGCTTGATGGCCTCATCGAGGTCGGCCTCGGTCACTTCGGCAACCGGCTTCTCAACCGTAAAACTCTTGAAATCGGCGAGCGCAATCGCGGGCACCACCTCGATCGAAACCGTGTAGGTGAGATCGGATTTACCGGCGAGGATGTCTTCCACGGCCTTCTGCTCGGTCGGCATCGTGATCTTGGGTTCGGTCGCCAGGCGAAAGCCGCGCTCGGTGAAGATCTGCGAATTGGTGTCGCGGATGGTCTGATCGATGGTCTCCGCCATCACCGAGCGGCCATAGACCTTCTTGAGGTGGCTGACCGGCACCTTGCCCGGACGAAAGCCGTTGAGGCGGACCTTGTCCTTGAGGTCCACCAGACGGGCGCCGGCCTTGGCATCGAGATCCGATGCGGGAACGCTGATCTGGAATTCGTGCTTCAATCCCTGGGCGAGGGTTTCTGTGACCTGCATGGCGTCAATCTTCTTCCGCTTTCGTCCGGCCCAAACGGCGCGGACATTTTGTCAGTTTGTCGAGGCGCGGCCTTGCGGCCTGCGCCGGTGTTTTGGCGGACCCTCCATATCGGAAACAGGTCCTCCAGAATTCCTCATGCAAACGCTGTCAGCGCTTGGTGCGGGCGGAGGGACTCGAACCCCCACAACTTTCGTCACTGGAACCTAAATCCAGCGCGTCTACCAGTTCCGCCACGCCCGCGTGAATAGCATCCTGTCCGGCGGCGATGCCGCGGGCGGCGGGCTTATAACATGGGCCCGCCCCTCCGCAGCAAAAAAATGGTCATTTTGGAGCCTTCCGGGAAGTACCTGCGGCGACTGGACATCACAACCGGAAAGTGGTCCGCATCGGTCATGGCAGACCGCATAATTCGGCTCGACCGACGCGAGCTTGTGGCCGGATTGGGGCTTGCGCTGCTCTGTCCGGCCTTGCCGGGGATCGCCGCCCCCGGGGGGCGTCCGCCGCTGGCTCTGCAGGCCAAGGCCGGTGCAATCGGTTTGCGGCCGGGAGCGTCGGAAACCCCGATATGGTTGCTCCAAGGAACGGCGCCAGGTCCTGATCCACGCTTCAAACGAGGCGATGCGCTCGAGGTTACGTTGCTCAACGACCTTCCGGTACCCGCCGTACTCAATTGGCACGGGATCAACGGCGTTCCGGCTGCCGAACCGCTTTTGGCGCGCACGCCCCTGTTGCCGGGAGCGAAGGAAACACTCGTCGTTCCAATGCGTCATGCCGGCACCCTGCTGTGCGACCTGCGGCTTCTCGGGGATAGCCCGGCCCGGCCGTCGCGCGCGCGGGCAATGGTGGTTGGGGAGACCGAGGCCGTCAGCGTGGACCGCGATGAGGTGCTTTTGATCGAAGACTGGCGCCTGCGGCCGGACGGAACCGCCATCGCCCCCGGCATCGATCCAAAGGATGCGGCGACCATCTACACCATCAATGGCCTAGCGAGCCTCGATATCCCGGTCCGTTCCCATGAGCGGTTGAGGATCCGGTTGATCAATGGCTGCCAACGTAATGTCATTGCTATCAAAATAGAGGGGCATGAAGTCCGAATCATGGCCCTCGACGGACAGCCGGCGGAGCCGTTCCCCGCGCGCAACGGCGCGGTGGTGCTCGCGCCGGGCGCCAGAACTGACGCGTTCGTCGACGCGACCGTGCCGGCGGGCGGGGCGTCATCGATCCTGCTGCACGACGGCAAGGAGGCCCGCCCAATCGCCCGGCTCGTTGCCTCCAAGGAACCGCCGATCCGGGACACGGCGTTGCCTGAGGCACCCCCACTGCCTTCCAACGGCCTGCCGGCGCAGCTCGAGCTCAAAAACGCGCTCCGCTTCGAGTTGTCGCTGGGTGGACCGCAGGCCGACTGGATGACCCCCGCGAATTTTGCCCCATCCTCCGCGCCAGCGTTCCACGCCAGGACCGGCCGTACCGTGGTGCTGGCGCTCGCCAATCGCGCCGATAAGCCGACCGTCTTCCACCTCCATGGCCACCATTTCAGGCTATTGGACCGGCTCGACGACGGCTGGAAGCCCTTCTGGCTGGATACGCTGGCGATCGACAGCGGGCAGACCCAGCGCATCGCGTTCTTGGCCGAATATGCCGGGCGCTGGCTAATCGAGGCCGCCTCGACCGACTGGGCGGCGCCGCGCGTCTTGCGATGGTACAATGTCGAATGAGGAAACAAACATGAGCAAGGCCGATCTCACCATTCGAAGCGTCGCGGCGCGCGCCGTCGATGCGCCGATTTCGCGCCCCGTAAAAAACGCCTTCGGCATCATCCGCTCCGCGCCATTGGTGCTGATCGATGTCGCGACCGATCAGGGTATTACCGGGCGCGCTTACATCTTTGCCTACACCAAGCTGACGCTCGCTCCGCTGGTGCGATTGATCACCGATATCGGCAGCGAACTCGCCGGCAAGGCGATCGCGCCGTTTGATCTGATGGCGCTGATGGATGCCAAATTCAGGTTGCTTGGCTGGCAAGGCCTGGTCGGCATGGCAGTGTCGGGATTGGACATGGCGTTCTGGGACGCGCTCGGACAGGCGGCGGGTCAGCCGCTTGCAAAATTGCTCGGCGGATCGCCGCGGCCGATCCGGGCCTATGACAGTTACGGCGCGGTCGATCCAATCGCCGACGAGAAAGCCCTGCGCCGCTCGCTCGATCAGGGTTTTCGCGGCATCAAGATCAAAGGCGGCGACGGGGATCTCAATAATGACGAGCGCGTCGTCAAGGCGGTGCGCGGCCTTGTCGGTCCCGACATTGCGTTGATGCTGGATTTCAACCAGTCGCTTGATCCATCCGAGGCGAGCCGCCGCATTGCGCGGCTGGCGCCCTATGATTTGCACTGGATCGAGGAGCCGGTGCCGGCCGAAAACCTCAGAGGACACGCGCAGGTACGGGCAACATCTGCGATATCGATACAATCCGGCGAGAACTGGTGGTTCCCGCGCGGCTTTGCGGAAGCGATTGCAGCAGGCGCGAGCGACTTCATCATGCCCGACCTGATGAAGGTCGGCGGCGTCACCGGCTGGCTCCGCGTCGCGGGCCAGGCGGAAGCCGCCTCAACCCCGATGTCGAGCCATCTGTTTGCCGAGGCTAGCGCCCACATGCTGGCGGTTACGCCAACCGCGCATTGGCTTGAGATTCTCGACCTCGCCCGCGCCATCCTGATAGAGCCCATCGAAATCGTCGACGGCACCGTTACCGCGCGCGGGCACGGCCTCGGGCTGTCATGGGACGAAGCGGCGGTCGCGAAATACATCGTGCACTAAGCCGCTGCCGGCTGGTGACGAAGCATCGCCTCGATTCTGAAGTCCAGGGTGCGCTCAATATTCGATGCCGAACTCGTCATAGAGGCGACGGTGCACCGCGGGCAATGTCTCGGGCAGGTCTTCCGCAATCAAACCGGGGCCTGCTTCGCGGGCGGCCTCGCCATGCATCCAGACCCCGATGGACGCGGCCCCGAACGCCGCGACACCTTGCGCCAAAAGCCCCGCGATGATCCCCGCCAGCACGTCGCCGGCGCCGGCGGTCGCGAGCCAGGGGGGCGCGTTGTAGGCGATGGTGGCGCGCCCATCAGGCGATGCCACCACCGTATCCGGTCCCTTGAGCAGGACCACGGCGCCGGAGCGCTCGGCCGCTGCGCGGACCCGTTCAAGCTTCGAGCGAAGTGGATGTTTGTTGCTGATGTCGCTGAACAGCCGCGGGAATTCGCCCTCATGCGGGGTGAGGACAACCTGTGGATCGTTTGAAGCTTTAATTGCCTCGAATAGCCGGTCGGGGGCTGCTGCAAAACTCGTCAGCGCATCCGCATCGACCACGAGGTTGCGCTTTGCCGACAGCGCGGTCAGGACAAAATCGCGCGTCCGCTCGCCGACGCCGGCGCCCGGCCCGATCACGCAGGTGTTGAGACGCCTGTCGGTCCATAGTTCGGCAAATTCAACCACAGTATCGATCGGGCGAACCATCACCGCGGTTAGTGCGGTGGCGTTGACGACAAGCGCATCGCGGGGCGAGGCCACCGTAACCAGCCCAGCACCAGCCCGAAGTGCGCCGCGCGCCGACATCCGCGCTGCACCGGTCGAAGCGGTTTCGCCGGAAACGACGATGACATGGCCGCGGGCGTATTTATGGCCGTCGATCCGCGGCACCGGAAAAGAGTTGCGCCAGAACTGCGGAACGTTCTCGAACGTCTTCGGCTGTATTTCCTCCAGCACGCGCGGATCGATCCCAATATCGGCCACGCGAACCCGGCCGCAATAGATCTTGCCGGACAACAACAGATGGCCCGGCTTGCGCCGGAAGAAGGTGACGGTTTCGGTGGCGCGGACGGCGATACCCATCACCGCCCCGGTGTCGCCGTTGATGCCGCTCGGCAGGTCGACGGCGAGAACCGGTGCACCGTTTGCGTTGATCGCCTCGATCATGTCGTACGGCTTGCCCTTGACGGGCCGGTTGAGACCGGCGCCGAACAGCGCATCGATGATCAGCGCGGGTTTGCCGATGGCCTGCGGGTTGAACGGCTTTACCGGGTATTTCCAGCCCCGTGCCGCGGATGCCGCGTCGCCCTGCAGGCTGTCGCGCTCGCACAACAGGATGATCGAAACCTCGCGGCCGCGGGCGGCGAGTTCGGCCGCAGCGACAAAGCCATCGCCGCCATTGTTGCCGCGGCCGGCCACCACCACGATCGGCCCCTCCTCGACAAGATCCATCGCTGCCTCGGCGACCGCCTGGCCCGCGCTAAGCATCAGCGCGAAGCCGGGCGTGCCCGCGGCAATGGTGAGCCGGTCGGCGCGCTCCATCTCAGCCGTGGTGAGAACTTCCATGCCAAATCCCCGGTACGAGCGCCTTATCCTGAGGCATTTCCCATGCCATGCGAATGCCGAATATTCGTCGATTGCATATCGATTGATCTATTTGCCTATTTCGCAGGCTTGGGTACTGTAGGGTGTTTGGTCCACCCTCCAGCGAACGCCCGTTAAAAGGCTGATAACATTCCGGAATCAGACATCTTAACAAACTTGGCATAGACCCTGCTTTTGAGGAGGCCGGCTCTGGATGATCGTGCTCAATGGCGAATCTTGGGGTGTCCCTGGCAGCTAGGCAGGACAAAACGATCGAACAACCTGCGTGACGTCAGCGCAACTGAGAAGCAAACCTGCTGTCTAGAATATGAAAATGCCCGGGAGGCGTTCAGTGAAGAAGATCGAAGCCATCATCAAGCCATTCAAGCTCGACGAGGTGAAGGAAGCGCTCCAGGAAGTTGGGCTGCAAGGAATTACCGTCACCGAAGCCAAGGGTTTCGGACGGCAAAAGGGTCATGCCGAACTCTATCGCGGCGCTGAATACATCGTGGACTTTCTGCCCAAGGTGAAGATCGAGATCGTGATCTCGGAAGATCTGGTCGAAAAGGCGATCGAGGCGATCAGGCGCGCGGCCCAGACCGGACGTATCGGCGACGGCAAGATCTTCGTGTCCAACATCGAAGAAGCCATTCGCATCAGGACCGGCGAATCCGGACTGGATGCCATCTGAGCCGGATTTTGCCGATTCTCTGATATTGTATTGAGCACTCCGCAATTGTATTGAGCAGTACCCGCGGTCGCTGAACCCGCGGTCACTGGCCGTTGGCCAGATCGCGACGACTCGTAAATGCAAAGGGGTATTCATGAAGACCGCCAAAGACGTCCTGAAATCAATCAAGGACAACGACGTGAAATACGTCGACCTGCGTTTCACCGATCCGCGCGGCAAGTGGCAGCATGTGACCTTCGACATCGGCTTGATCGACGACGAGGCTTTCGCCGAGGGCCTCATGTTCGACGGCTCGTCGATCGCCGGCTGGAAGGCCATCAACGAATCCGACATGTGCCTGATGCCCGATCCGGTCACCGCGACGATCGATCCGTTCTTCGCCGAGACCACCATGATCATCACCTGCGACGTGCTCGAGCCGACCACCGGCGAGCCCTACAACCGCGACCCGCGCAGCATGGCCAAGAAGGCCGAAGCGATGGTCAAGTCGATGGGCGTTGGCGATACGGTTTTCTTCGGACCGGAAGCCGAATTCTTCGTGTTCGACGACGTCCGCTTCCAGACCACACCCTACAACACCGGATTCAAGCTGGATTCTTCCGAACTGCCTATCAATTCGGATACCGAATATGAGGGCGGCAATCTCGGCCACCGCATCCGCACCAAGGCTGGCTATTTCCCCGTTCCGCCGCAGGATTCGGTGCAGGACATGCGCTCGGAAATGCTCGGCGCGATGGCCAAGATGGGCGTCAAGGTCGAGAAGCATCACCACGAAGTGGCCTCCGCCCAGCACGAACTCGGCATGAAGTTCGACACGTTGACGCTGATGGCCGACCAGATGCAGATCTACAAATACTGCATCCATCAGGTCGCCCATATCTACGGCAAGACCGCCACCTTCATGCCGAAGCCGGTCTATGGCGACAACGGCTCCGGCATGCACTGCCACCAGTCGATCTGGAAGGAAGGCAAGCCGGTCTTCGCCGGCAACAAATACGCCGATCTCTCGGAGACCTGCCTGTCCTACATCGCCGGCGTCATCAAGCACGCCAAGGCGATCAACGCCTTTACCAACCCCTCCACCAACTCGTACAAGCGGCTGGTTCCGGGCTATGAAGCGCCGGTGCTGCTCGCCTACTCCGCCCGCAACCGTTCGGCCGCCTGCCGCATTCCCTACACCAGCAATCCGAAGGCCAAGCGCGTCGAAGTGCGTTTCCCCGATCCGATGGCCAATCCATATCTCGGCTTTGCTGCGATGCTGATGGCCGGCCTCGACGGCATCAAGAACAAGCTCGATCCGGGTCCAGCGATGGACAAGGACCTCTACGACCTGCCGAAGGAAGAGCTCAAGTCGATCCCGACGGTGTGCGGTTCGCTGCGCGAGGCGCTCGAAAATCTCGACAAGGACCGTGCTTTCCTGAAAAACGGCGGCGTGTTCGACGACGACTTCATCGACAGCTATATCGAGTTGAAGATGACCGAGGTCGAGCGCTTCGAGATGACGCCGCATCCGGTCGAATTCGAGATGTACTATTCGCTGTGATTTTCGTTTGTGGTCTCTCTTGTTAAGTGAGGGCTCACAGCTGGAGCGCGGCAAGCTTTGAATGATCCGATGGATCGATCGCTGACAAGGGATGCGGGCCTGTTCCTTGTGGCGGTCGTTCTAATCAATGGGTTGATCCTTCCAGGATCAGCCTCTGTCGTGGCGTTGATGGCGACGTTTTATCTGGCGTTATACTTCCATATCGGATTCACGATTTACGATGGAAGCTTCAACACGCTTCGCACAGCAACATGGCTCCTGTTGATCGCTGTATGGGCCGTGTCAGAACTTGCCGGGCTTTTCGGCTTCATACTTCCCTGGGGACTCACGCGCGAGGCGCTCCGAAAGGAGCGCCTCTTACTTGTTGCAGGGAATGAGGCGTCAGGAAGCCTGGCGCATGCCCGCCGACAGCGCCTCGCCAAAGGCCTGAAACAGCGCGCGGTTGATGGGATTGCGCTGCGGATCGTACTCGGCGTGCCACTGTACGCCGAGCGCGAAGTTTGGAGCGTCCGCGATCCTGATCGCCTCGATGGTGCCGTCCTCGGCGACGCCCTCGACCACGACCCGCTTGCCCGGCTCCAGGATGCCCTGGCCGTGCAGCGAATTGACGCGGATGGTGTTGCAGCCGAGGATCTTCGCGAACGCGCCGTCCGGAACGAGGGTGACCTCGTGGCGGTCGGCGAAGATGACGGTGGGATCGGGGTGGATTTCACCGTTCTCCAGCCGCGGCATCCGATGGTTCATGCGGCCGGGCAGTTCGCGGATTTCGGGATGCAGCGAGCCGCCGAAGGCGACGTTCATCTCCTGCAGGCCGCGGCAGATGCCGAACAGCGGGATGCCGCGGGCGACGCAGGCTTCCGATAACGCCAGCGCCAGATCGTCGCGATGAAGATCATAGGGTTCGTGCTTGGGATCCGGTTCGCAACCAAAGCGCGTCGGGTGCACATTGGCGCGGGCACCGGTCAGCACCACGCCATCGACCACGTCCAATAACGCGCCGATATCGGTGATTTCGGGGGCGGCGGCAAACATCAGCGGCAGCGCGCCGGAGACTTCGGCGACCGCGCGAAGATTTCGTTCTCCGACCATTTGCGTCGCAAATCGATTTTCGATGCGATAGGCATTCCCGATCACACCGACCACCGGCCTCCTCATCGCCTCGAATCCAATCCCGCGTCGCAAAAGGTTCATGCCGATCATGCCTGCCTGGCGCCGCCGGATCAACATGTTACACCGCACAGCGGTAATGCTATTTTCGCGTGAACGCCTCCCTGGGATCGATCGCCGTACCGGCCGGCACGCCCGCCGCCTGAAGCGCTGTCGCCGCGGGGGCAGCGGTCGCGCCTAGCCACGGCAATTTGGCCTCGATCCCGCGCGTCACGGGCTCCCCAAGCGCGCCGCCGAAATCCAGCGGCCATATGCCGTTCGGCACCACCTCGGCAGAAACGGCATGAAGGTGAAATCCCTTGCCGAGCACAGCTTCCGGATCATCCGGGGGCACCGTGCGGGCGGTGGCCGGGTTGTTCGGGTCGGTGAAAGCCACGAGGATCGGGATCAACTCGCCGGTGACCGGCACGGCGCCGGTCATCCGGCTCATCTCGTTGAACGACACATTTTGACCGGCCGCCTTATAGGCGCGCAGCGCCACATAATTCACGGCATCGAGATCGATCGTCTTGTCGAGATGCGCGAGCAGCGCCACGAGATTCCTGCCGCCGCCGAGGTCGACGAACACGGCATCGCCCTTGGTGGTCGTGTGGCCGCTGCGGCTATAACCCCGGTCGGGATGAACCGCCAGGACCCCGGAGGCGGATTTGACACCGTCAGGCGTCTCCACCGCGACGGTCAGGCGGTATTTGTGACCCGGCCGGTTGATCCTGACCTGATCGCCGATCACCAGCGCAGCCAACAGCGCGAGCGGCCCGAGCCATTTGAAATTCATGTTATCGGCTCCCCTCGCCCGCCCCGCGACCCCGTTTGCGTTCATCGCTTTGCACAACCATCGCGCCAGCGTCAAACCGGCGCGGCATCGCCGCTTGATCCCGTGCGCATTTGGCGAAAGAGTGTTTCCAGGAATTGGCATGAAAAGGAATCAACGTGGCAGTATCGGCTGACGATCAGCACCAGGCCCGCGGCGATCTGGCATGGGCGATATCGGTCGGCGGCGTCGGCGTCGTCTTGTTCACCGCCCTGTTGCTGTTCACCTGGTATTTCGCCGCGACGTTGTTTTTGATCTTCGCCGGCATGCTGCTCGCTGTCGCGCTCAACGCCATGACCGAAATGCTCGGCCGCGTCGTCAAATTGCCGCATGCGCTGCGGCTGACCATCGTCTGCCTGGTGCTCGCAGGGTTGTTGTCGGGCGTGGTCTATCTCGGCGGCGCCACCATCGCGCAACAGGCCACCGCGCTGAGCGACACCATCAAGTCGCAACTGGTCGGCGTCAAAGCTTTCCTGGAGCGAAACGGCATCGACACCAGCTATTTCGACATCGGCAATGCCGGCGCGGCATCGGCGGCTTCCTCGGCATCGGCCACTCCCGGCGCCGCGCCAACCCATAATCTTCCGAGCGCCGGCGCGCTTGCCTCTAGCGGCGGCGCCATTGTCAGCCAGACCTTCAAATTGCTGCTGGGTACCGTGAGCGCGGTCGGCAATTTCTTTATCGTGCTGTTTCTCGGGCTGACCTTCGCGGCACAGCCAAGCGTCTATCGCAAAGGGCTGTTGTTCATGGTACCGGCGCGACATCGCGCGCGCGCGACCATTATCGTCGATCGTATCGGCGAGACGCTGGAGCGCTGGCTGATCGCCCAGATCCTCACGATGTTCGTGGTTTTCCTCGTCACCTGGATCGGACTTGCGATCATTGGAATACAGAGTTCCTTTATCCTGGGCATCCAGGCTGGACTGCTCACCTTCATTCCGACCGTTGGCGCGCTGATCGGCGGACTAATCGTCGTACTCGCGAGCCTGGCGTCGGGATGGGTCGCCGCGGCCAGCGCGTTCGTGCTCTTTCTGGGTATTCACGCGCTGGAAAGTTACATTCTTACGCCAATGCTTCAACGTCAGGCGCTCGAGATTCCGCCCGCCACGCTGTTTGCGTTCCAGATCCTGCTCGGCGTCGTGTTCGGCATTTGGGGCATCGCGCTGGCGCTGCCGCTGATCGCGATTGTCAAAGTCATGATCGATCATTTCAAAGCCGACGAACCGCCTGCGGCAGTGGCAGCCTGAGACCGTCCACTGCGGATCAGGCGGCCGACGTCAGTACCGTCTGGGTATGTTCGACCTCGGGCGGCGCGGCAAAATACTGCCCGACCAGGGAACGCCACTCCGCAAAATTCTCCGAGCCGCGGAAGTCGACGGTGTGGTTCTCAAGCGTCTCCCATTTGACCATCAGACGATAACGCTGTGGTTTCTCGATCGAGCGATGCAGCTCGAAGCCATGAAAACCCTTGGCGCGGCCGAAGGCTGTGCGCGCCTTGGCGACGGCGGCTTCAAAATCTTTCTCGGTGCCCGGCTTGACGTCGATTTGTGCGATTTCGGTGATCATGGGGTTTCCGGCCTCTCGTTTTTGAATTCACGTCTCTAACGCAACCCGCCGCATTATTGAAGGGTGAAGGCAGCGAAAGATGACGAGGGCTTTAGGAGCAGCAATTGCCCGCTTGCATCGGGGGGCATGGCACGGAACCGTAGGAGCAAAACACGCAACAATCGCCGGCCTTCGGCTTCAGCCGTTCACCGCAGCCTCGGCAATCATAGAAGAACTGGCAGGCGTCGGTCGGCATGGTCTCCGTTGCCTGGTGACCGCAATGCGGACAGGTCAACGTCGATTCCAGCTCTGGCGCTTGGCGCGCGGGATTTTGAGAGAGGTCGATCCGCTCCATGGCCAAGGACGATAGACGCGGCCTTCGATCGAAGCCAGTCACATGCCCGGCACAAGCAGAAATTAAAAAGGCGCCTCGCGGCGCACCTGCATGCTCTATTCCGAAGCAACTCAGTTCAGCAACAATACCGTGCCCGCCACCACCAGCGCGCAACCGACAAACATGACCGCAGGCCAGCGGCTGCGCGGCCGGCCATAGCGGCCCTGCGCGCGGCGCTCCGATATCAGCGCCATCTCGTATTCGTCAGAGGTCGAGAACATGCAGGCGAACCCGCTGCGCGCCGTCACCGCTGCGGCTTCGAGCGATATCAAGGCCGCGCGGGCGTTCTGATTGCGGATGTTCATGGCCAAGATAATACGGAGAGGATGGTAAACGGGAGGTTACCGTTGCCCCTCAAGCAAGCCGCGGCTCCACCGCCTGTTGCGGCGAACGCATGCTGCCGGCGGTCTTGCGTCGCCAGTTTTCGAGCGACAGCGGCAGCTCCTCGGCGGCCTCGACCCGGTTGCGGCCGTTGCGCTTGGCCTGATAGAGCGCGGTATCGGCGGCTGCGAGCAGCACCTCGAGCTCGGTGCCGGCCGGCCCACCGGCCACCCCGATGCTAACGGTGGTCGCGACCGGTCCGGTATCGTCGACAATTCCCGAACCCTCGAATGCCTCGCGCACACGTTCGGCCACCACCACGGCTTCCTCCAGCGAACAGGGCAGAAGCGCTGCAAACTCCTCGCCGCCGACGCGCCCCGAGAGGTCGGTAATGCGTAACGAGTTGACCACGACAGTCGCGAACAGTTTGAGAATCTCGTCGCCCGCCGGATGGCCGAAACGGTCATTTATCGACTTGAAATGGTCGATGTCGAAGATCATCACCGTCACCGGACGGCCGGCGATGGCTTCGCGCTCGATCACCCGCGAGGTTGCTTCCGCAAAGCCGCGGCGATTGAACATGCCGGTCAACGGATCCACCGACGCCGCGTTCTTGTGCGCGGTCACCGTGCGCTCCGATACCATCATGAAGATGACGAACACGGTACCGACCACATAGAGCACGAGCTCAATCGAGAATACCGTAACCCAGATGCTGCTGGCGAACAGATCGCCACGCGGGTGCAACAGGTCGCCGAGCAGGATCGGCAGCATCAGCACGAATCCGTGCAGCACCGGCACCACGATCGCCGGCCAGCGGTTTTGCATGGTCCTGCGGCGCTCGTACCATAGTTCGGTGGCGGTCAGCGCCGCATAGATCGCGACAATACCCGCGCCGATCGTCAGACGCAGCGCGTGGGCGTCGGGCGGCAGGGTCGTGACGGCGCCGATCCAGGCGATCGCGCCGAAAACCAGTCCCGGCAGGTTAGGCTTGCGGCCATGGAACACGCGCGATGCGTTCCAGACCATGCCGCAGGCGATAAAGCCGACGGCGTTGAGCGCCAGCGATAGCAACGGGCCGAGCATTTCGGCGGACAGCGTCCACAGCGCAACTGAGGCTGCGCCGAGTAGATAGGCGGTTCCCCACCATTGCAATGCCGGGATATTCTCCTGCTTGCCGAAAAACAGCAGCATGGCTCCCAGCATTGCCGCGACCATTGCGGCAACGAGATAAAGCGTCGAAGTGTCGAGCGACATGGGCCACCGAGCGTTGTGATGCAGCGGGTCGGCGCGTCCTTGAAATGTTGCCGCGCGCCGTTACCACGGCTCGCACTCTAGGGAGCCCCGCGTTGGCAATCCGTTTGCATACGAGCGCAAGTTTTCAGGAAAAATCTGCGCAATTCGTCGGCAGTTGGTCAGTAAAAAAGGCGCCAGCGCATGATCCGCCACGGTGTGAGCGGCTCGGTCATCGGATCAGGCGCCACTAAACAATTGGAGCGCGATCAGCAGCTGATCGCGCTCCAAGCGCCATTTTGAAGTTTTGGTTTCGCTGCATTCGCAGCTAACTTTATGAGTGCCGTTAGCGCTTCGAGAACTGGAACGACTTGCGCGCCTTGGCGCGGCCGTACTTCTTGCGCTCGACCACGCGCGAGTCGCGGGTCAGGAAGCCGCCCTTTTTCAACAGGCCCCGCAGGTCCGGCTCGAAGTAAGTCAGCGCCTTCGAGATGCCGTGACGCACCGCCCCCGCCTGGCCCGACAGGCCGCCGCCGGCAACCGTGCAGATCACGTCGTACTGGCCGGCGCGGGCGGCAGCGACCAGCGGCTGCTGGATCATCATGCGCAGCACCGGACGGGCGAAATAGACTTCGACTTCGCGGGTGTTGACGACGATCTTGCCGGCGCCGGGCTTGATCCAGACGCGGGCGACCGCGTCTTTGCGCTTGCCGGTGGCGTAGGCGCGGCCGTATTTGTCGACCTTCTTGACGTATTTCGGCGCTTCTGCGGCCACAGGCTTCAGCTGCGACAACTGGTCGAGAGACTGCATGGTGTCGGACATCTTATGCGGCCCTCATGTTCTTGCGATTCATCGAAGCGATATCGATCTTCTCGGGTTGCTGGGCTTCGTGCGGATGCTCGGGCCCGGGATAGACACGCAAATTGCCGAGCTGCACGCGTCCCAAGGGCCCACGCGGAATCATGCGCTCGATGGCCTTCTCGACCACGCGCTCGGGAAAACGGCCCTCGAGGATCGACTTCGCGGTGCGCTCCTTGATGCCGCCGATGAAGCCGGTGTGGTTGTAATAGACCTTGTTTTCACGCTTGCGCCCGGTCAGCACCGCATGCGCGGCGTTGATGATGATGACGTGGTCGCCGCAATCGACATGCGGGGTATAGGTCGGGAGGTGTTTGCCGCGAAGGCGCATCGCGACCAGGCTAGCGAGCCGACCGACCACCAGGCCTTTGGCGTCGATCAAGACCCACTTCTTCGTCACCTCGGCAGGCTTTGCCGAAAACGTTTTCATGTGAGGAAATCCGTGAAAGGGGGACAGCGGCGCATCAGCGCCGAACTGCGCGGCTTTCTAGAGAGGTCCGCGCCGCGCGTCAATGCCCGGCGATGATAATTATGTCTGCAAAAACAATCATTTACAATTAAGGTGTGATATTACCGTGAAAAACCTCAAGTATTTGGAATGGAATAGGTCGATGTGACATGGGCGATTGGATCGGGCGACGTGCCCGACAGCAGGTTGACCTCGCCGACCGCGAGCCGCTTGCCGAGCTTCAAAAGTTTGGCCGCCGCAAGCACATCCTGCCCGGGCGCGCCCTTGCGCAGGAAATTGATGTTGAGATTGGTCGTGACCGCAAGCCCCACCGGGCCAATCGCCGACAGCAGCACCACATACATCGCGAAATCCGCCAGCGCCATCAGCGTCGGTCCTGACACCGTGCCGCCCGGACGCAGCATCTGGTCGCTGTAGCGCTGGCGGAGCAGACAGGTGGCGCCATCGGCGCTTTCGATGGTGATATCACCGCCGCTAAAGGCTTGCGGAAACACGTCATGGAGAAACCCCTCCAGTTCAGCCACGCTCATTTTCGCAATTGCCATGTCGCTTTCTGCCAAGTCGCTTCGCCTGCCCTCGCCTCGCGCCGCTTGTTACATTAGGATGACGCAGTTGCCCAAGCGAATATCAAGTGGAACTTTCGATGATCAGCCAAACCGCACGCGCGACCACGCCGCAATCGCCGATCCTGCTGCGCGAGACGCTCGGCAACATTGCCGTGCTCACGCTCAATCGGCCGCACGCCCGCAATAGCCTGTCGGAGGAACTGATCGCCGAGCTGCACGCCTCGCTCAAGGAAATTCACGACGATTCAAGCGTGCGCGCGGTGGTGATCGCCGCCAACGGCCCGGCCTTCTCTGCCGGTCATGACATGAAGGAACTCACCGCCCGCCGCACTGATGCCGATCGCGGCCGCGCTTATTTTTCGCAAATCATGAATGCCTGCAGCGCGATGATGCAGGCGATCGTGCATTTGCCAAAACCAGTCGTCGCCGCGGTCCAGGGCATCGCCACCGCCGCCGGCTGCCAGTTGGTGGCGAGCTGCGATCTTGCCGTGGCATCGGAAGCCGCAAGTTTTGCTACGCCCGGCGTCGACATCGGATTGTTCTGTTCGACACCGATGGTGGCGCTGTCGCGCAATGTGCCGCGCAAGCAGGCGATGGAAATGCTGCTCACGGGAGAGTCGGTTTCGGCTGCGGCCGCGCAGGCGATCGGCCTCGTCAACCGCGTCGTCGCCGCCGGCACCGAACGGGACGCTGCGATCACGCTCGCGCAAAAGGTCGCGCTGAAATCCGCCTATACCGTCAAGCTCGGCAAAGAGGCGTTCTACCGTCAGGCCGAGATGAGCCTTGCCGATGCCTATCGCTACGCGGCCGAGGTCATGACCGAGAACATGATGGCGCGCGACGCCGAGGAAGGCATCGGCGCCTTCATCGAAAAGCGCGAACCGAAATGGCAGGATAAATAATCCTCATCCTGAGGAGCGGCCTCTTGGCCGCGTCTCGAAGGATGAGGCCCGCGCTGTGGCCTCATGGTTCGAGACGCGCGAAGACGCGCTCCTCACCATGAGGAACATAGGATTTCGCAAATGAACCATGACGCCTACGCCGACGATTACATCCGCGAAATTCTCAACGGCGTGAAATCGATCGCGATGGTCGGCGCCTCGCCGGTCAATGTGCGGCCGAGTTACTTCGCCTTCAAGTACCTGGCGCAGCGCGGCTATGACATGATCCCGGTCAATCCAGGCCATGTCGGCAAGAGCCTGCTCGGAAAACCCTTCGTTGCTTCCCTTGCGGAGATCGGCCGGCCCGTCGACATGATCGACATCTTCCGGAACTCCAGCCACATCATGCCGGTGGTCGACGAGGCCCTCAAGATGACGCCGCTGCCGAAGGTGATCTGGATGCAGCTCGGTGCGCGCGACGATGCCGCGGCCGCGAAAGCCGAAGCCGCGGGTCTGAAGGTCGTCATGAACCGATGCCCGAAGATCGAGTATGGCCGGCTGTCTTCGGAGATTTCGTGGATGGGCGTCAATTCGCGGACGCTCAGCTCCAAGCGCGCGCCGATACCGACGCAGGGCATGCGGCTTTCGTTGAACCGGATGAGTTTGGGTGGCGGCGAAACCAGGGCTTCCGACCGCGCCGCGAAAAACAAGAGCGACCTTTCGTGACGCAAATGCGAAACGATTGTTTCGACAATGCGGCAACGCCAAGCACGAGCGTTGCGAACCACGACTGATACCCGACACCGCCTTGACGGCGGAGGCCGACGCCATCAGCATGCCGGCCCGCGCGATTGCAAAATACGACAAACAGGAAGCTATGAATGACTGATCGTCTCCCAGGATTTTCGACGCTGGCCGTGCATGCCGGCGCGCAACCCGATCCGACTACCGGCGCGCGCGCGACGCCGATCTACCAGACCACCTCGTTTGTGTTCAACGATGCCGATCACGCCGCCTCGCTGTTCGGGCTGCAGGCGTTCGGATATATGTATACCCGCATTGGAAACCCGACCAACGCGGTTCTGGAAGAGCGCGTGGCCGCGCTCGAAGGCGGCACCGCCGGGCTGGCGGTCGCCTCGGGACACGCCGCGCAAGTCGTCGTGCTGCAGCAATTGATGACGCCCGGCGACGAACTGATCGCGGCGCGCAAGCTTTATGGCGGCTCGATCAACCAGTTCAACCATGCGTTCAAGAGCTTTGGCTGGAACGTGGCGTGGGCCGATCCTGACGATATCGAAAGCTTCAGGCACGCGGTCACGCCGCGCACCAAGGCAGTCTTCATCGAGTCGATTGCAAATCCTTCCGGCAGCGTCACCGATATCGAGGCGGTCGCAGCCGTCGCCCGTGAGGCCGGCGTGCCGCTGATCGTCGACAACACGCTGGCGACGCCGTATCTGATCCGCCCGATCGACCATGGCGCCGACATCGTCGTGCATTCGCTGACGAAGTTTTTGGGCGGCCATGGCAACTCGCTCGGCGGCATCATCGTCGATGCCGGTACCTTCGACTGGTCGAAGGACAACAAATATCCGATGCTGAGCGAGCCGCGCCCCGAATATCACGGCATCAGGATCCAGGAGACTTTTGGGAATTTCGCCTTTGCGATTGCCTGCCGGGTGCTGGGGTTGCGCGATCTCGGTCCGGCGCTGTCGCCGTTCAACGCATTCATGATACTCACCGGCATCGAGACGCTGCCGTTACGCATGCAAAAGCATTGCGAGAACGCCAAGGCGATCGCCGAGTATCTCTCAGGCCATTCCGCGGTGGCCTCGGTCAATTACGCCGGGCTGTCGGGGGACAAATACAACAACCTCGCGCGCAAATATGCGCCGAAGGGCGCAGGCGCCGTGTTCACCTTCAGCCTCAAGGACGGCTATGATGCCGGCGTCAATCTGGTGTCGAACCTGAAACTGTTCTCGCATCTCGCCAATGTCGGCGACACCCGCTCGCTGGTGATTCACCCGGCTTCGACCACCCACAGCCAGCTCGACGATGCCGCCAAGATCAAGTCGGGCGCGGGCCCCGATGTGGTGCGGCTATCGATCGGCATCGAGGACAAGGAAGATTTGATCGCCGATCTGGAGCAGGCGCTGAACGCGTGACCGCCGGCATGGCGACGAAATGGGGATGAACTGGCGCTTTCGCCATATTTCGAGATCGACCCTCCGACGGCTGCCGCGCCGCGCCGGCATTCGATATAATGGCGCCGTACCGAAATCATTCTTCGGAGCAGCCGATGTTGCGCTTCACGATGGCAATATTTGTCGCGATGGCAGTCAGCGCGCCAACAATGGGTGCCGACCGCCCCCTGCCCCGTCACGTCTGGCACCGGACATCCGTCATCCTGCCCCCGGGCCTGCCGCGTCCGCACTACAATTTCAGAACGACCATCTCGTATGACACGCCGTATTCATATCGCCCCCGCCGATACTACGCCTACGAGGAGGCGGTGTTCACGCCGGCTTACGTCGGCGTACCCTACGTTACCCCATGGGTCGGCGCGCCGGTGCTCCCAGGCTATTATGGTTCGGCTTACAGCTACGAATATCAAGAGCCCGATTATGGCGGACCGTATGTCAGCTATTGGGATCGCCCGCCCTATGCCTGCGGCGTCTACGGCTATTGCTAGCGCGCGGCTGCCAGGCTCGCGCCGATGGGCTTGGGATCGACCCGCCGCGCGGCCAATCGCTCGGCCTGAAACACCGCAAGCGTCAGGACCGACATCGCAACCGCCTGATGCGCCAAACCCAGCGGGATAGGGACCTGATGGAGCAGCGTCAGAATGCCCAAAACCGCCTGCAACGTTACCGCCGCCACCAGCCACAACGCTCCGCTCGCCGCAGCCCCGGCCCGCGAGCGAACCGCGTCGACTGCATGCAGGATCGCCAGTGCAAACAATGCGTAGGCGACCATACGATGCTCGAACTGCACGGTGAGTGTGTTGTCGAACAGATTGCGCCACCATGGCTCATCGAAGAACAGCCGGCCAGCGGATGGGATCAACGCACCGTCGATCTCGGGCCAGGTATTGTAGACACGTCCGGCGCGCAGGCCTGCGAGCAGCGCCCCGAGATAAATCTGCACGAAGGTCAGCACCAAGAGAGCGACACTGGTGATCTTCAGCCGCAACGATGCAGGTGACGGAGGCCGGTCCACCAGTCGCCGCAGCGTCCAGACAATCCCCGCGAAAATCAAAAGCGCCAGCATCAGATGGGTAGCAAGCCGATGGTGCGAAACCTCGACGCGCTCCGAAAGTCCGGATGCCACCATCCACCAGCCGACCACGCCCTGCAGCGCGCCGAGACCGAAGATCAGCCATAATCTGAGCCTGAGATCCGCACGCAAAACCCCGCGCCAGAGAAACCAGAGGAAGGGCAGCAGAAACGCGACCCCGATCACCCGCCCGAGCAGCCGATGGGTCCACTCCCACCAGAAGATCGTCTGGAACTCGCCGAGTGTCATACCGGCGTTGAGTTCGCGGTATTGCGGGATGGCCTTGTAAGCCTCGAACGCCTCGTTCCATTGCGCAGGATTGAGCGGCGGCAATGCGCCGGTAACCGGCTTCCACTCGACAATCGAAAGACCGGATTCGGTGAGACGCGTCGCGGCGCCGACCAGCGCCATGATCGCAATCAGGACCACGATCGTCACCAGCCACCAGCGGACAGCGCGGTTATCAGGCCTTTGTTGTAAGAGAAGAGCGGTCATCGAGGCTGCGCTTGATTGAATTTCCGCGCACCTTATAGTCCGCCCCTTCCCGCGCGCAAGGCGCGCCTAGCGAGCGAGCCGCACATTTCCGTCATGACCATCCGCACCCGCAAATTCTTCGGAACCATCGCGTTGCTGTTGCTGGTGGTGGTGTGGTCGCTGATGGGAATGACGGTGGCGCAGACGCCGTGGCTGGCCAATTCCGGGCTGTTGCAGGCGGTCTTCTATGTCGTGGCCGGGATCGGATGGGTGCTGCCGGCGATGCCGATCATCAGCTGGATGGCACGGCCGGATCCCTAGAGCGTGATGACTTTTCTTCGAAATCATGCTCTAGCCGCCGCCGTACGGGTGGGCTGCACCGGCGCAAATGTAAAGCCCGAAAGCATCACGCGCATGACGCGCAGCGAACGCTGCCGCCCGTCCCAGGCGATGCGCGGAAGCGCGTGCACGTTGGTGCGGCCTTCCGCCTCGACGATGCCCGGTATCGCCGATGCCGCGCTGGTGAAGCCGGCCTCCGCGGCCATCATGACATGCAGCCTTTGAAACGCCGCGCGATCGCCGAACGGATAGGCAAAATGCCTGACGTCGCGGCGGAACGCGGCTTCCGCGACCGCCTTGCCCATCGTCAACTCGCGTAGTGCCACCGCGTTTTTCAGGTTCGACAGCACGGGATAATTCACTGTCGCACTTCCGAACGTCACCAGCGGGTCGGCCGCAAGCTTGGTCAGATCATCCCAATCCATCGATACTTGGCGCGTCAGCGCCGCCAGGTCGACGGAATATCGCGAGCAGAGGTCCTTGATCGCGGCCGAAAGATCTGACGGCGGAAGCCGGCGCATCCAATCCCCGAGAAATTCGTAGAGCTGATATTTTTCTGGAGTCTGCCTGATATCGAAACGCAGCTCCTTGCGATCCATCACCAGGCTGAGACGGTTTTCGCGGGCGATCACGGCTTCGAGCGCGAGCCACCACGCCTCGCCCAGGCCGTCGGGGAACGCGGTCGGCAGGTAAACGGTGAAGGGAACGCCGTGCCGCGATAGCACCGGATAGGCCGATGTGATCACATCCTTGTAGCCGCCGTCGAAGGTCAGGCAGACAAACCGCCTTCGCGAGGCGAGCGTCACCGCCCGCCGGACCACCTCGTCCATGGAGACGATATCGTATTTCCAGCGCTTCAGCGCCCGGATCGTTCGATCGAGAAATTTCGGCGTGATTTCGCAAGACCTGAGCGGCTCAAACCGCGTCGGGCGCCGCGGCCGCACCCGCTCGAACCGCAGGATGGCGCCGGCGCCGCCGGCTCCCCGTCCCCTCAGCCAGGGAACACCGCTGAAATAGGCGAGCTCAAGCTGCAGGCGTGTCAGGAATGGGTTGTCGGATGGCAAGGTCCCGCCTCTTAGCGCCTATTCTGCAAAAGCATGCCCTCGGACTTTTGATCCGGGGGTGGATACCGGTTTTGCGAGTAGAATACGCGCAAGTTATTGACCAGAAGCATTTTCTTGAAAATGCTTCTGTACGATTTCCGCCTCGCCCCGGCTGCATTGTCATTACCCTTTGTTGACATTTCTTTGCAAAGGTCGGCCAAGGGCGAAAAACGTAAATAATTCCCTATAGACAGGTTTTGCAATGACCATGGCTGTCGCGATCGAAAGCCGGACGGCGGAAGCAACAGCCTGGTCGAGAGCAAGCCGCATCGCCGGCATCGATATTTTTCACGATCTGAGCCGTGCCGAGACGATCTGGCGCGGACTGGAACGTCAGCAGCACGTCTCCACGCCCTATCAGCGCTTCGATTTCCTTGGCCCCTGGCAGCGGCAGGTCGGAGAGCGCGAGGGAGTGTTGCCCTTCATCGTCATCGCCTACGACGCCGAGCGCCGGCCGCTGTTGCTGCTGCCGCTCGCGCTGCGGCGGCAATACGGCGTTCGCACCACCTGCTTCATGGGTGGCAAGCACGCAACTTTCAACATGGCGCTATGGGACAGGGATTTTGCGGCCGAAGCGACCGCCGTCGACCTCGACGCGCTGATTGCGGCGATCCGCGAGCAGTCCGGCGTCGATGTTCTGGCGCTTGGTCAGCAGCCGCGGCGCTGGCGGGATGTGCCGAACCCGATGGCCTTGCTGCCGAACCAACCCTCCGCCAACGATTGCCCGCTGCTCATCATCGTGCCGGACGCGCCGCCGACGGCGCGGATCAGCCATTCGTTCCGCCGCCGCCTCAAAGCCAAGGAACGCAAGCTGCACAAGCTGCCGGGCTATCGCTACGGCGCTGCTGCCACCGACGCCGAGATCAAGCGCCTGCTCGACTGGTTCTTCCAGATGAAGCCGCTGCGGATGGCGGAGCAGAAATTGCCCAACGTGTTCGCCGACCCCGGCGTCGAGGAATTTGTTCGTACCGCCTGCATGGCAAAGCTTGCGGGCGGCGGTCATATCATCGACATCCACGCGCTTGAATGCGACGACGAGGTGATCGCGATCTTTGCCGGCGTCGCCGATGGGCATCGCTTCTCGATGATGTTCAACACCTACACGATGTCAGCCAATTCGCGCTTTAGCCCCGGGCTGATCCTGATGCGCGACATCGTCGACCACTATGCCAGGCGCGGCTATCGCGCCATCGATTTTGGCGTCGGCTCCGACGATTACAAACGGTTTTTCTGCAAGAGCGACGAGCCGATCTTCGACTGCTTCATCCCGCTCAGCCCGCGGGGAAGGCTCGCGGCAGCGGCGATGTCGGGCGTCAACCGCGCCAAATATCTGGTCAAGCATAATCAGGCGTTGCTGGGTTTGGCGCAAAAGCTTCGTAGTGCGTTTCACTAAAGCGATGACGTAACCCTCTACACTTTCCTGCGGTGTTTGCCGCCTGCAACGCGCGGCAACGCGGTGACCTCCATCGACAGCACCGCATCGATCAAGTCGCTCTGCGTCAACCGGCCAACCATGAACGGCTTGAACCGATCGCCCATGCGCAGCAAGGCAAAGCCATAGGTGCTCGACATCAGGGCAATGGTCGCCGCCTTGATTGCGCTTTCATCGGGGTCATCAAGCGTCGCTGCGACGAGCCCCTCGAAAACCTGATAGCAATCCCCGGCCGCCTTGATCAGGGCCGTGTCGGGCGGGCCGGCGTCGAAGAGATCGGACGCGAACATCAGCCGGAAGAGCTGCGGCCGCTCGGCCGCGAACGCCAGATAGGCGCGCCCCGAGGTGGCGAGGCGCGTCCGCGGTGTTTTGCCGGTCCCGATCGCCTTGCGATAGATCGCTGCGAGTTCTTCAAAGCCCCCGGCGGCGAGTGCTGAGAGCAGCGCGCGCCGATCGACGAAGTGCCGGTACGGCGCGGCGCGCGACACGCCTAGCGACGCCGCGAGCTCACGCAGGGAAAGATTTTCGTAGCCGCCGCGCTCGATCTCCACGGCTGCCGCGCCGAGCAGCGCCGCACGCAAATCGCCATGGTGATAAGGCGAATCCTTATTCATGAGGCCGATGTTGACACGGCTCACATTTGAATGCAATGTGAGCGGTGACAACTTTGACCCCCGATGGAGCCTGCCATGAAAATAGCGGCCGCGGCGCTGGTAACCGTCCTATCGGCCGCTGCGCCGGCGCTCGCCGCCGGGTTCGAACGCGTGACCGTGCCCGATTCCGAAAATCCGCCACTCGAAGGCGGCATCTGGTATCCGAGCGAGGCGCCCGCCTCGTCCCAACAGCTCGGGCTCTACCAGCAGACCGTCGCGGTCGACGGAGCGGTCTCCGGGCGCGGCTTGCCGCTGATCGTCATGTCGCATGGCAGCGGCGGCTCGTTCGAGGGCCATTACGATACCGCGCTCGCGCTTGCCGAAGCGGGCTTTGTGGTAGCGGCGGTCACCCATACCGGCGACAATTACCGGGACCATAGCGGGTTTACCCGGGTCGAAAACCGGCCCCGCCACATCAAGGCTTTGGTCGATTACATGCTGGCGTCATGGCCGCACCGCGATCTGATCGATCCGGCGCGCATCGGAATGTTTGGCTTCTCGGCTGGCGGCTTCACCGCGCTGGTGGTGGTCGGCGGCACCCCGGACCTCAACCGCGTCGCCCCCTATTGTGCCGCTCATCCCGACGAATGGGCGTGCCGCAAAATAAGGGAAAATCCCACCGAGGCACGAGCGGCGCCGGCCGCGTTCGTGAATGACCCGCGCATCTCGGCCGCCGTAATCGCCGCGCCTGCTATCGGCTATTCTTTCACGCCCGAAGGACTCGCGGGTATCAAGGCTCCGATCCAGCTTTGGCGAGGCGACAGCGACGAGATCCTGCCGCATTCGCGGCACGCCCAAAATGTTTATGAGGGGTTGTCGACCAAGCCGGAATATCACGTGGTGCCGAACGCCGGCCATTTCGCCTTCCTGGCGCCCTGCACTGCCTTGGCCGAAAAATTCGCGCCGGAGATCTGCCGCGATCCCGCGGGCTTCGACCGCGCGGCGTTC
This sequence comes from Bradyrhizobium lablabi, assembly GCF_900141755.1. Lineage (NCBI taxonomy): Bacteria > Pseudomonadati > Pseudomonadota > Alphaproteobacteria > Hyphomicrobiales > Nitrobacteraceae > Bradyrhizobium > Bradyrhizobium lablabi. The sequence continues at coordinate 7,511,539 of NZ_LT670844.1, read as the reverse complement.
CATCGCGAGTTCAATCCTGCCGTGGTGGCTTTCTTTAAGGCGAAGCTGCCGGCGCGTCCTTAAACTGGACAGAGCAGCCTCAAGGTCGCCTGAAGCTGCTTCTAACGCCGCCCTCAGGCCGCAACCACCCGCGGCCCCGGCTCGACAGCGTCGGACGGCTGCGCAGGCTTGCTCAGCATCGTCACCTCACTAAAGCCCACCGCCTTGAGCTGATCGCACATCACGGCGCGGGCGTCGGGGGTCATCGAGGCATCCGGCACCACCACCGCGCGCGCCTGCGCCGTCAACAGCTCCGCAGGCAGATCGGACGCGGTGCCGGCGTCGAGCAGCACGTGGTCGTAGACCCGCATGAGCGCATCGATGGCGAGCGTCAGCCGCGGCGATTGCAGCAAGGCGCGGTCAAAGCCCGGACGACCGGCGTTGACGAGGTGAACCCGCGACAACCGGTCCTTGGTGATGATTTGCGCGAACGAAGCCTCGCCCAGCATCAATTCGGCAAGCCCTGGGGATGCCGGATCGACCGATACCGCCGACATCGTCGGCGACGACGCCGACAGATCGACTACCACGACGCGCGCCTGGCGCGCGATCAGCCGCGCCAGCGTCAGCGCCGTCAAGGTGATGCTCTCGCTAGACGCCGTGCCGAGGATCGTCACCTTCCGAGCCGCTTCGCCGGCACGGCGCAAGCTATCGGCGAGTTGTTCGATCTCGGAGAACTCCGCCGGGATGTCGCTGGCTGGCCCCTCCTTCATCACCGGCCGGGGTTCGGTGAACGCTGGCGCGGGAGCAGCGGCGGCCGTGGCAGCGGCAGCGGCCGGCGCACGAACCGCCGGCGCCGAGAGCGCGAACGCGGCGGCTGCGCGCGGCGCCGTCATGCGCAGCAATTCGCCGGTCGCGATCAGGCCTGCGCTCAGCATCAAGGTTGCGAGCGTCGCGATCAGCACGATCGGGAATTTCTTCGGGTACGCAGGCGCATTGGAAACCGTGGCGCGGGAAATGATCCGTCCGTCCGAGGGCGCCGCGTCGATGGTCTCGCGCGTGTTGGCCTCGCGATATTTCGCGAGATAGGATTCCAGAAGGTCGCGCTGCGCCTTGGCTTCCCGCTCGAGCGCACGAAGCTGGACGTCCTGGCCGTTGGTCGAGCTCGCCTGCTTCTTCAATTGCTCGAGGCTGGCACCCAGACCCTCGACCCTGCCGCCGGCGATGCGCGCATCATTGTCGAGCGAGCGCGAAATCTTGCTGGCCTCATCGCGAATTTGCCCGTCGAGATTGGCCAGCTGCGCCCTCAGCTCCTTGATGCGCGGATGGTTGTCGAGCAGCGTCGATGACTGCTCGGCAAGCTGGCCGCGCAGCGTGACACGCTGTTCGGAGAGCCTGCGGATCAGTTCGGAGTTGAGCACTTCCGAAGCCTCGATCGGCTTGCCGCTCTGGAGCATTTCACGGATCAGCCGCGCCTTCGATTCCGCGTCGGATTTCAGCGCGCGGGCGTTGTTGAGCTGCGTATTCAGTTCGCCCATCTGCTGGTTCGACAGCGTGGTATTATTGGTACCGACGAACAGGCTCGATTTCGAGCGGAAATCCTCAACCCGGGATTCCGCCTCGGAGACCTTCCTGCGCAGATTGTCGATCTCGCCCGACAGCCACTGGCTCGCGCCCTTGGCCTGCTCCTGCCGCGCATTCTGCTGCAGCACCAGATAGCCTTCGGCGATCGAATTGGCGACGCGCGCCGCCAGATCCGGATCGAGCGATTGGAATTCGATGACGACGACACGTGATTTATCGACCGCGTAGGCGGCGTAGCGCTCGAAAAAAGCGTCCAGCACGCGCTCTTCCGGCGTCAGCGAGAACGGATCGCGGCCGATGCCGAACAAGGCCAATAGCGATTTCAGCGGCGAAAAGCCCTGCAGCACCGGATCGAATTCCGGCCGTTCGCCGAGCTTGTTCTTCTTGATGATTTCGCGCGCAAGATCGCGCGACAGCAATAGCTGGACCTGGCTGGTGACAGCCTCGGCATCGAGCGCGGTGCGCTCCTCGTTGCGCTCGCCGCTCGGCCGCAGGAACACGTTCTCGCGCCCGTCGATCAGAATGCGCGCTTCGGATTTGTATCGCGGGGTTACCAGATTGACGGCGGCGATCGACAACACGGCGGCTATCACCGTCGGAACGATGATCCAGCGCCGGTTGCGCATCAGCGACTGGCCAAGCGCGGCCAAGTCCAGATCGCCCGATAAGGACGCGGCGGCCGGCTTATACGGAGCTGGCGCCAGCTTCGAGATGGCCCTCTGGATCAAGGCCCTGTCCTTCGTCGCACGCCAGAACGCCAAACGCATCGCACACTCCCGCAAGACACGGCGACTCTACCAAACCTGGCGCGATTACACTCCATTAAGGTTGCCGCTGGGTTAATTCGGCCGATGTGATGCCGGGGACATCGGGCCTGTGGCCAATGCCGTCATGCTTTGTTAACCATGAAAGTCCTTAATCGGAATCAACATTTCCCCTGGGTTGTCCGATGCGAGGCGTGCGCGCCGCTATCGTCTGTCTGTTCGCTGCGCTCGCACTGCCGGGCTGCATGCGCACGGCCGGCGAACGCTGGTTCTGATCATGCCCATGATCGCAGATCGGCCGCTTCGTATCCTGCACGCGGTGCGCGCGCCGGTCGGCGGAATCTTCCGGCACATCCTCGACCTCGCCAACGGACAGGCCGAGCGCGGCCACGAGGTCGGCATCATCGCCGACAGCCTGACCGGCGGGGCGCGCGCCGAGGCGGCACTCACGGAGATCGCGCCGCGGCTGAAGCTTGGCGTTTATCGCATCGCCATTCACCGTGAACCCTATCCGACGGACCTTCTGGTATGGGCACGCTTCATGGGCCTGATCCGGCGGCTGAAGCCGGATGTCCTGCACGGACACGGCGCCAAGGCCGGCGCCTTCATCCGCCTGAAGCCGCACTCGAAAGACAGCATCCGGGTCTACACACCGCATGGCGGCTCGTTGCACTACCCGCTGGAGACGCTGAAGGGTGCGCTCTTTAGCCGGCTCGAGCGCGCGCTGATGAATTCCACCGATCTGTTCCTGTTCGAAAGCGCCTTCGCCCGCGATACCTATCAGCGCACCATCGGCACACCGAGCGGGCTCGTGCGTTGCGTCTTCAATGGCGTGACCGCGGACGAGTTCGATCCCGTCACGAGAGCGGGCGACGCCACCGACATCGTCTATGTCGGCGAGTTCAGGCACATCAAGGGCGCGGACCTTCTGATCGATGCGGTGGCGCGGCTGCATACCGACGGCAAAGGGGTGACGTTGACGCTCGCCGGCGACGGCGAGGAACTGGAAACCCTCAAGGCGCAAATTCAAAGGCTCGGCCTTGGCCAGGCGGCGCGCTTCATCGGCCATGTCAAGGCGCGCTATGGTTTCTCGAAAGGCAAGGTGCTGGTGGTTCCCTCCCGCGGGGATTCGATGCCTTATGTCGTGATCGAGGCGGCGGCGGCGGGAATTCCGATGGTGGCCGCCAATGTCGGCGGCATCCCGGAGATTTTCGGCTCGCATACGGACGGGCTGTTCGCCCCCAATAGCACGGGCGCGATGGCGGACGCGATCGAGGCCGCGCTCGAGGATCCGGACGCCGCGATGGCGCGCACAAAATCGCTCCGGGAGAGAGTGCTGATGCATTTCTCTCAGAAGGCGATGGTTGAGGGGGTTTTGGCCGGCTACGGCCAGGCGTTCGCGGACCGTTAACCGTTCTTTACCACGATAACAGTTTCTTCCGATTTGTCCGTTAAGCCGTCAGCCGGGGAATTCCGCCTCGGTTTGCGTATGCCTATGTGTCTGCGCAGGATACGGACTTGGGAACAGTGGAACCGATCAACGCACGCTCGATGCTAGATGCCGCGGCTTCCGCGGCGGCCTCCTCGGCGGATCGCCCTCCGATCGAACGGCGCCGGCGCCTGTCAGCGGCAGCACTCGCCGTCACCAACCAGAAAGTGCGCCGGGCCTATTCGCCGATCGTGATCGCGGGCGCCGTGCGCCTCGCCGATTTCGTGCTGCTCAGTTTCGTCGGCATCGCGCTCTATCTGGGTTATGTCGTGCCGATTTCCGGCTTCCATTGGGAATACGTCGCCGCCATCATCGGCATGACGGCGACCGCCGTGGTCTGCTTCCAGGCCGCCGATATCTACGAAGTCCAGGTGTTCCGCGGCCAGCTTCGGCAGATGACGCGGATGATTTCGTCCTGGGCGTTTGTGTTCTTGCTATTCATCGGCGCCTCGTTCTTTGCCAAGCTTGGCGGCGAGGTATCGCGGCTCTGGCTTTCGGCGTTTTTCTGCGTCGGCCTCGCCGGGCTGATCGCCGAGCGGCTCTTCTTGCGCGCGCTGGTGCGCGGCTGGGCGCGGGATGGCCGGCTTGACCGCCGCACCATCATCGTCGGCTCCGACCAGAACGGCGAAAAGCTGATCGAGGCGCTCAAGGTCCAGGACGACTCTGACTTGGATATCCTCGGCGTGTTCGATGACCGCAACGATGCCCGCGCGCTGGAAACTTGCGCCGGCAGCGCAAAACTCGGCAAGGTCGACGATATCGTCGAATTCGCCCGCCGCACCCGCGTCGACCTCGTGCTGTTCGCGCTGCCGATCTCGGCGGAGACGCGGATCCTCGAAATGCTGAAGAAATTGTGGGTGCTGCCGGTCGACATCCGGCTTTCCGCCCACACCAACAAGCTGCGCTTCCGCCCCCGCTCCTATTCCTATCTGGGCAAGGTCCCGACGCTCGACGTATTCGAGGCGCCGATCACCGACTGGGACCTGGTGATGAAGTGGCTGTTCGACCACGTCGTCGGCGGCATCATTCTGCTGCTGGCGCTGCCGGTGATGGCGCTGGTCGCGCTTGCGATCAAACTCGACAGCCCGGGCCCGGTGCTGTTCCGCCAAAAAAGATTCGGCTTCAACAATGAGCGCATCGACGTCTTCAAGTTTCGCTCGCTGTACCATCATCAAGCGGACCCGACCGCCTCCAAGGTGGTGACGAAGAACGATCCCCGCGTCACCCGGGTCGGCCGCTTCATCCGCAAGACCAGCCTCGATGAATTGCCGCAGCTCTTCAACGTCGTGTTCAAGAGCAACCTGTCGCTGGTCGGGCCGCGTCCACACGCCGTACAGGGCAAATTGCAGAGCCGGCTGTTCGACGAAGCGGTCGACGGTTACTTCGCGCGTCATCGCGTCAAACCCGGCATTACCGGCTGGGCGCAGATCAACGGCTGGCGCGGCGAAGTCGACAGCGAGGAGAAGATCCAGAAGCGCGTCGAGTTCGATCTCTATTATATCGAGAACTGGTCGGTGCTGTTCGATCTCTACATTCTTCTCAAGACGCCGCTGGCGCTGGTGACGAAGAACGAGAATGCCTATTAGGCGCCACGGTTCGGCGTGCGTAAGAGTTGCGTTGCGTTTTAAGAGTGTGTGATGGCGTATGCGGCGACGGCCGGGGACTTTCCTTTATCGGTAGCGGCGCCGCGCGTGGTCGCGCTGCAACGCGCGCTGGTGTGGCTGGTCGGGGCAAGCGGCGCAATCGTCTTCGTCGAGCCGAGCCCCTATGAGCTGGTGACGCTCGCGGCTACCGTCATCTTCTTTGCAACCGGCTTGCGGCTGCGGCTCGTGTTCATGCCGCTGCTGCTGCTGCTGGTGCTGTTGAACGTCGGCTATTCCATCGGCGCCATCCCGTTCTTCGACAAGCCAGAGGTCGCGAACTGGATCGCGACGTCCTGGTACATGGCGGTCACCGTGATGTTCTTCGCGATGGTGGTGTCCGAGGATACCGCAGCGAGACTCGACATGCTCCGCCGCGGCCTGATCGTCGGCGGGATGATCGCGGCAATTGCGGGCATCGCCGGCTATTTTAATCTCGTCCCAGGCGGCCATGACCTGCTGACGCTGTATGAGCGGGCACGCGGCACCTTCAAGGATCCGAACGTGCTGGGCGCGTTCCTGATCCTTCCCTCGCTGTTCGTGCTGCAAAGCGTCGTCTCCGACCACTTCGCAAAATCGTTCCGCTGCACCATCGCGCTTGGCATCATGGCGCTCGCGATCCTGCTGGCGTTTTCGCGCGCGGCATGGGGCGGGCTTGCGATCACTTCGGCCTTCATGCTGGCGCTGATGGTCTTGACCAGCCAGTCGCGCGGCCAGCGCTCGCGCATCATCGTGATGTCGGTGGTCGCAATCATCATCGTGGTGCTGCTGATCGCGGTCTTGCTGTCGTTCGATACCATCAGCGAGATGTTCAAACAGCGCGCGAGTTTCGATCAAAGCTATGACGAGGGGCGGTTCGGCCGCTTCGGCCGGCACATTCTGGGCGCGCAGATGGCGCTCGACCTGCCCTTCGGTATCGGCCCGCTGCAGTTCCACAATTATTTCCCCGAGGACACCCACAATTCCTATTTGAACGCGTTCATGTCCGGTGGCTGGCTCTCGGGCGTCAGCTATCCCGCGCTGGTGTTCGTCACGGTCATCACGGGATTTCGCCACCTCTTCGTGCCGGTGCCCTGGCAGCGGGCTTATCTTGCGATCTTCTCGGCGTTCCTCGGCACGGTCGGCGAGAGCTTTGTGATCGACACCGACCACTGGCGGCATTTTTGGATGATGCTGGGCGCGATGTGGGGGATGTTCGCGGCCGCGCAAGCCTACAAGACAGCCTCCGACCAGCCGCTCATGGCGCCCGCACAGGCTTCGTAGCCTTGGCGCGCTCCTTTGCGGGCTCCTTGGCGCGCTTTTCTTTCGGCGCCTCGATCATCGCCTTGAGTTCCGCGGTCGCCGCCAGCATGGTGTGGTAACTCTGCGTCGCAAACCGGAGCAACAACCGCAGCTCTGCGTCCGAATAGGCCTCCCATGCCTTCAGCATGGCCCGCTGCATGTGCTCGTAGAGCTTTCCGAACTTCGCAATGTTTTCCGGAATAGGTGTGATGAACACCTTGCGGCGATCATCCGCATCCCGCTCGCGACGAACAAAACCGGCCTTCTCCAGCCTATCCACCACGCCGGTGATCGCGCCCGTCGTCAATCCCGTGATTTCGGCGAGCCTGCCTGCGGTGACCCTTCCCTCCAGCAGAAGAAAATCCAGGCAGTCCATGTCGGAATTCGAAATACCGGCGCGGTCGGCGACGGTCTGCCCGAAGATCACGCCCTGCGCCGACGCCCGCCGCACCGCGTGTTCCAGTTCCTGCATCAATTCCGCGCGCAATTTCGTTCTTGACAACGCCGGCCTCTTATCTTAGTCGAGTGATATCTTAGCTACTAAGATAGTTAGCAGCTGTACCTTCTTAACCCCCTGCGACATCAGGAGCAAGACATGACGAAACGCGCCCAAAAAGCCCTCATCATCGGTGCCGGCATTGCCGGCCCGGTCACCGCGATCCTGCTCAGGAAGGCCGGCATTGAGGCGCAGCTGTTCGAGGCATGGCCGTACTCGACCGGCATCGGCGGCGGCCTGCAGATTGCGCCGAACGGCATGCATGTGCTGGCCGAAATCGGCCTCGCCGACGAGATGATCCGCCGCGGCTCGATCGCGGAATCATTCGATTTCTATTCGCAATCAGGACGCCGGCTCGGTTCCATCAACCGGGACATGAAAGCGCGCTTCGGCCAGCCCGCGGTGAATATGTGCCGCGCCACGCTTAATGCGGCGATCCTGGACAAGGCCTGGTGCGAAAGCGTCGAGCTCCACTTCGAGAAACGGCTGGTGCGCATCGAAGACCGCGCCGACCAGCCGGTCGTCGCGCACTTTTCCGACGACTCGAGCGCCGAGGGCGATTTCCTGATCGGCGCCGACGGCGTGCATTCGGCGGTACGCACGCACGTCATCCCCGATGGCCCAAAGCCCTTCGATACCGGCCTCATTGGTTTTGGCGGTTTTCTGCCGAGATCATTGCTCGAGAACACCTCGATCGGGCAACGCGTCGAGACGACGTTCGGGCAGAGCGGGTTTTTCGGCTATGGCTTTTGCAGCCCCGATCCGCGCGAGGGCGTGATGTGGTGGAGCACCCAACCGTCGCACGGCATCGACGCCGCGACTTTCCGCGCCATGGACCAGGATGCGCTGAGGCGGCACCTGCTCGACTTCCACGCCGGTTGGCACGCCCCGATCCCGCGACTTTTGGAAGCGGCCGAAAACATCGGCGTCACGGCAACACTCGACGTCGCGACCTTGCCGACATGGTCGCGAAAACGGACGCTGTTGATTGGTGATGCCGCGCACGCCACCAGCCCGCACGCCGGCCAGGGCGCTTCGCTGGCGCTGGAGGATGCCATGCGGCTGGCCCGGCTGTTGCAGGACGGACAGGAACTCGGCGCAATCTTCCAGAGGTTCGAAAGCGAACGCCGCCCGCGCGCGGAGCGGATCGTGGCCACCGCCCGCCGCAATGGCAACCAGAAGGGCGAGTTCAGTGCGGCCGGCGCATGGATCCGCAACCAGATGTTCAAGATGCTGATCCCGCTCGCATCGAAGGGCCAGAGCTGGATGTACAGCTACGATCCGCGTGCGGTGTGATGCGGGGACCTATTTCTCTACCTCAAAAGTCAGGCCGGCGTGATCGACCAGCCGCCTGATCAGCCGATTACCCATGGCAGCGCCAGGCGTCCAGATACCGGCTTTGACATCCGTCGATTCGCGCAGGCAAATCGCGCATTCCGCGATCATCTTTGCGGTCGAACCATAGCCGGGATCGCGATCGCCGCGGACGGCGATGCGAATTTGCCGTCCATCCGGCGCGAGACCGACGAACAGAAGATCGTAAAGGCCGTTCTCCCGTTCCTCTTTCGATGGACCCTCGCCCGGCTTCGGCGCGCCGGGGCCGACCTTATCCAGATTAGCGGCAGCGACGCGCCTGGCGTCAGCTTCACCCTTCTCGCCCGGACCAGTCAGCACCATCTCGTCATAGACAAAATCCTTGCCGTAGGGAAAGCCCATCAGGAAATTCGAGCGGTGGACGCTGCGGGTATTGATGGTCGACATCACGAACGGCGCGGTCCATGCGTCCAGGTCCTGATCGAACACCGGCTTGTTGCCCGGTGGCTGCTTTGGACCCTCGAAGCCCGGCGTCAAGACGAACGGACTCCGGAGCAGCGCGACCAGGCTTAGGTCTTTCGCCGCGGCCGCGAAGTTCGCCTTCATGCTGGCCACCGTGCCGCCCGAAACTGTTGCCGTCATGTCGCGGACGCGGCCTTTGACGCGGCTAACCGGTGCGCCCAGCGTTTTCTTGGCCGTCTCCTGACAAAAGAACACGCCGAGTTCGAAGGGCAGCGAATCGAAGCCGCAGGAAAATACGATCCTGGCGCCGCTTGATTGCGCCGTCGCCTCGTGCGCATCGATCATCTGGCGCATCCATACCGGCTCACCGCAGAGATCGACATAATCGGTGCCGGTGGCGGCGCAGGCCGCGACCAATTCGGAGCCGTAAAGCTGATACGGGCCGACGGTTGAGACGACCGCGTTGGTCTGATCGATCATCGCCTTTAGCGACGCGGGATCGCTGGCGTCGGCCTTGATCAAGGCCGTATCGGCCGGCGCGCCGATTGCGTCGCGCACGGAAGCAAGCTTTTCCAGGCTGCGGCCGGCCATCGCCCATTTCGGATCGTTCTTGCCGATATAATGCGTGGCCAGATATTCGGCGATGAGCTGGCCGGTGAAACCGGTAGCGCCATAGACAACGATGTCGAACTTCGACGAAGACTTCATAATCTAATCCTGGGAGAGAATTGTGGGCTCGCGCCGGACCGGTCGGATAGCACTTATTTCTTGGCGTAGGAAACACCCATGCCGGCGCGGACGTCGCTTTGGATACCATAGGGCGCGATCGGATAGCGCAAGCCGTTCTTCGCCAGCGCCTTCATGCCGGTGATCGCCTTGGCAAGATGTGCCGGCGACAGCGCCATCAGCATCTCCTCGTCCGGCACGCCGCCATAACGGCGCTCCGCAAAGCACGGCAGCGACAGGCTGGGCTCACCGGTTTTCAGCGCCCGCCCCCATGAATCCGCGCACGCGGTCTCGCCCACCACGCCCCATTCGAACTTCTTGTAGCCGGTGTATTGCAGGCCGTTGATCAGGATGATCATCTGGCCCGGCGTCGCATAGACCAGACAAATATCCGGCGGGTTCAATCTTCCGCTGGCGAGCGGGCTCACCGCGAGCGCCTGATATCGGCCGTGCGGAACGACGTCGAGCGCTTCCTGGCGCTTGCGCGCGTCCTGGGCGTTCTCGTGCCAGACGCCGACATAGGCTTCACCGGCGAGCCACTTCTCGTCCTGCGGTGCAAGCCCGATCACCGCGCGGCACTGCGCGCCCACGAGATCGTCGGCGGTGATGCCAACGGTCCAGCCGAGCCGCGAGGCCATGCTGACGATCTGGTCTGTAGTATGCGTCGCGGTCGGACGCCTGATCTTCGGGATTGCCGCCATCTCCTCAACGGTGGCGAACATTTTCATGCCGATCACGGTGGTTTTCAGCCGCAGCAGATTGTTGAGATCGGCGACCATGCCGGCCAGATCGAAGGGCTCCGGCGGGGTTTGCTGTTGCATGGCGTAACCTCCCAAGTCGGCGCGCGGAAGCGCGCCCGTTTCGTCAATTCTAGCCCGATCGATGCCACGTTGCGACAGCTGCTTCTACTTCTCCGCCGGTCCCGGCAGCAATTCATCGATCTTGCCGGTGAGCCGGTACGCCAAAAGACCGAGCCATTCACGCACCGCAACGTCGGTTCGTCCCAGCCCGTCAACCGCGATGTTGCCAAACGTGACGAGGTCCTCGCGCCCGCCGACCCGCCAATCAACCGGATAGGGCTCCACGGCAAACCCCGCCTTTCGAAACAGGCCGATCGATCGCGGCATGTGGAAGGCCGATGTCACCAACAGCCAACGTTCCCCCGCTTTCGGTGCGACCAGCGCTTTTGAGAATTCGGCGTTCTCCTGGGTGTTGCGCGAACTCCGTTCCATCATCAGCCGCGATTTGGCGATCCCGAGGCTTTCCAAAATGGCGCCGGCTTGGTCGGCTTCCTTGGCATCGTTCGAGAGCAAATTCCCGTTGCCTCCGGAGAACAACACGCGCGCATTCGGATATTGCCGGGCAAGCGCCGCCGCGGCGATGATGCGGTCAGCCGCGTTTCGGACCACCGGCGTACCACGCGTGGCCGAAAGATCGGCATCGATCGAGCCGCCGAGCACGATGATCCCGTCCGGCGCGCCGCGCGCGGCGTTCCAGGGTGGAAATCGCTGCTCCAGGGGATAAAGCAGCCAGCTTGCAAGCGGGGAAAATCCGCAGATCGCAAGCAGCACGATCGAGGCGACCGCGAGCGCCCGGCCTAAGCGCGCAAACCGCGTCGCCATCAGGATCACGCTGACGATCCCCACGCCGAGCAGGAAATTGGCAGGCAACAGCATGACGCCGAGCGTCTTGGAGAGCACAAAAAACAAGGGATTTCTCTTTCGGATGGACGTTTCGTCGAACCTCCTGTTCAGTGTCATACGCGGGCTTGACCCGCGTATCCATCTCTCTTCGCAAAAGTGATTTTTTCAAAGAAGATGGATTGCCGGGTCATTTAGCACGAAGACGCGCTTCGCGCTTTTGCCCGGCAATGACGAACAGAAAGACGAGAAGCCCCCTTCATGACGCATCATCATCTGCATTCCAGCCCCGAGACCTGCCATTGGGGCTTTTTCGAAGCCAAGCTGAAGCCCGTGCTCACCATCGACAGCGGCGATGAGGTGACAATCGACACCATCAGCGGCGGTCCCGACGTGGTGCCGGACCCCAATAAATTCCACGTCCCGCCCGAACTCGGCGAAGTTCACGCCAAAAGCGAGCGGATGGTGCCGGGTCATATCCTGACCGGACCGGTCGCAATCAAGGGCGCCGAGCCCGGCGACGTGCTGGAGGTCGAGATTCTCGACATCAGCCTCCGGCAGGATTGGGGTTACAATGTGATCCGGCCGCTCGCCGGCACCCTGCCCGACGATTTCCACGAAACCCGGCTGCTCAACATTCCGCTCGATCAAAAGCGGATGGTGGGCCGGCTGCCCTGGGGGCTCGATTTGCCGCTAAGGCCGTTTTTCGGTGTGATGGGCGTGGCGCCACCCCCGGCCTGGGGCCGCATCACCTCGCTGATCCCGCGCGCGATGGGCGGCAATCTCGACAACAAGGAACTCACGCCGGGCGCCAAACTCTATCTGCCGGTGTTCGTGCCGGGCGCGCTATTTTCCTGCGGCGACGGCCATGGCGTGCAAGGCGACGGCGAAGTCTGCGTCACCGCCATCGAGACCGCGCTGCAGGGACGCTTTCGGCTGACGCTGCGCAAGGATTTGCGGCTGAATTATCCCCGCGCTGAGACGCCTTCGCACTACATGACCATGGCGATGGATCCCGACCTCGATCAGTGCGTGGTGCGCGCGCTGCGCGACATGATCGTGCTGCTCGGCGAAAAGCGGAACCTGTCGCGCGAGGACGCCTATACGCTCTGCAGCCTGGCTGCCGATTTGCGCGTGACGCAGACGGTCAATGGCTCCAAGGGCATCCATTGCATGATCGCGAAGAGTGTCGTGCACGGGTGATTCAATCGATTTGATTCACGAGGTCTGCATCGCACGACCTGAACTGCTGTCAAATATCTACATCCAGCGCGTCATCGCCCACCACACTAGTCCCCGGGAAGCTGGACAGGTGTTTTCTTTGGCCAAGCCGAAATTGGCCGCCTTTACGCATCTGGTCTTTCTCGCCAGCGACAGGGTTCCTCGGGCAAGCGTTGACGATGTCGTGGCGGGAACGCGCGAAACCTATTGTGGCCCGCTGCAGGTTGGTGAGGACCTAATGTCCTTCGAAATCGGCGATACAGTCACCGTGCGCCCACGCAATCCGTAGGGCGCTCTGCTGAGGGCGTCGAGTTCTGATAGCTGTGATGTCGGCTTCTGGCACGAAGTTGCCAATCCGGATGTCCGCTATCCAGTCGCTAGTTGGGGTGCTGGACATGACGCAGACAGATCAATTCGATCGAGAATGACCCAACTCGGTCATGTTGCCGTCAAAGCATGTTCTGTTGCGCGATTGCGCGTCATCCCCGCCTGAATTTTCTGTGGACCTCGGAGCTTGATGGTCTCGCGGCACCGGGAGCCAGTGCGTGCTAGGCGCAGCCCGGAAATGGCCGATTATTTGACCGCGCCGCCTGTGATGCCGCTGATGAAGCGGTCCAAAAAGAGATTATAAGCGATCGCCACCGGGACGCTGGAAATGAGCGCCGCGCCCATCAATTCGCCCCAATAAAAAATATCTCCGCGGATCAAATCTGTCGCGACTCCCAAAGTAACGGGCTTCTCGCTGGAAGAGGAGATGAAGGTCAGCGCGTACACGAACTCCTGCACCGTTAGCGTGAACGCAAAGATCACTACGGTCAGAATGGCAGGCACCGAAAGGGGAAGGACCGTTTTCACGAATGCTCCCACGACAGTGCAGCCGTCGACGATTGCGGCCTCCTCGATCTCCCGCGGCACCGACTTGAAGAAGCCCATAAGCAGCCAGGTGCAGAACGGGATGGTGAAAGTGGGGTAGACAACGACAAGAGCCCACAGGCTGTCCTGCAATCCGAGCAACGTAACCACTCGCGCGAGAGGCAGGAACAGAAGCGTCGGCGGCACCAGATAGGTCAGGAAGATGCCGATGCTCAGATTTTCGCCGCTACGGCCCGGCATGCGCGCTAGCCCATAGCCGGCTGGCAGGGCCACGAGAAGAGTGATAGCCACGACACAAAGCCCGATAAGGGCGGAATTGGACAGCCACTGCACGAACAGCGTCTCTTCAAACAAATACTTGAGATGCTCAAGCGTAGGTGGCGCGTTGAACCAATAAGGGATGGACTTGAGATTGTAGAGGTCGCCGTCCGTCTTGAAGGTGGTGATCAGCATCCAATAGAAGGGAAACGCGGCGAATACAACCAAAGTAACCACCGCGGCATAAAACGAACTCTGCCCAACTACTTTCCTGGCAAGCCGCGGCATATCAAATCTCCCGCCGCCGCAGCGACCGCAAGAGCAGGATCACCGCGACCAAGAGGAAGGGGAACAGGAAGAGACAAATGGCCGCTCCGTGAGCGACATCGCCCGAGAGGATACCCACCTGAAACGCTAGCGAGCCGAGCACCTGCGTGCTGTTGATCGGTCCGCCCTTCGTCAGCAAATAGACGACGCTGAGATCCGTGAAGGTGAACACGGTGCCAAAGATCACAGCGATCATGATGATCGGGGCGATGATCGGCAAGATGATCTGATAGTTGCGCCGCCAGAAGCCCGCACCGTCGATCGTGGCGGCATCGAGCACATCCTGCGGCACCGACGTGAATCCGGCAAGGAAGATCACGACGCCGAAAGGAAACAACCGCCAGGCATGCACGACCGCCACGGCAATCATCGCCAAATCCTCTTGCCCAAGCCATTGTGGCCGGTTTGCCGCATCGATCAATCCTACCGCGACCAGCGTCCAGTTGATGACGCTGTAGAGCGAGTCGAACATCCACACCCAGGCCAGCGTCGCCAGTGACACCGGTACTGCCCAGGGCAGAACGATAAGCGCGCGGGCAAGCCGGCGCCCCGGGAACTCCTGCATCAGGAGCATGGCGCCGATCTTGCCCAGCAGCAGGCCGATGATTTGGGAACTGATCGTGAAGATGAGGGTGTTGGCCAGCGTCCGCCGGAATATCTCGCTGTCGATGACCTCGCGGAAGTTCTTCAACCCGACAAACGTGTAGCTCGGATTGAAGATACTGTAGGCGCTGACGCTGTAATATAGGGCAAGTAGGAATGGCAGCCCGACGAGCACGACGACATAAAGGATCGCGGGGAGGATGAACAGCGGCCCGAGCACCTCGAGCCGATCGAACGTAAACCGCGATCGCGCCAGCCGACGGGGCGCGGCTGCCTGGGCGATCACGCTCATCGAGCTTGCTCCTTGGGGCTGACCGTACACCGACCGTCCCGGTCGAAATAGCGCAGCTCAGCTTCCCGAACCGCAAATTTGTGCCATTCACCGGCGCGGATGCCAGACAGCGGAACGTGGGCCGGCAGCTTCGCCGTGACTTCGCGCTTTGCCTGGAAGCCATCCAGCGCGCCGTACAAGATTCGCTCCGATCCGAGATACTCCATGCGGTCGATGCGGAAGGGCAGCTCGGAGAGAGCGGCTCCGTCGAGCATCTCCCGCGGCAGGAAATGCTCCGGCCGAAAGCCCAAGAGTCCATCCTTATGTTCGACCAGGTTCATGGGCGGGGTGCCGAGGAAACTCGCGACAAAATCGTCGGCGGGGTGGTCGTAAATCTCGCTTGGAGTTCCGACTTGTCGGAGCTTGCCATGGTCGATAACCGCGATGCGATCGCCCATGCCCATGGCCTCGACCTGGTCGTGCGTGACGTAAATGGTGGTCGTTCCTATCTTCTGCTGGAACTGCTTCAGCTCACTGCGCGCGCTTGCCCGTAGCTTTGCGTCCAGATTGGACAGCGGTTCATCTAGCAGGAACACGGTTGGATTGCGTACGAGCGCGCGGGCCAGCGCCACACGCTGACGCTCGCCTCCCGAAAGCTGGCGGGGACGCCGGTGAAGTAGGTGGTCGATGCCGAGCAGGCCGGCGGCCCAATCGACCTTGCGCTTGATCTCGGACCGTGGCGTACCCTGCGTCCTCAGCGGAAATGCGATGTTGTTGGCGACAGTCAGGTGCGGATAGAGGCCATAGGTCTGAAACACCATGGCGACGCCCCGCGCGCGCGGCGTGATGTCATTGACGATTTCGTCGTTGATCAGGACGTCGCCGGACGTTTGCCGCTCGAGACCGGCGATGATCCTCAGGAAGGTGGTCTTGCCGCAACCCGATGGACCGAGCAGCACCAGAAACTCGCCGTCGCGGACCGATAAGCTGACACCATCGACGGCAGCGACGTCACCGAAATCCTTCCTGATGTCTTTGGTACCAACCGCGGCCATCTGGACTTCCTCTGTGCCTTGAGCAAGGAACGCCTAAAGCTGCCCTCCGCGTCCGGCAGGCTGCAGTTGCCTTGCCCGATCGGTATCAACGTTCGCCGGTAACGGAAGCGCTGACATTTCGCGAGGCGAGCAGCTCTATCCGCCCGCCCCGCTGTTGGCATCGGTTCATAATACCTCCGACCACTTCTTATAGATCAGCTCGATCTCCTTCTGCGCCCAGGCGACCGCTTCCTCTGGCGTCGCTTTGTCGGTCGCGGCCTTGGCCATCATGTCGACGAGGATGAAATTGTCCGCGACCTCGTCCGACGCCGCTCCGGCCGGTCCCGGATAGCCATAAGTGGCGTGCCACTCATTGGCGGTCTCCAGCACCTGCAGCTTGTCGGCTGGGTGCGAGGTTGGGTCGTTCGACAAGATCGGCATGGGCTTGGGCAAGATGTTCTCGAACAGCGGATGATTGTAGCCCGTGCTCGCCTCGAAGGCTGCCACCCAATTGTCAGTCCAGTGGCGCAGGAACTCGATTGCCGTGTCCTTGTTGCGCGCGAAACGCCAGACTACGTAGGAGTTGGGCGCTCCACACGCCAACCTACGCACAGGGCCGGCCGGCGTTTTCCAGATGTAGATCTTGTCGGCCAATTCGGGGTTGGCCTTCTGTATCGACCGGTATGCGGAGATCGGGTTGTGAATCCATGAACCTCGACCGGACGCCAGATACCGGTTGTTGCCGGCATCGTCCCAGGACAGGACTTCCGGTTCCATGGCGTCTTTATAAAGGGCGCGAACGAACTTCACGACCTCGAGCGTCTCTTTGGAGTTGAGGGTGACCCGCTTGCCCGTCTGGTCGCATTCAGACGCGCCATAGCTCCACAGCATGCTGCGGTAAGAGAGATTCGGGTCGACGGAGTGCCCAAGCCCGATACCAATCGGGGTGCCCTTTGCCTTCAGCTTGGCCCCACCGACGCGGATATCTTCCCAGGTATCGGGTTTCATCCCGATCTCGTCCCACAGGTCCTTCCGGTAAAGGCCGGGGAACCGGATGTAGTAGGCCGGAAGCGCGCTCCAGACCTTCGTACCCTCGTTGTACGCGATCTGGCGACCGATCGGCTGGACCTTGCCGTGCTTATTCTCCACCTCGCTGACGAGACTGCTGAGATCGACGACATGTTTTTCGAACAGGTGTGGGCCGCCCGATCCATTGAAGGCAAAAATGTCATGTCCGGCTCCCGCAGCAACCTCGGCCGCGGCGCGCGCCGGTAGCTCCAGATGCGGCATGTGATCAACGGTTATGGTGACGCCGTTCTTCTTGCCCCACTCCGTTGCGAAACCATCGAACCATTTATCGTACTGCGGCACGAAATGGCTCCACTGGAGGATCTTTAGCGTCTTGGCCTGTGCAAGAGCGGTAGACACAAAGGGCGACGAAACCGCCGGCGCCAGACCCACAGCTGCAGCGGCGGCGCCCACCCGCTTCAAGAACCCTCGTCGTGTGACGGCTGACCTGGAAATTTTTCGTCCTGAGCGCATGTTTGGTTCCTCCTGACAAGTCGTTGTCTTGACCAACCAGACGGCAACGTGGTGGGGCTCGTTCGCAGGCTGGCGCTGAAAACGCCTTAGCCTAGTTCCTCGACTGCGATGGGCGCCGATGTAAGAGCCTCGCCCCCTGGGTCCGCAGGCGCGCTCCAAAACTGACCTCCTGGTTGGTCCGGCCACCAGCTGGTCCAAAGATGGTTATTCGGGCCGCGATAGAATACGTCGATACCCTAGGGCCCACCAGCAATGGCAGCTGGCTCCGACGATAGCTCAACCCCGCCTAAGTCAGTGGGCGCGCTCCACAACCGACCATCCCACCAGTTCGTCCACAAATGACCATTGGGGCCCCTGTAGAACACATCGATACAGCGCCGGCCGTCAGCGACAGCCGATGGACCGGGCGGCACCACCAAGGTCAGTCGGCGCGCTCCACCACTCTTGAGCATGAGCCGCCCCCGGCGGTGCAAGTCATGATACTCCCTCTTCAGCACGGCCACAAAAAAGAATGGCCGACGGGGAGAGACATTCCGCCGCACGAGGTTGAACATTCACGTGCTGCACCGCAGCCAACGCGCAATAGCGCGCTCGGCCGGAGCCCGGTCGGCCGGGGAGCCGATCGGCTTTTTGCAGGCCGCAAGGACGTTAGCCGAAACCAAGAGAAACCTGCCGAGCACCGGCACAAACTCTCTTCGGCCGAGATCGCCGTCGTCACAGTGAGGCGGCTGCCCCAATGTCCGAGCGCGGCACATCGCGTCATTTCGCTGCACCGCAGAATTTGGCAGCTATCGGAGTCATAGCGGACATCGTGCAAGCCGCACCAAACATGTCGCATGATGAGTACGCGCCTTACTCCAAACCCGCGCGGCGAAAACCTTCCAAATAATGCTCGCGATCGGCGTCTTGCTTGATGGGCATATGGTTCGCGATAAAGGCCAGCGAAATATTGGGCTGCGCGCGGCGGAGCTCCTGTAATGCGGCGCGCGCGACGTCATGGTGTCCGGCCATGCCTGCGGCGGCTGTCAGCACGCGGTGGGCGCCGACAAAATCACCGCGTTGCCGGATGCCGTCGCGCGCGAAGCGCATCGCCTCCTCGTAATTGCGTCCGACGAATTGTGCGTAGGCCGCAACACCACAATAGACTGCCGTGAAGGGATCACGCGGGCTCAGCCGCAGGGCACGGCGCACGGCAGTGTTGGCTTCCTCCCAACGCCCGCAATAGGACAATGTCAGGCTGTAATAGCCTTGTGCCAGCGAGAAGTTCGGGTTGAGCCGCAGTGCCAGCTCGAATTCGGCCAACGAATCGTCAAAGCGCCGCATGAACAAATAAGCGGTGCCCAGCGCGTGGTGCGCCCAGGGGTCTTCGCTGTCGGCCCGGATCGCCGCCAGCGCCGCGCGCTCGGCGATCGGCGCAGCCTTCGCCATATCCGCCCAGCCCATGTGAGCGCTGAAGGTGTGGCTGGCACCGAGCACGCCGAGCGCCTGACCGTAGTTCGGATCGATGGCGATCGCCTTCTCGAGCAAGGCTTGCGCGACCAGATTGTCCTGTCGCGTCACCCGCCAGTAATGCGATAACGCCCGCACCACCAAATCCCAGGCGTCCATGCTGTTCGGCGGCTTGCGTGAGGCACGAAAGTTTTCCGCAGCATAAAGCTGCGGCTCGATGGCGGCGACGATGGCCTCGGTAATCTCGTCCTGCACCGCGAAAACGTCGGCAAGGGCGCGGTCGTAGCGCTCAGCCCAGATATGGCTGCCGGTGGCAACGTCGTTGAGCTGCGCCGTGATGCGCACGCGGTCGCCACCCTTGCGCACGCTGCCTTCGACGACATAGCCGACGCCGAGCTCCGCGGCGACCTGCTTCATGTGGACGGCCTTGCCCTTGTAGATAAACGAAGAGTTGCGCGCGATCACGAAGAACCAGCGCAGCTTCGACAGTGCGGTGATGATGTCCTCACTGATGCCGTCAGAAAAATATTCCTGCTCCGGGTCTCCGCTCATGTTGATAAAGGGAAGTACGGCGATCGCGGGCCGGTCGGGTAGCGGCAGCGCCGGGCGCGACGCCTCGGCGACTTCATCGGCCGGCCGTCCGGCCCGCAGCGGTTCGCCCAAATCTGGTTGCGTACGGACGGCGCAGACGAAGCGGAGGCCCTTGCGCGGGATGGTGCGGATGAGCTTCTGGTCGCCGCCGCTATCGCCGACCGCCCTGCGCGCCGCGTTGATGCGGCTTGTCAGCGTCGAATCCGAGACGATCCGGCCGCCCCAGACCGAAGCGATAAGATCGTCCTTGCTGACGACGTGATCGCGGTTCTCAACCAGATAAACCAGCAGGTCGAATACCTGTGGCTCAATGGCAATCGGTTCGGAACCATTGCGCAATTCGCGCCGGTCGAGGTCGAGGGTATGGTTGCCAAACAGAAATTGCACAGCGGTGCCCCAAAGCCAGAGAACTCGACGCCGCTCTCAAGGAATAATCAAGCCCATCTCAAGCACAAATCAAGCATCGGGCAAGGTCTTTCGGGCGAATTCTCGGCATCCTCTGCAACTCGCAATTGCGATCCCTTTGCGTTCGATTGGAGGAGGCCATGACCCAGACCCACACAGTCAGCCCGGAGATACGGGGAAATCCAATAACCAGGTTCACTGCGTTTCTCTATGGGCTCGCAGCCTATCTCGTGTTCTTTGTGTCGTTCCTCTACGCCATCGGCTTCGTATCAGGTTTGGTGGTGCCCAAGACCATCGATAAGACCATCGATGCCGGCCCGGTCGCGCCGGTCACAGAAGCGCTGATCGTCAACGTTGTTCTGATGTCCGTCTTCGCCCTGCAGCACAGCGTGATGGCGCGCAGGCAGTTCAAACAATGGTGGACCCAATACGTGCCGAAATCGGTCGAGCGCAGCACCTATGTGCTGTTCGCGAGCCTGGCGCTCATCCTGCTGTTCTGGCAGTGGCGTCCGATTCCGACCGTGGTCTCGCAAATCGACGATCCGCAAATCGCCATGGTGATCACCGGACTTTCCATGGTTGGCTGGCTGATCGTGCTGACCAGCACGTTCCTCATCAACCATTTCGAGCTGTTCGGGCTGCATCAGGTCGCCAACAATCTCGCTGGCAACCCGATGCCGGCGCCGCGCTTTCGCACGCCGCTGTTCTACAAGTTCGTGCGACATCCGATCTATCTCGGCTTTATCATCGCGTTCTGGGCTGCGCCGACGATGACGGTCGGGCATTTGTTGTTCGCAACCGTCACCACGGCCTACATCCTGGTCGGTATCGCGCTTGAAGAACGTGATCTGGTCGATCTCTTCGGGGATGACTACCGCCGCTACAAGGACAGAGTGTCAATGCTGGTGCCATGGCGTCGGTCGAATTGACCGATCAACTCGAGCTCAACTGGATGGTGGCACCGGTCCTGGCCGGTGCCACGCCGCTCCCCGCCGTTGAAAAAGGATTCCACCATGATCGAGGAAACTCGGGGCCGTATCGATTACGATGAGTGCGGGGCCGGGCCGACAATTGTGCTGGTGCCCGGATCGTGCAGCACGGGCGCGGCGTGGCGGCCCGTAATTGCCGCATGGGATAACCAGTTTCGTAGCGTGACCACGAGCCTGCTCGGATATGGCCGAACCGCCGAACGCCGCAGCGCATCCGATCCTTCCATTTCTTACGAAGCCGAAGCACTGGAGTCAGTCATCCGAAAGGCCGGTGGTCAGGTCCATCTGGTCGGTCATTCCTTTGGCGGCCTGGTGGCGCTTGCGGTGGCTCTACGCAACCGGGTTCCCTTGGCAAGTCTGGCGATCCTCGAGGCACCCGCGACGGAGGTGTTGGGGGAACCGATGGAGGATCAGCATTACCGCGCATTCCGCCAAATGACGGATGTCTATTTCGCTGCCTTCGCAGGTGGTGACCCCGGAGCGATCGAGACAATGATCGATTTTTACGGCGGCAAAGGCACCTTTGCGTCCTGGCCACCGCGGGTTCGTGCTTACGCCGTGGAGACGACCGCGGTAAACGTCCTTGATTGGGCAAGTGCCTTTGGTTTTCCGCTCTCCGCGGAGTTGCTGGCTACAATCCGGCTTCCCACCCTCGTTCTGTGGGGCGGCGCAAGTCACCCTGCGGTGCAACGCGCCAATGTCCTGCTTGGTGCGCGACTGAAAGGGGCCACTGTCGGGGCGATTGAGGGAGCCGCGCATTTTATGATCGCAACCCACGCCAATGAAGTGGCGCGCTTGATCGCGTTGCACGTGCATCGGGCTGAACGACGATCGAGAATCCCCGCTTGATGCCGTCCATCGAAGACGCGGACCGGTATCTAGGTAGCTAGCCACCATTAAGCTGACAGTAAAGGAAATCGCCCAAAATAGGCTCTTACAATCAAAGCAGGTCCCCTGGAGAGCCGGCATGGCGTTTGGAATCAAGGCAACCAGCTTCGCGCGCTTGCGGCTTAATCTTGGGCCCAAGGCCGTCATGAGCGCCGCTCTTCTGATCGCCGTGAATACTGCACTGGTGGTTGGCGCTGGCTACTGGTCGCTGACGCGCGAGTTCGACGCCCGCGCCGAGCGCGATATCGACGCCAATTTGCGCACGCTCAGTCTCGCGTTCGGCGAGACTTTTCCAAACGCAAAGCTCGATATTCGCGACGGCGTGGTTCAGCGCATCGAGATTCCGCAGATGCCGGAATTTGCCGACCACAAGATCGTGGACCGGGCAACCTCTTATGTCGGAGGCACCGCCACGCTGTTCGTCTATGACGAGGCCTCGCAGCAATTCGTTCGCCGCACCACCAATGTGAAAAAGGAAAATGGCGACCGCGCGGTCGGCACGCAACTCGCACCTGATCATCCGGCGCAAGGCGTCCTGCGCCGCGGTGCGGCCTATAAGGGTCCGGCGATGCTGTTCGGCCGCCGCTTCTACACGGCCTATCAGCCGGTGTTCGGCACGAGCGGTAAGGTCATCGGCATCGTCTATGTCGGGATTCCAACCGGGCAGCTCGACGGGATGTTGTCGCAGGCGCTCTGGGCCATGGCGATTGCGGCGGCGATCGCGGCTCTGCTGGTGCTCGGGATCACGATGCTGATCGTCCACCGCGTCACCAAGCCGCTCAAGGCCGTGACCGAGGCGCTGACCGTTCTCGCCGAGGGGAGGACCGACGTCGAAGTCCGGCACGCTGATCGGCACGACGAGATCGGCGCGATTGCCCGCACCATCGATGTTTTCAAGAACAACCGGATCGAGCGGCGCCAGCTCGAGGCCGAGCGCATCAGTGCCGAGAAGCTTGCGGTGGAAAAGCGCAAGGCAGAGCTCAATCGGTTTGTCGAGGATTTCCGTGCCAAGGTCGGCGGAATCATCGAGCGGGTGCTGAGCTCCTCGGGGCAATTCGAAAAGGACGCACAAAGACTGTCGGCGACCGCACATTCGACGGCGGAAATGTCGGGCCAATCCGCCGATGTTTCGCGGCAAGCCTCGGAGCACGTCCGTAACGCCGCCGCCGCCTCGAACGAGCTGTCGCAGTCGATCGTCGAAATCAGCCGCCGGGTTCAGGAATCGAACGGGGTTGCGGCCGATGCGGTCAAGCAGGCCGACGCAACCGATCAGCGGATGGCGGAATTGACGGCGGCCGGCGACCGGATCGGCGACGTGGTGAAGCTGATCACCTCGATCGCGGAACAGACCAATTTGCTCGCGCTCAACGCCACCATCGAGGCCGCCCGCGCCGGCGACGCCGGGCGGGGATTTGCGGTGGTCGCGCAAGAGGTCAAGACGCTGGCGGGCCAAACCGCAAAGGCCACCGACGAGATATCAGCGCACATTGTCAACATGCAACGCGCGACGGGAGAGTCGGTCGACGCCATCAAGGCGATCGGGCAGACCATCGAGCGCATCAGCGAGATCACCACCTCGATTTCATCCGCGGTCGAGCAGCAGGGCACCGCGACCCAAAGCATCGCGCAAGGGGTCCAGGCCGCCGCCTCCGGCACCCTCGATGTCGCTGACAATATCGAGCAGGTCGCGAGCAAAGCCCGCGAAACCGGAACGACGTCGGGCCTGATGCTGAAATCAGCCCAGGAACTCTCCGACGTCAGCACGCATCTCAAGGATGAGTTCGAGAAATTCCTCGACAGCGTTCGCGCGGCGTGACGCCACGTCAGCCCAGCCGCCAGCCGACGTCTTCCGCGAATCTCTGATAAAACTCGCCGTCATAGGCGCGTTCCGGCGTCTGCCGCACGCGCTCATCGAGGCGATGGGCGTCGTCACCAACCAGAATGCGCCAGCGCTCGGCCTTGACGCCATCGAGGATGATCTTTGCGGCTTGGGCTGCGGTGGTCGGCGCCTCGTCGCGAAAGCTGCGTGCGCGATCGAGTGCGATCTGCTGAATATCCTCGTCCGACATCGGCGCCGTGTCGACGCCCATGCCTTTCAGCCGCTGGCGGGTGGCGAGGAGCTCATTGTCGTTCAGCCGTTCGGATTCGCTGCCGCTCTGGATCTTGCGGGAGTTGGAAACGATGGATGTGCCGATATGGCCGGGCATCACCACCGAGCATTTGATATGCGGCGCGTTGAGCCGGAGATCGTTGATCAGTGCTTCGGTAAATCCCTTCACCGCGAATTTAGCGGCGCTATAGGCGGTGTGCGCGACGCCCATGCCGACGGAGGCCCAGAACCCGTTCACGCTACTGGTGTTGACGATGTGGCCCTCATCGGCCTTCAGCAGCATCGGCAGGAAGGTGCGGACCCCGAGATAGACCCCTCCCCAGCAGATATTGAAGGTCTTTTCCCACTGGTCCCTGGTGTTGGTGAACAGGCTGCCGCCGCCGCCGATGCCGGCATTGTTGAACAACAGATGGATCTTGTCGGTCGCCTGCTGCTCTGTGATTTCATCGCGGAAGCGTTTTAGCTGGTCCTCGATCGAGACGTCGGCGATATGGGTGGTGACGCGCAGGCCCTGCGGCAGCTTTTCGACCTCGCAAAGCTGCTTGGTTTCGGCCATGGCGTCCGCCGAGACGTCGCACATCGCGACATTGCAGCCTTCGGCCACCAGCTGGCGCGCCAGTTCGCGCCCCATGCCCGTACCGCCGCCCGTGATCACAGCGATCTTTCCGGCAAAATCCTTCATGGCAGACCGCTAACCTCCCAGTTCCGTTGAACTCTCTTTGTCCGTCTCTAGCTTCGTTCAAACCGTGGTGCAAGGTTGTGCTTGGCGAACGGCGGGGTCGATAGGCCGGGAACAACGACCGATCCCAGGATTTCGCGAGGCCGCGCCAAGGCGCGGCTTGGCGCTATTTTTTGACATGAAATCCGCCTAAAATGACGCTCGATAGCCGGAACGATTTCGGGAACGTACCATGAAGATCTTGACCGATGATCCGGACTGGGCTCCCACACTCTACGAGGCGCGGGCGCTGGCGATAAGGTTCGTCAGAAAGCACGGCCGCTCACAACACAATCCCTCGGCATTTCTCGTCGCCGAGCGCGACGGTTTGACGGTTGCCTACCATCCGCACCGCTCGCCCCTGCTGCTTACCATCGACGCCTCCGGCCAGGCCGCCGAAGCGCGCGAGCGCGTGCTCAGCATCGAATGGAAGGAAGGCGACGCCTGGCGCGTGGCCATCGAGACCTATCACCCCGGCCGCTGGGAATCCCGGCTCAAGACGATCGTTCATCCGCGACCGTGGCTGGAACGCTGGCGCGCGATGGCGCTGTTCACCGCCTCAGCCTAGGACCGCCGGGGGGCATAGGCGAGCGAAAGCGACGCCGTCCTTCGGACGGCTATGCCCGGCGGTGCTATCCAAGCAAGCAAGCTCATCCGCAAACCTGCACAGGGCGTAACCGCCAGCCGCGGCGCGTCAACACGCGCTGGCGGACGATGTAGCAACCCTCATCATAGTACGGATAGTCGTCGTAATACGCATACGGTGCAAAGCCAATCCCAATGAACGCACGCCGGTGAAACCCGTGATGAAACCCGTGATGAAACCCGTGGAAGCCACCGTGGAAGGCAACGCTGTGGAAACCTCCCCCGTGGAAGCCATGGAAACCTCCCCCGTGGAAGCCATGGAAACCACCGCCGTGGAAGCCACCGCCATGAAAACCTCCGCCGCCGTGGAAGCCGCCACCGCCGCCGTGGAAGCCGCCACCACCGCCGTGACCGCCGCCACGAGCCGATGCAACGCCCGGCTGAACCAGGCCGATCGCTGCCAACGCCAACAGAGCCAATACCAATCTCCGCGCCATGCTTCCCTCCTTCTGTGCCGCCGCCCTACGAGCATGGGACACCGACGCAACCGGATTATTCGCCGACGAAGAAGCCTCGGCGGTAAACTAACAGTGAGTCGGATAGCGATGGCCTGCGCCTCGCGCGAACCGTCAGCTGGAATGTAAGCCCTGTGTAACGTTACTGATCACATCGCGCAGCCAGGCATGCGCAGGCTGGTTGTCGAGCCGCCGAAGCCACATCATGGTTGCTTCGATCGGCTTTGGCGAACGCGACAGCCGACGGAAGACGAGGTGATGTGACCTCGTCAGGTTCCTCGCGACATTGAGCGGAAGAACCGATACCAGGTCCGATGTCGCGAGAATCTGCGCAGCCGACAAGAATGGCGCACGCATCGCCGGTTTCGGCGCAGACTTTGGCCTTCCAGGGCCGGTCTCGACAAACTCGGGCCCGAATTGGGCGGACGAGATTTCCAGTTGGGGAAGAGCAGCAAGCTTTTCCGTCGAGAATTCCCGCGCTTTCGCTGCCGGATGTCCCTTGCGGTGCACGACCACGAATTGATCCTGCAGCAATCGCCTGAGCGAAAATCGCTCGCCGTGGGCGCTCGACGGGCCGATCGCCAGATGCAGTTCGCTTCGATCTAGCAGTTCCGGAACGTTCAACGTGCCGCTCGGCCGAAAATCCAGCGTCACCCCGGGAGCAATCCTGGAAACATGCGCGGCTATCGGTGCGACCAGCACGATCGCGGCATAGTTGTCCACGGCCACGCGGAAGGTCGCCGTTGCCTCTACCGGGTCGAACCGAACCGGTTCCAGCGACTCTTGCAGTCCGTCCAGCGCGATCCTGATCGGCGTCGCGAGCTGTTCGGCCCGCGGCGTCGGCATCATCCCGTTCGGGCTGCGCACAAACAATTCGTCTTTCAGCATGTGGCGCAGCCGGGTCAGCGCATGGCTCATGGCAGGCTGACTAAGACCCAGTCGCTGCCCGGCGCGTGTCACGGATCGGTCCCGCATGATGGCGTCGAACACCACCAGCAGGTTCAGGTCGATGGCGCCTAATTTGGGGGCCGTCGTGTTCAAGCGACCGGAAACTCCCGCACGTCATTCAGATTAAACATGTTCAAATGACGAGAATGCATTTTTCGAATGCGAAACTCAACCCTAGATTCGGACTTGTGACCTGGAACAGCGGGCACTTCACCGGACGCACGAACGCGTTTGGTTACGGGAAGCTCGAAAGCGCCGCGCTAAGTCGGCTCTAATGATCGGCCGCTAAGGCGGCTCGCCATTCCGCATAGGAGAACGCGATGCTCGGAATCGTTCGGCTCGCCTTGCGACGGCCGTATACCTTCGTCGTCATGGCGCTTTTGATCCTGATTTTCGGGACGGCGTCAGCCCTGCGGACCCCGACCGACATCTTCCCGAACATCAACATCCCTGTCATCAGCGTCGTCTTCAGCTTCACCGGCCTGCCTGCCGACGACATGGCCGGCCGTGTCGTGACGTTTTATGAGCGCTCGTTGCCCAACAGCGTCAACGACATCGAGCACATTGAATCCCAATCGATCGCCAATTACGGCATTATCAAGATCTTCTTTCAGCCGACCGTGAACATCAACGCCGCGCTGGCGCAGGTCAACGGCATGTCACAGACCGTGCTGAAGCAGATGCCGCCGAGCATCACCCCGCCCTTGATTCTCAGCTTTAACGCCTCGAGCGTTCCCATTCTGCAGCTTGCGCTTTCCAGCGATAAGCTGTCCGAAACCCAGATCTTCGATGATGCGCTGAATTTCATCCGCCCCGCGCTGGCGCCGGTGCCGGGCGCCGCGCTGCCGCTTCCATTTGGGGGCAAGGTGCGGCAAGTCCAGGCCGATCTCAATCAGCAGGCGCTGCATCAATACGGCGTTTCGGCGAACGACGTTATCAGCGCGCTCTCGCTGCAGAATTTGATCACCCCGGTCGGAACACAGAAGATCGGCTCCTACGAATACACCGTCAACCTCAACGACTCGCCGAAAGCGGTCAAAGCCTTCAACGATCTTCCGATCAAGACCGTCAACGGGACGGTGATCTACATGCGCGACGTCGCTTATGTCCATGACGGCAGTCCGCCGCAGACCAATGCGGTCCACGTCAACGGCGCCAGCGCGGTGCTACTCACCATCGTGAAGGCCGGCGCAAGCTCGACGCTCGACATTATCAACGGCGTCAAGAGCCTGCTGCCGTCGGTATCGCAGACGCTTCCGAGCAGCCTGAAATTGACGGCGGTCGGCGATCAATCGGTCTATGTCACGGACGCGGTGTCCAGCGTCGTCAGGGAGGGCGTGATCGCGGCGGCGCTGACCGGGGTGATGATCCTGTTGTTCCTCGGCAGCTGGCGCTCGACGCTGATCATCACGCTTTCGATCCCGCTTGCGATCCTGGCGGCCCTAACAGGCCTTTCGCTGCTCGGCGAGACCATCAATGTCATGACGCTCGGCGGACTGGCGCTCGCGGTCGGCATTCTCGTCGACGACGCCACGGTCACGATCGAGAATATCAACTGGCATCTCGAGCAGGGCAAGGAAATCGAGCCGGCGATCCTCGACGGCGCGCGGCAGATCGTGGTGCCGGCAACGGTGTCGCTGCTCTGTATTTGCATCGCTTTCGTGCCGATGTTCGGGCTCGGCGGCGTCGCCGGATATTTGTTCCGGCCGCTCGCGGAGGCTGTGATGCTGGCGCTGGCGGCGTCCTATGTATTGTCGCGCACGCTGGTGCCGACGCTGGCAAATTATCTTCTGCGCAATCAGCACGTACACAATTCGGCCGATGGCGACGGTTCGGCCAAAGCCAGCCGCAATCCATTCGCACGCTTCCAGCGCGGTTTTGAACGCCAGTTCGAAAACCTGCGCAGAACCTATCTCGGTCTGCTGCAGCTCGCCCTGCAAAACCGGATCAAGCTGATTGCCGGATTCCTGTGCTTCAGCCTGCTGTCATTCGGCCTTGCGCCTTATCTCGGCCAGGACTTTTTCCCGACCGTGGATGGCGGCCAAATAAAACTCCATATTCGGGCGCCGACGGGAACACGGCTCGAACAGACGACAAGCCTGACCGATCGGATCGGAGCAGCTGTTCACAACATCATTCCGGCAAACGAGCTCGACGGCATCGTCAGCAATATCGGGCTCACCGTCAGCGGCATCAATATGGCCTACAATAACTCCGGAACCATCGGCGTCGGCGACGCCGACATCCTGATCAGCCTCAAGCCCAATCACGCGCCGACCGACAATTACATCAAGACCATGCGGGAAAAATTGCCGCCGCAATTCCCCGGCACGACCTTCGCCTTCCTGCCGGCCGATATCGTCAGTCAGGTCCTGAATTTCGGGGTGCCCGCACCGATCGACCTGCAGGTTGCCGGCCGGGACCTTACTGCGGATCGGACCTATGCCAATGCCCTATTGGCAAAAGTCAGGGAGATTCCCGGAATCGCCGATGCGCGCATCCAGCAGGCGTTCCAGCAGCCGACCCTCGACGTCAATGTCGATCGCTCGCTGACCTCGCTTGTCGGCCTTACCGAGAAAGACGTCGCCACCTCCATGCAGACGACGTTGTCGGGCAGTTCCCAGTCCGCCCCCACCTATTGGCTGGACCCGACCAATGGCGTTTCCTACGCGGTCTCGATCCAGACCCCGCAGCGCGACATCAACACCATGGCCGGTTTGAAAAACATTCCGGTGACGTCTTCCGCCGCCAATCCGCAGCTGCTTGGCGGCCTGGCGAATGTCCAGCGGACCAACAGCAACGCGGTTGTGTCCCATTACAATGTTACGCCGGTGATCGACATCTATGCGACACCGCAGGGACGCGATCTCGGCGCGCTTGCGTCCGATATTCAGAAGGTGGTTCACGACACGGCCAAGGATTTGCCCAAGGGCGCCAGCGTTGCGCTGCGCGGCCAGGTCAGCACCATGACGAGCGCCTATCGGCAGCTCTATGTCGGCCTCGCCGTGGCGATCGTGCTGATTTACCTGTTGATCGTCATCAACTTCCAATCCTGGGCCGATCCCTTCGTCATCGTCATGGCCCTGCCGACGGCGCTGGCCGGCATCGTCTGGATGCTGTTTGCGACCGGAACAACGCTTTCGGTTCCGGCGCTCACCGGCGCGATCATGTGCATGGGGGTTGCGACCGCCAACAGCATTTTGGTGATCAGCTTTGCCCGCGACCAGATGGAAGCCGGGCTGGAGGCGACCGCGGCGGCATTCGAGGCTGGCCGCGCGCGGTTTCGCCCCGTCCTGATGACGGCGCTTGCGATGGTCATCGGCATGCTGCCGATGGCGATCGAGCCGGGACAGAACCAACCACTGGGCCGCGCCGTGATCGGCGGGCTGATCTTTGCCACCTGCGCCACCCTGGTTCTGGTGCCCGCCATCTTCAGCCTGGTGCACGGCCGGCAACGCGACACCGCAAATCTGGCAGGCGCTGCAGCTGCCTTGTCGCATTAAGGGGATAAAAATGAGCTCGGAAGACATCAAACCGCCAAGCAGGCGGAGCCTCATAACCACCGCTGCCGGCGCGGTGCTGCTGGCGGGCGCAGTTGTCGGCTATGGCCTTATAGACCGCGCCCAGAGCAAGCAGGAAGTCGTGCAATGGACCAACACGCAGGCCCTGCCGACCGTCGCGCTCGCTCAGCCCCTTCCCGGCAGCCCAACTCAAACGCTGACGCTGCCCGGCAACATTCAACCCTTCAACAAGGCGGCGATCTTCGCGCGCGTGAATGGTTACGTGAAGGGCTGGGACCACGACATCGGATCATCCGTTAAATCCGGGCAAGTCCTGGCCACCATCGATGCTCCCGATCTTGATCAGCAGCTCAGTCAAGCGAAAGCGACATTGGCAAGCGTGAGGGCCAATCTGCAAATTGCGTCGCTCACCGCCGACCGGAACAACATCCTGCTGAAAAAGGAGATCGTCGCCCAGCAGCTCGCAGACCAGACCACAGCCGACGCCAAGGCGAAAGAGGCGGTCGTCGACGCGAATGAAGCAAACGTCCGGCAGCTCGAGGCCATGCAATCGTTCAAGACGCTCGCCGCGCCCTTTGACGGTGTCGTGACCGCCCGCAATGTGGAAATCGGGCAGCTGATCAACTCGGGAGGGTCAGGTCAGCCGCTGTTCGAGGTATCCGATTTGCATCGGGTTCGCATTTTCGTGCAGGTGCCGCAAGCGTTCTCAGCCGGGCTCGCCCCGGGCCTGAAGGCGACTTTTGAAATGCCGCAATATCCTGGCGTGAAATTCGATGCGACGCTCTCGCATATTTCGAGGGCCATGAACGCGACTTCCCACAGCATGCAGGTCGAGCTCCAGGCGGATAATGCGGCCGGCAAGTTTTTCGCCGGGAGTTACTGCAATGTGCACTTCGAAATCCCGACTGACGGCAATCTGGTGAGAATTCCATCCACCGCGCTGGTGACCGGCAATCAGGGCACGCAGGTCGCAACTCTCGACAGCAATAACAAGGTCGTCCTCAAGCAAGTGCAGCTCGGCCGCGATCTCGGCGACAGTGTGGAAGTGATTTCCGGTCTGTCGCCGTCCGACCGGATCATCAATAATCCCCCGGAAACCCTGACGGCGGGCGATACGGTTCGGGTAGCTGCCGCAACACCGCCGGCCGCCGCACCGGCGTCACCTTCGACAGCGTCCCGGTGATGAGAGGCGCCGGCCATGCAGGTTTGCGCCCATCTTCCTCCCGCCGGCCGAGACCTCAGGCTTGACCTGTTTCGCGGCCTGGCGAATTGGGCGATCTTTCTGGATCATATCCCGCACGAGGTGTTGAGTTGGGTGACAAGCCGGCATTACGGTTTTAGCGATGCGGCGGATATGTTTGTCTTCATATCGGGCTACACCGCCGCCTTCGTGTTCGGAAGAGTGATGATCGAGCGGGGCTATCTTGCAGCCGTGTCAAGGCTGCTAAAGCGCGCTTTGGAACTTTATGCCGCGCACATCATGGTGGTGTTCGTTTATATCGCCGTTGTAGCGTCCGTGTCGCGAGGTCTTAACGACCCTAACGATCTGGACGTGTTCAACGTCGCCGCGTTCATCAACAAACCGCTTTGGGAATTCTTTCAGATCCTCGCTTTGCGATACCGGCCCGTCAATCTCGACGTGCTTCCGCTCTATATTCTGTTGATGGGGACCTTTGCGCCGGCGCTGTGGCTGATGGTTCGCAAGCCGACGCTGGCCTTGATGGGTTCAATAGTTGTATATCTCGCGGCGAGGCATTTTGGCTGGAATCTCGCAACCTCTCGGGTGACGGTTTGGTATTTCAATCCGTTCGCCTGGCAATTGCTGTTTTTCCTGGGCGCCTGGATCGCCGTTGGCGGTGCGGAAGCGGCTCAATCGATCGTTCGAACACGGACGGTGTTCTGGCTTGCGATCGCCTACCTCGTCTTTGCTTTCGTGGTGACGATGGCAAATCCATCACCTCAACTGGGCGGTCTTCTCCCTGCCTGGTTGTTGGCGCCGTTTGACCCCAACGACAAGACCAATCTCGCGCCCTACCGGATCGTACATCTCCTGGCTTTGGCTGTTGTCGTGACGCGGTTTCTGCCGGCAGATTCGCCGATCCTACGATTGCGCTCGCTCGTGCCGTTGATCAAATGCGGTCAGAACTCGCTTCAGGTATTTTGTATTGGCATCGTACTTTCGTTTTGCGCTCATGCCGCGATCGAGCTAAGCCTGAACGCGCTCTGGGTTCAGATTTTCGCCGGCACCGCGGGTGTACTGCTGATGACGATGGGCGCATATTATTGGACCTGGTCCAAGCAACGGGGTCGGATGGTTCTTTCGGCCACCCGACTGGGAGACGTCGCGTGACAGGCAGTTTGGCAGTGGTTTGGCCGGCAATGCTGGCCGCGTTCCTGGCCTCGCTGGTCGAGGCGGTCGAAGCGCTGACCATCGTGCTGGCCGTCGCCACGGTGCGCGGCTGGCGCCCGGCCGGGCTCGGCGCGTTTGCGGGCCTCGTGGTGCTGGCGCTCATTGTGGTCGCGCTCGGCCCGTTGCTTGATCGCGTCCCGCTGCATCTGTTGCAGCTCGTGATCGGAATCCTGCTCTTGCTGTTCGGCATGCGCTGGCTGCGCAAGGCGATCCTGCGCTCGGCCGGAATCATTCCGCTCCACGATGAAACAACCGCCTTCGCGGCGGAGACCGCGGAACTGCGCGAGCAAGCCCGCCGCCACGAGGCGCGGCTCGATTGGCTCGCTTCCCTTGCGAGCTTCAAGGCGGTGCTGCTCGAAGGACTTGAAGTGGTGTTCATCGTGATCGCGCTCAGCGCCGGCCGCGGGATGCTGGTGCCGGCAAGCGCGGGCGCGCTGGCCGCTTGCCTCCTGGTTGCCTGCATCGGCTTGATCGTGCATCGGCCGCTGGCGCGGGTTCCGGAAAATACGCTGAAATTCGCCGTCGGTGTGATGCTGTCGGCATTCGGCGTGTTCTGGACTGGTGAAGGTCTCGGCTTGGACTGGCCGGGCGCGGATCTCGCCATCGTCGCATTTGCCGCGCTGTTTCTCGCGGTGAGCGCTGCCGCGGTTGTGCTGGTGCGCCGCCCCAGCGCCGAGGTTTTGCCATGACCATGCTGGCCAACGTGTTGCGGGAACTTGCCGGGCTGTTCGTCGACGACGGTGCGCTGGCGCTTGCGATCCTTGCGGTCGTAGCACTTGCCGGCGTGATGGCAATGCTTGGCCTGGCGTTGGCGGCCGGCGCGATCTTGTTGTTCGGTTGCCTTGGTGTGCTGCTTGCAAACACGGTAAGCGCCGGCCGGCGCTGACGCCGTCCTGAAGAAAATGAATTTTAGATAGCTTTCTATTTTCGCACTGTGACGACGGAAGACCTTTCGAAATTCAACTGCTCGAAAAGTTCCCTGCCTTCTCAACTTTATTTTTGAAAGAGTTCCTGCCTTCTCATTTTTGACCAAATTTCATTCGCCTCAGCGTCACACGGTCGTCGTCAGCACCATGTCATTTGCGCGCCTCTGGTCAATCACCAAGGAGGAACGAAACATGGCTTCGGTGGGTAAGGTAAAAACTTTCGCGGCGGCGCCGACTGGCGACACTGCTCCCGACTCGATCACGACAGCGAACGGCACGTTCTTTGTCGAATACGGCAACGGCGCGGACTCCACCGGCGGCGGCGGTTCGAGCACGATCATCCAGTACGACAAGGCAGGGAATATCGAGCATACCTACACCATCCCGGGTTCGGTCGACGGCCTGAAATTAAATCCCTATACCGGCCAGATCTGGGCGCTGCAGAACCAGGACGGTAATTCGACGATTACGCTGATCGATCCCGTCACCCACCACGTCACCGGTCCGCTGAACTTCGCCAATCCGTCCGCGACCAGCGGCTACGACGATGTTGTCTTCAAAGGCAACAAGGTGTTCCTGAGCTATACCAATCCGAACGGCGCGGGCGATCCGGTACTGGTAGAACTCCTCAACGGCGACCACCCGAGTGGTTTGCTGCTGACGTCGACGATCCTGACCGACGGCGCGACCGGCTTCGACACGGTGACCGGCAAGATCGAAGCCATACCGCTCTCCGATCCCGATTCGATGAAGTTGGCGCCGAACGGCGATCTCATCCTGACCAGCGGCGCCGACGGCACCATCATCGACGTGCACAATGCGGGGATGGCCAGTCAGTCGGTCTCCTTTACGACGATCAAAAAGATCAACAACGTGCCCGCGACCGGCCTCGATGATGTGATCAAGCCCAGCGCTACAGCCGGAACATTCTACCTGACCGACACCAAGACCAATAAGGTTTATTCGTTTCATGCTACCGGCTTGAACGTCAACGACTATTACGTCTCCCTCGGAAGCCAGAAGGCGTTCGGCCAGGTCGATCCGACGACCGGTGTCTTCACCCCGCTCGTTACTCCCGCGAACGCCGGCGACATCAACTTCGCTTCGCCGCACGGCATCGTGTTCGTGCCCGATAAAAACGCGCCGCCGCAGGCGCATGTCGATTCCGTCAAGACATTCGGCAGCACGCCGAATGGCGTCAGCGGCCTGGACTCGATCACCATCGCCGGCAACTACGTGTTCGTCGAATATGGCAACAACGTCGACTCGACGGGGGCCATTCCGGGCAAGAGCACGATCATCCAGTACGACAAATCCGGCAACTTCGTGCACGCCTATCCGATCGAAGGCTCGGTCGACGGCCTGAAGTACAATCCCGATACCGGGATGGTCTGGGCGCTGCAGAACCAGGACGGCCGCTCGTCGCTGTCGCTGATCGATCCCAAGACGCAAACGGTCACGGCGCATTTCAACTACGCCAACACCTCGACCACGCGGGGCTATGACGACGTCGTATTCGACGGCAAGAACGTGTTCTTGAGCTACACCAACCCGACCGGCAATGGCGACCCGACCATCGTCAAGCTCTTGAACGGGCCGAACCCGAAGCCGGGCGACCTCTTGCGTACCACGCCGGTGCTGCTCGACGGCGCGATGGGCTATGACACCGTGACCGGCAAGATCGAGCTGGTGCCGCAAACCGATCCGGACTCGCTCAAGCTCGCCGCCAATGGCGACCTGATCTTCACAAGCAATGCCGATGGCGCAATCATCGACATCCAGAACCCCGGCACATCCAAGCAGGCGATTGCCTTCACCCCGATCCAGGGGATTCCCCAGGCCACGATCGGCAATGCCGGGCTCGACGACGTGATCAAGCCGACCGCCACCTCCGGCACGTTCCTGATCTCGGATGCAAAGGACGGCCATGTGCTGTCGGTGCATATGTCAGGCCTCGACCCGAACGCCTATTACGCCTCGGTCGGCGCGCTCGGCGCGTTCGGCCAGGTCGACGAGAATACCGGCAAGTTCACCGCTTTGGTCTCCGCCAGCGATGCGCCGGGCTTCACCTTCGGCTCCCCGCACGGCGTCACCTTCATTCCGGACCAGAACGCGGCCCCCTCGCCGCAGATCGGCGAGATCAAGACATTCCAGACTCCGTTCGATGGTTCCACCCAACCTGACTCGGTCGCGACCGGTGACGGCTTTACCTTTGTCGAATATGGCAACGGTGCGGATACCACCGGCGGCGGCGGCTCCAGCACGATCGTGCAGTACGACAAGGCCGGCAACATCGAATTTTCCTATTCGCTACCGGGATCGGTCGACGGATTGAAGTTCAACCCCGTCACCCATGAGCTCTGGGCGCTGCAAAATCAGGACGGCAATCCGACCCTGACGCTGATCGATCCGAAAACGCACAACGTCTCCGACCCGCTCAGCTTCGCCAATTCGACGGCTACCCGCGGCTATGACGACGTCGTATTCGAGGGCAACAAGGTGTTCCTGAGCTACACCAACCCGGCCAATACCGGGGACCCGGTGCTGGTGCAATTGGTGCAGGGCGATCACCCGACCGGCCTGCTCACCACCAAGACGGTGCTGGCGTTCGGCGCCACCGGCCTCGATACCGTGACCGGGCAGATCGAAACCGTGCCGCTGAACGATCCGGACTCCATGAAAATGGCGCCGAACGGCGACCTGATTCTGTCCAGCGGTGACGATGGCGCCATCATCGACATCAGCAAGGCCGGCACCGCGCAGCAGTCGGTGTCGTTTACGCCGGTAGCGGGTGTTACCGCCGGCCACGCCGGTCTCGACGACGTCATCAAGCCGGATGCCCCGTCAGGCACCTTCACGCTGACGGATACCGCGACCAACAAGGTCTACTCGTTCCACGCGACGGGCCTCAACACCAACGACTACTATGCTTCGGTCGGAAGCCTGAAAGCGTTCGGCCAGGTCGATCCGACCACCGGTGCATTCACGCCGTTGCTGTCGGCCGACAACGCGCCGGGCTTCAACTTCTCGTCGCCGCACGGCGTCAGCTTCGTGGCCGACCCACAGCCCGCGGCCGGCGACAAGGATGCCAAGCCCGATCTGATGGCATCCTTCGCCGACCAGGCGTCGATGCTCGGCCACGCCATCGCGTCGTCGTTCACGACGCCGCCAGGCCAGATCGGCGGGATGGTCATCGCCGACGCTCAAAGCCAGCACCCAAATCTGGCTACCCCCCACGCTTGATCATTCGATCGAACCGTGCCGGCCTTCGGGCCGGCACGGCGATCCCCAAAAATTTCGGCCGGCCCGGGAAGAAGATGTCCTGACGGCGGCCCGTAGCCGAGGAAGCGATGCATGACATAAAGACAAGGCCGGCCGACACCGGTCTCGCCACGCTGGTGATGCTGCTGCGCTTCCAGGGCGTCGCCGCGGAGCCGGATCAAATCCTTCACCGCTTCGGCGGTACGGCGATCGGCGTTACCGAAATGCTTCGCTGCGCGAAGGATTTTGGATTGAAGGCGCGTGTCGTCAGAACCAAATGGGCGCGTCTGGCGGCAAGCCCGCTGCCGGCGATCGGCTGCCTTGGCGCTGGCGGTTTCCTGCTGATCGGCAAGGCGTCCGACGATCAGGTTCTGGTGTCGGACCCCTCGGTCGGACGCCCGGAGATGCTGACCCGCACGGCGTTCGAGGAGCGTTGGGACGGCCGGCTCGTCTTCATGGCGCGGCGCGCCACCTTAAGCGATCTCACCAACCGCTTCGGCATCTCGTGGTTCGTGACCGCGATCAACAAATACCGCCGGCTGATCGGCGAGGTCTTTCTGTTTTCGTTTTTCCTGCAGCTGTTCGCGCTGATCTCACCATTGTTCTTCCAGGTCGTGATCGACAAATCGCTGGTGCATCACAGCGAGAGCACACTCGACGTGCTGATCATCGGCCTTGTCGCCATATCGATCTTCGAGACATTGCTTGGAATGTTGCGGACCTATCTGTTCGCGCACACCACCAACCGCATCGACGTCGAACTGGGCGCGCGGCTGTTCCGGCATCTGTTGGCGTTGCCCTCGGCCTATTTCCAGGCGCGTCGGGTCGGCGATTCCGTCGCCCGCGTTCGCGAACTGGAAAATATCCGCAACTTCCTGACCGGTTCGGCGCTGACGCTGGTGATCGACGCCTTTTTCACCTTCGTGTTTCTGGCGGTGATGTTCCTGTATTCATCGTTTCTGACCTGGGTCGTGATCGCGAGCCTGCCTTTCTATGTCGCCGTCTCCGCCGGCATGACGCCGCTGTTTCGCGCCCGGCTCGACGAAAAATTCCGGCGTGGCGCGGAAAACCAGGCATTTTTGGTCGAGACCGTGGCGGGGATCGAAACGCTGAAGGTGATGGCGGTCGAGCCCCAGGTGCAGCGCCGCTGGGAAGAGCAACTCGCAGGTTACGTCGGCGCGAGCTTTCGCGTTCTCAACCTCGGCAATGTCGGCAGTCAGGCGATCCAGTTCATCAACAAGATGGTGATGGCGGCCATTCTGTTCTTCGGCGCCAAGCTCGTGATCCAGGGTTCACTCACGGTCGGCGAATTCGTCGCCTTCAACATGCTGGCGGGCCGGGTCAGCGCGCCGGTCTTGCGCCTTGCCGGGCTTTGGCAGGATTTTCATCAAGCCCGGCTGTCGATTGCGCGATTAGGCGATATCCTCAACACGCCGGTCGAGCCGTCCTACAATGCGACCAAGCCCGCCCTGCCGGCGCTGATCGGCGACATCCGGTTCGAGCACGTCACGTTTCGCTACCGCATCGACGGGCCGGAAATTCTCAAAGATGTCACGCTCGACATCGCCGCCGGCCAGGTGGTCGGCATCGTCGGCTCCTCCGGCTCGGGAAAAAGCACTTTTGCGAAATTGATCGAGCGGCTTTATGTGCCGGAAAGCGGCCGGGTCTTCGTCGACGGCGTCGACCTCGCGCAGGTCGATAGTTCCTGGCTGCGCCGGCAGATCGGCGTCGTCATGCAGGACAACGTGCTGTTCAACGCGACCGTGCGCGACAATATCGCCCTCGCCAATCCGGGGATGCCGAGCGAGGACGTCATCGCCGCGGCGCGCCTTGCCGGCGCCCACGATTTCATCCTGGAATTGCCCGACGGTTACGACACCATGATCGGCGAGCGCGGCAGCACGCTTTCCGGCGGCCAGCGTCAGCGCATCGCGATCGCGCGCGCGCTGGTCACCAATCCGCGCATCCTGATCTTCGACGAGGCGACCAGCGCGCTCGACTACGAGAGCGAAAGGATCATCCACGACAACATGCGCCAGATCGTGAAGGGCCGCACCGTCTTCATCATCGCGCATCGGCTGATGGCGGTGCGGGTCGCCGACCGCATCCTGACCATCGAGCGCGGACGCCTCACCGAAGACGGTACCCATGAGGATCTGCTGCGCAAGGGCGGCCGCTACGCCGCGCTTTACGCCATGCAGTCCTGATCGAGCCAGATACTGACCGATGAGCGCCAGATGACCACAGCCATCGTCCCCGTTCCGAACAAGCCCGTTCGCCGCGCCGAGCGCGAATTTCTCCCCGCAGCCCTCGAAATCGTCGAGACACCGCCCTCGCCGATCGGCCGTCTCGGGGCCTATTGCCTGGTCGGCGTGTTTACCCTCGCATTCGTCTGGTCCTGGATCGGCCGCGTCGATATCGTTGCCGTTTCCAAGGGCAAGATCATCCCGACGGGCCACACCAAGATCGTGCAGCCGTTCGAGATCGGCGTGGTCCGCGCCATCCTGGTGCATGATGGCCAAAAGGTGAAGGTCGGCGATGTCCTGATCGAGTTGGACCCGACCATGAACCAGGCCGATCTCGACCATCAGCGCAACGACTTGATGGCGGCGAAGATCGACATCGCGCGGCTGACGGCGGCGCTCGAGAGCGAAGAAAATCCCGATGCCCGCTTCGTGGCGCCGGAGGGCGCGACCCCCGAACAGGCCAGGATGGGCGCGCAATTCCTCGCCGGCCAGGTGTCGCAATATCGCAGCAAGCTCGCCGCGCTTGCTGGCGAAGCGGCGCAGAAGCGCGCCGAACTGGAAAGTCAGAAGGTTTCGATCGGCAAGATCCAGACGCTGCTGCCGCTGATGGAAGAGCGCACCCAGATGCGCAAGACGCTTTACGATCACCAGACCGGCTCGAAGCTTGCGTATCTGGAAAATCTGCAGGAACTGCTGTCGAGCCAGCAGGACCTCGAGGTGCAGACCAGCCGCCTCAAGGAGGCCGATGCAGCCGTTACTGCTGCGAAGGCGAAGCTCGAGGAAACCCGCGCCGAATTTCGCCGGCAGAATTTGAACGATTTGGCCGAAGCCACCCGCAAGGCAAGCGGCCTGGCGCAGGACGTTGCCAAATCGGAGCAGCGCACCAAATTCCAGGCCCTGACCGCGCCGATCGACGGCACGGTCCAGCAACTGGCGGTGCATTCCGTCGGCGGCGTCGTCACCCCGGCCCAGACCCTTTTGTCGATCGTTCCCGCCGACAGTAAACTCGAGATCGAGGCCATGGTCGACAACCAGGATATCGGCTTCGTGCGCTCCGGTCAGGACGCCGAGATCAAGGTCGATACCTTCAATTTCACCCGCTATGGCTTGCTGCACGGCAAGGTGGTCACGCTGTCGCAGGACGCGATCCCGCGCGAGGGCGCGGGCAAATCAGACCCGCCAAAACAACCCGGTGCCGGTGACGGCGCCACGTCGGAGCCCGCCTACGCGGCCCGCGTGTCGCTCGACCAAACCCAGATGCAGGTCGACGACAAACTGGTCAATCTCTCGCCGGGCATGGCCGTCACGGTCGAGATCAGGACCGGCACGCGGCGGATCATCGATTATCTGCTCTCGCCCATTCTGCGTCACTCCCAGGAGAGTTTGCGCGAGCGGTGACGATCGATCGAAGCGCCTTCGGGTTGATCGATTGGAGGAGCTTTTCGCGCCCCGACCGGCTCATTCCGCGGTCGGTAGATGCCGCATGGTGAATTCGATACGGCCATCGGGAAGCTGCCGCCAGTTTTCGATCACCGCCATGTATCCCCCTTGCGGAAATTGATCGAGGATTTCGCGGGCTTTCAGCCGTGCCGCATCGATCGGCAGCCTGAATATCTCCGGCTGCCGAATGCCGGACATACGCTCGGCCAGATCATGGGGGCGAACCAGCATGTTACCTCCATTGGCTCATGTTTCCGCCGTTGATCCTGAGCGCCCCCGCGCGAGATTAAAGAACGGGTGATGACGCCGATCAACTTATCCCCGCTAATCACCTGGCGTTCGCTACCGCAACGCACCGTGTTCACTCGCCAATATCGCAGCGCAAAATGCAGGCGAGAAGCGTGCATCTTCACCAACAGAGCCTAGATGCTGATAAGGTCCCGGCTCTCGACGGGATTCGGCGAGGAAATCACATGGACTGGTTTTATTGGGACACCGCGTGGTCGCTGTTCTTCAGTCTCGTTTGGTTCATGACCATCACGCACAATCCTGACGCGCGGGTCGCGGACGGGCATTTGCGCGATGAAGCATTCGGCGGCTGATGTCATCGAAGGCGTCGGCCCAAAACAGAGCCTGACGCCCGAGGGCCACGTATAGTGCGCTTGGGGCGCTGCGTGCTCGATCTCAAAAAGGCGAGCCGCCGTCAGAAGAAGCCTGCACTCAAATCCAGGCCGTAAGTCGCGAGCAGCAGCGACACGAACAGGCCTACGCCGCAAAACATGGCAATGGTCTTGAGAATCTCGACGTCAACCTGGGTTCCGGAAACGCGCGAAAGAACCCTCGCGATAGCAGTCATTTGCGACCTCCAAAGCACGACCCCGGGGAATGAGGTCGGTTTGGCATTGCTAGCTCAGCCTGCGCGCACAAGATGTGAGCTAGGTCACTCTTCCGGACAAAGAAAACAACAAACGCTCGGGCCGCGATCTATTCGCCGCTCCCATCCTGATCCAAATGACCCGCGGGGCCGCGGTGAAACACCCCGTAGTCGCTGGATTTCATGCGCGGTCCACCATCGGTCGTTCCCGCCGCGAGGCCAAGCTTGAGCAGCTCGCGAACAGCTGCGGCTCGGGTTGGCATTCGATGGCGAAATCTGAAGTCGTCAACCACCGACAGTTCTTCGGGCGAAAGCATGATCTGCAATCGCTCACCGCGGAGATCGTTCATGGCGGCCCTCGAGAATGAGTTTTTTCAGCGTTCGACGTGAAATTGGTAAGTTACTCAATTCACTCAATCGATATCAGTTCCATCGATGATGCAGATGCCCCAAAATTAGTAAATTACTCCAATAAAATCAATAACTTACTTGTTTACAAACCGCAATTTCGGGCGCACGCTACAGACAATTCTTGATGGAGAGCGTCCGTGTTCCAGCAAAACCAAGTCCAGGTGCCCCAGCGCGAAAAGCCAATTTGCCAGAAATGCCGCAAGCCCATGAAGCTCATGCTCGTGAAGGATATGCGGGGTCGCAAATACCAATGCATCGATTGCGAAGGCGAGGATCCCTTGCGCTCGCCTATCATCGGCAGATTGCTGCAATTAGTGCCAGCATCCGAATAGGTCCGCGATCATGATACGTCGGTGGAAAGACGAGCCGGCCGCTCACGATTGGGATGCCCGCGTCAAACAGCTGCTCGCCGAAGCACGCGAGCTGCCCAACGGTCCGGAACGCAGCGAAGCGCTCAAAAAAGCCGAGCAACTGCGCATCGCCGCCGACATGAAGAGGCTTTTCACCAAACCCAGGGAGTGAGGCGGCAGCGGCGGCTCAAACACCGCACCGAGATCGCCGA
Organism: Bradyrhizobium lablabi; assembly: GCF_900141755.1. Lineage (NCBI taxonomy): Bacteria > Pseudomonadati > Pseudomonadota > Alphaproteobacteria > Hyphomicrobiales > Nitrobacteraceae > Bradyrhizobium > Bradyrhizobium lablabi. The sequence continues at coordinate 7,469,186 of NZ_LT670844.1, read as the reverse complement.
CGTCGAAAGCGCCGCGTCCGAGCCGACCGTTATGCGGCCTGGCGCCCCTTGGCCGTTCGCGTGCCGAGCAGCTCCGCCTCCATCAGCGCATCCTTGATCAGCGCGATTTCTGCGTCCGTGATCTTGACCAGTGGCGGGCGCACCACCGCGCGCGGCAGTTTGCCAAGCAACACCAACGCTTCCTTCATGCGGTTATGCATGTCGATAAAGGGATCGGCATAGAACACCCGCGCCATCGGATAGATCCGGTCGTTCAGCCGGCGGGCTTCGGCGAGATCGTTGGCCCTGACGGCGCGATAGAGCCTGGCCTGAAGATCGGCGATGACGCTTCCGCTGCCGGAGAGCAGGCCGTTGCAGCCGAGCACCAGCGAACTCAAAAGCCATGCGCTGTTGGTGGACAGCACGTTGACGGGACGCTTGCGCCCCTGCAACGCCCGAATCTGGCGCTCGTGCTGCGGCACCAATGGCGTCCAGTCCTTGATGGCGCGGATGGTCGGCACCTCGTCGAATAGCCGCTCCAGCGTCCCTGCCGGATAGCCCTGCCCTGTCGCCAGCGGATACTGAAAAACGATCAGCGGCAGATCGGTCGCATCGCCGATGGTCTTGAAATGGGCCAACGCCATCTCGGCCGACTGGCCGAGCGTGAAGGGACCCGGCGGAAACACCAGCAGCGCCGAAGCCCCGCCGGCCTGAGCCTGCCGAGCGATCCGCGCCGCCTGAAGGCTACCGTCCGCCCAGACACCGTGAATGATCGGCAGCGCGCCGCCGACCTCCTCGCCGGCGATCTCCATGACGCGACGCTGCTCGTCCTCGGTGCAGGAGGCGACCTCGGTAGAGTGGGCGTTGACCGTGATCGCAGACAGCCCCTGCACCGCCCCGACTTCGCGCAGATGAGCTCGGAAACTCGGCTCGTCGATCGACATATCCTCGTGGAACGGCAGCAGCACCGCCGGAATCACACCTTGAGGCACGAAATCGGGATGACGGCTCATGTGTCGTATCCTTCAGCGTTGTTCTTGTTGGCAATGCGCAGGGAAATTGAATGGTCATATAGCAGAATTGTGGGCCGATGTCCGGCTGACCCTCATGTCCGCCCCTGGGGGCGAGAGGCGGACTTCGGCGCCTGCGGACGTCGAAAGCGCCGCATCAGATTTGTTTTCGGACGATCTGTCAGCCCTGCTTCAAGACGTTCTTGACCCTCGCAGCGGGCCAACGCTCGCCTAAAGGCCGCACGCGGACACGGGTTCCGTCATCGGAATTGATCAGGGCATGCGAGGCGACTTCGTCGCTTATCTCGAACAGCCTGAGCTCCGTCGTCGGCAACCATGTCAAGGTGCGGTCGATATCGCCGGGAAAAATCTGCCAGCTCGATCCATCATCCAGTTTGACGATGTGACTTTCGGAGTGCTCCAGGATTTTCATGGCTTTGTCGCCTCGGCTCTCGCCTCGAGTGATTTGAGGTAGGTCAGAGCTGACACCACCAGTTCTTTTTCGTCCGTCTGCCCCGATCCGATCAATTCGAACACGTGCCGCGTCACGGCCTTGCGCGCCTGCACGATGTCGACATGCTTCGTATCCCTAAAACTCTCAAAGATGCTCATCGACCGTTCGATAACGATGGGAGCGAGCACGTCTTCAATGGGATCGATCATATGGAATAAGGCTTTTACGCCTGGATTGGTTCCCTGCGGCTCGCGCTGGAGGCGCGAACCCGTGGCGCCCGTATTGCGCCTGCGTCATGCGTAGCCGAAGGAACGCGACTACTCATAGCCTCTATTTTCGATTGTTTCTTTCGCTACTTCCGGTGGCGCTGCCATCACAGTTGCGTGCTCTGCAATACGCGCCGATTCTTCTTCAGACAGTTCGGAGCCCTTGAGTTGTCTGGCGCGCTCAAGAAGAGCAGCAAGCCCAGGTATGTAAACAAGAGCGAGCCCGTCTGGATTTCTCTTGGCATTCAGCTCACGAAAGCTTCCGACGTCACCGACGGAAAGTTTTTCGATGGACGACGCGTTCATCGCAATATCCTTCGATTCTCAGGCAAAAACAGGCAAATCGAACGAATGACTTTCGACGTTCGGCATGGCAGCTCCTCTCCGGGCGTGAGGTGCGGTGTCGGTGAGTTGGTCGCTAACCCAAGGCAGACGGTTCGAATGGAAAAAAACCGATGTCCGGTCAGGGTCAAAAGCCTCCAACATTCAGTGGACAGCAACGCCATCATGAACCCACCCCCGGCTCCAGCCGCGATGGTCATTCGGGCAGTCCGGCTTGCCGCAATGCTTCTTCGTATCGCGAGAGGTCTTCGGCACGCCGATAAGGGCCCACCACGTCTTTGAGGGTGGAAACATGTAGCGCGGGATTCAGTTGCCGCAGCCGAGCCATTGCCTTGTGTGCTTGCTCCGGCCGTCCGGCCATTGCGTTGCTTGCGGCGGCGATACGTAATCCAGGTTGATAGTCCGGTTTGTCCTGCAATGCCATTGCCGCCCACGATGCCGCTTCGGCATAGCGGCCCAGGAGAAAATGGGCAAACGCGGTCCCGCTTCGCATTCCTATCGCCAACGGATCAAGTGGGCTCAGGCGCATGGCACGCGCGAAGCGCTCGGTCGCCGTTTCCGGCTCGCCGAGAAAGTTTTTTACCCAGCCGCCGTAAAACCATGCCTCGGCCAAATTGGAATTGAGCGCAAGCGCGCGATCGATTAAGCCGGCGCCTACCTCGAGATCGCGAACAACATACGCTAGCGCCCACCCGCTGGGGGTGAGCGCGATCGCGTCATCCTTGCCCAACTCAACGGCCCGTTGGGCGAGCCTCTTCACTTCGGCAATCTCGTTCGCTGTGTCTGAAATCCAGCCATTGATCTTGGCACTGACGTAACAATGGGCGGCACGACCGTAGGCGGCCGCAAAATCTGGATCGAGCTCAATCACGCTGTTGAACAGGCGTAATGCCTCGTCGTTCGCTTGCCGGTTACCAAACTGATAAAACCTGGCCAAACCGCGTAAATAGAGGGCATAGGCGTCGAGACTCTCGGTCGGCTTGCGCTTGGCACGCTCGATCTCGGCCTTTTCCACCGCTGGCGCGATCGCCCCGACAACGCTCTCGGTCACCTGGTCCTGCAGATCGAAGATGTCGCCGAACCCGCCGTCAAAACGTTCCGCCCAAAGATGGGCCCCAGTGGCGGTATCGACGAGCTGTCCCGTGATGCGCACTCGATTTGCCGCTTTGCGAACGCTCCCTTCCAACACGTAGCGCACCCCAAGCTCGCGCCCGACCTGCTTCACGTCGACGGCACGCCCCTTGTATGTGAAGCTCGAGTTGCGGGCGATGACGAACAGCGCCTTGAAACGAGACAGCGCCGTGATGATGTCCTCGGCCATGCCGTCGGCGAAATAATCCTGCTCCGGATCGGAGCTCAGGTTGGTGAAGGGGAGAACGGCGATCGAGGGTTTGTCGGGGAGCGGAAGGGCGGGATTCGGCTGTTGCACCGGTGCATCGCTGACCGCCACACTTGCGGGCCTCTGCGCTTCCCGCACTGTACCCACGAAACGGAAGCCCTTGCGCGGCAGTGTTTTGATGAGGCGCTGTTCCTCGCCGGAATCGCCGATCGCGCTCCGGGCGGCATTCAGGCGGGTCGTCAGTGCTGCATCGGACACGCTGCGCCCATTCCAAATGGCGATGATGAGGTCGTCTTTGCTGACAACACGCTCCCTGTTGCGGATCAGATAGTCGAGCAGGTCGAATACCTGTGGCGCGACCGAGACGGCGTCCGCCCCGCGATGCAGCTCGCGCCGGTCAGTGTCGAATGCGTACTCCTCGAAGAGATAGCGCAAGCTGCCAATCCCTTAGGCGGCCTCCGAATCGTCGAGGCTCTAGCAACGGTTGCAACACAAAGAATAAGCCGTCGGTAAGGAAAATGTAAGCCGAATGTCAAGCGCGCCCGACGATGTCTTGCCACCCTGGTCCGGTGGAAAACAACGTCCTCGGGAGATACGACGATGAACACGGCTCACGGTGTAACGTGGCTGGACCAGACGCCCGCGTCGACGCGGCGCGTCTCCAACCTCTTCAGCAGATATTGGGGTGCGTTTCAGGAACGGCGCAAACGCCAGAGGTTACGAGCGACCTTGTGCGATCTAGATGACAGGGAGCTACAGGACATCGGCATTGCGCGCGGCGAGATCGACTACGTCGCCTCGAACCGCGCTATCGACTCGCGACGCATCCGATCCATCCCTCCGATATCCGGGACCGATGGATGACCGAAATTGGACACGACCAATCGCACCGTTTCCCGGGGCCGACTTCCGGCATCAGTCACTTGAGGACCTGATGATCGGCCTCGTCTGAATGCAAGGGAGAGTGCCATGCCAGCCGATTATTCGCATCGCCATCCGAGAGGCCTCGACCACACGATGCGCTTCCTTCAAGTCGATAGTTCCTGGTATGAGAACTACTGGCTCGAGGAGCGCAAGCCGCGACCGGCCGGCATGGTCACTCGAAATCTTCCGACGATAGTGTCCTGCCTTCGGCTGGCTTGTGATCGCGTGGCCTCGGTCCGGCGGGCGGTGTTAGCGATTGTCCTCCGACCAAAAACTCATCCTGAAATAGGCACCCATCGACTGATCGCCTCCCTCATGGCGATCATTGATAGCTATGTGGCTCGGAACAACGACCTGGCGGTGGCTGGGGCGAAATTGTTAGAGGCGCACCGCGCCGCAAGGCCGGTTCCAGAGAGGGAACAGATGAAACCCTCGTGTAACCCAGCGGTATCCTGCGCGCACGACATGTGAGCTAGGTCACTCTTCCGGACAAAGAAAACGACAAGCGCTCCGGCCGCGACTTATTCGCCGCTACGCGAGCATGCGATCAGCCGGGGCGACCGGCAGCTACGCGGCCTTCCGTTTTTCGATAACTTGCCGGAAGTCCGTTGCCAGCTCGCCATAGTAACGAGCAAGCACCTCATACAAGGCCCTCTGGGGGCTATCCGTCGCCTGCCGAGCCGACTCTTCGCACTGGGCGGCTTTGATCTCGTACTTTTCCACTTTGGTTTGAAGATCAGTGACCATGGCACTACTCCACGCAACACACCACAACCCTCAATAGTACCTTGGCATGCGCCCCCGTTCGAAAAGATGGCAACGCTTAGGAAATTTCGCGACGCTGATCGCGAACGCCACCTCGAATGCAAAACGCCTCCCGAGCGGGCGTATGATCGCTCGGGCCGCGGTCCTATTCGATGAGCCGGTGTGGCCCAACTGATAGCGCGGCAAACGGCCCAGCGCGGGCCACTGGTGAGGTTTCTGCTTGGCGGGGCGCCTCGGGCGCACCGCTGAGACCGCCAGCCTTTCGGGGCCTTTCTTCCGGGAATGGCTTTTGTGCGGTAAGCCATGCCTCGGCGCTCATGCGGCATCGAGGGCGCCACTTTGCGGCGATCCTTTCAACTCGGCTTCCAAGTCCAGGACGATATCGCGGAGCAAACGAGCCGCAATTGGGTCCGTAGTTTCTTGTGCTAGAATGCGGTAGCGCTCCACCTGATCTCGACGTTCCTTCCAGTCGTAGTCCTCAGGCATGGTCCGATCCTCCCTGCCACCTGACCCGGGAAAGCGACGTTTTTTTCTTTGGGATCCCAATTTGCGCTGACCTGAACGAAAATGAGGCGCGCCCGCGTCGCTGGTGGAACAATATCGGGACGATTAGTTGTCCTGCGCAACGATGGAGGCAGCGACCCCGGGTTGCACCCCGCTTCGACTTGGGACTTGGGGTCGTAACGGGGTGCGGGAAGCGATGAGTCTACGCTCATGCAGCCGTTAAGCTCCGGCCTTTTGTACCGGCAACAAAGAACCTCTCATGAACGCGCCCGATCAGTCTGGGGACTTTTCTGGGGACTTTCTGTCCGGAAATCCCGAATTATTCCGGCTTTTGTTCGGTTTTCGTGCTCTTGCATGACCGGTTGGAAATGAAAAAAGCCCCGTATTACCGGGGCTTTCTTTGGTCGGAGCGAGAGGATTTGAACCTCCGACCCCTAGTCTCCCAGACTAGTGCGCTAACCGGGCTGCGCCACGCTCCGATGCCGTTCCCTTAGCTTCGATCAGCGTTGGGCGCAAGAAGCCTGACGGGGCGCGGGATTAGGCATATCCCTAGCGCCAACAGCCGGTTCCGGCGTCGCGCGGCGGCTAGCCGTCCTTCAGCGCGGAATCCAGCAATTGCCGGCAGGCGATGAGGTCCTGCAGCACGCCTTTGAGGCGGGCGACGTCGAGCGGGCGGGCGCCACCCTGGGTGCCCGGAACGGGGTCAGCGTCGAACGCCGGGATGCCGTCCTCGTCGGGCTCGGCGCGGCGGAAATCTGTGCCTTCGTTGCCGCCGTCATAATCGTCGTCGTCAAGGTCGAGGCCGAGGCCGGGGATGGCGTCATCATCCTGCTCCAGCAGGCTCTGACCGACCACCTCCTCGATCGCGCCGAAAGCTGCAACCGCCGACGCATCGGCCAGACGCTGGACCGAGCCGATGCCATGCTCTTTCAAGATGCGCTGCACCCCGCGGATGGTGTAGCCCTCGCCGTACAACAGTCGGCGGATGCCCCTGAGCAGATCGACGTCGTCCGGCCGGTAATAGCGCCGGCCGCCACTGCGCTTCATCGGCTTGATCTGGGCGAACCGCGTCTCCCAAAACCGCAACACGTGCTGGGGGATGTCGAGGTCGGCGGCGACCTCGCTGATGGTTCGGAACGCATCCGGCGCCTTGTCCAAATGCTTAAGTCTCCCTCTGCTTGTCCGCTCGCCCCCGATGAAACCTAGTCGGTCTTGCTTTCGCCGTTGCTGGGGCTGTGACCGTTGATCCGCTGCTTCAGGATCGCCGACGGCTTGAACACCATCACCCGCCGCGGAGAAATCGGCACCTCGGTGCCGGTCTTCGGATTGCGGCCGATGCGCTGGCCCTTCTTGCGCACCATGAACGAGCCGAACGAGGACAGTTTCACCGTCTCGCCCTTCTCCAGGCAATCGGTGATCTCCTTCAGCACCAATTCCACGAAGGCTGAGGATTCCGTACGCGACAGCCCCACCTTCTGGTAGACCGCTTCGCATAGGTCAACGCGTGTTACAGTTTTTCCGGTTCCGGTCATCGCCTTGCCCCGCGCTCTCGGCGAACAATATCTATCTGAAATTATGAGCTTAATATACGCCGGTCAACAGCGCTCATCAATGCAATAGCATGAAAGAAGTCAACAAAGTGCACAGACTTTTTAACGTAACGCTCACCAGCGCAACAGCGCCGATCCCCAGGTGAAGCCGCCGCCCATTGCTTCCAGCAGCACCAGATCGCCCTTCTTCACGCGTCCGTCCCTGACCGCGACCGTCAGCGCCAGCGGGATCGACGCCGCCGAGGTGTTGCCGTGCAGGTCGACCGTCAACACAACCTTCCGCGGCGCAATATGCAGCTTGTGCGCGGAAGCGTCGATGATTCGCTTGTTGGCTTGGTGTGGAACGAACCAGTCGATCTCCTCGGCCGAGGTGCCGGTGGCCTTGAACGCATCCACGATCACGTCGGTGATCATGCCGACCGCATGCTTGAAGACTTCGCGCCCCTCCATCCGGAGATAGCCTACCGTCTGGGTCGAGGACGGACCGCCATCGACGTATAGTTTCGACTGGTGCCGGCCGTCGGAGCGCAGATGGGTCGTCAGCACGCCGCGGTCGGATGGTTTGCCGGGCTGCTCTTGCGCGTCGAGCACGATGGCGCCGGCGCCATCGCCGAACAGCACGCAGGTTCCGCGATCGTTCCAGTCGAGGATCCGCGAAAACGTCTCGGCGCCGATCACCAGTGCGCGCTTGAATGCACCCGTGCGCAGGAAATTGTCGGCGGTCGCGAGCGCGAACACGAAGCCCGAACACACCGCCTGCAGATCGAAGGCCGCGCCGTGGTGGATGCCGAGCGCCTCCTGCACCGCGACCGCGGTCGCGGGAAAGGTGTTGTCCGGCGTCGAGGTCGCCAGCACGATCAGGTCGATCGACTGCGCGTCGATGCCGGCATCGGCAATGGCCGCGCGCGCCGCGTGGATCGCTAAGTGCGAGGTGAACTCGCCTTCGGCGGCGATGTGGCGCTGCTTGATGCCGGTGCGCTGCACGATCCACTCGTCAGAGGTATCTATCCGCGCTGCCAGTTCGGCATTGGTCAGGATCTGCCGCGGCAGATAGGAGCCGCAGCCGAGCACGACCGAACGTGTTGCAGTCACGAGACAGCCTCCTGCGCGGTCGGTGCCGACGGAGGCGCGCCGCCGTCCGGGTTGAGCATCTGATTGATCTTGTTGAGGAGATCGTAATGGACCATCTCATAGCCAACGTCGACCGCATATGCAAAGCCTTCGGCGTCGGTTCCACCATGGCTCTTGACCACGATGCCTTTCAGACCGAGCAGCACGCCGCCATTGGACTTGTTCGGATCGAGCTTGTCGCGCAATGCCTTGAACGCATTTTTCGCGAACAGGTAGCCGATCCTGGAACGCCAGGTCCGTGACAGCTCGGCGCGGAGAAAATCGTTGATCTGGCGGGCCGTGCCCTCGGTCGCCTTCAGGGCAATATTGCCGCTAAAACCTTCGGCGACGATGACGTCGGCGGCGCCCTTGCCGATACCATCGGCCTCGACGAAGCCGATATATTCGAGCTGTGGAAGGTTCATCGCCCGCAGCAATTCCGCAGCCTCGCGAATCTCCTCACGGCCCTTGATTTCCTCGACGCCGATGTTGAGCAGGCCGACCGTCGGCCGTTCGAGATTGAACAAGACGCTTGCCATCGCGCTGCCCATCACCGCCAGCTCCATCAGATGATGCGCGTCGCCGCCGATGGTGGCGCCGAGATCAAGCACCACAGAGTCGCCGCGGATCGTGGGCCATACCGCCGCGATCGCCGGGCGGTCGATCCCCGGCAGCGTCCGCAGGTTGAAGCGCGCCATCGCCATCAGCGCGCCGGTATTGCCGGCCGATACCGCGACATCGGCCTCGCCTTTCTTGACGGCGTCGATCGCCAGCCACATCGACGAGGTCTTGCGGCCGCGGCGCAAGGCCTGGCTCGGCTTGTCGTGGCTGCTGACGGCGACGTCGGTATGAACGACGCGCGAGACTTTCTTCATCGCCGGATGCTTTGCCAGTTGCGGCTCGATCAGCGCGCGATCGCCGAACAGCAGAAATTCGCTGTCGGGATGTCGGGTCAATGAAATCGCGGCGCCGGGAATGACGACCGATGCGCCGACATCGCCACCCATGGCGTCAAGCGCGATTCGAACCTTTTGAGGCATGAACGTCCCGGAAACCTGATCTCTTGCGGTCTTGAAGCGCCTTAAGCCGCGGACACTCGAAATCGCTATGGATAAGCGGTGATCGGCGAAGCGCAACGCTGCACCTCGGCCGGGCCGCGACAATAGCGTGTCCCCGCCCCGACACAACCTCTTGACCACCCTCTTTTGGGTGCCGGACTGGAACAACGCGGAATCGGCGCACGCCAATAAAGCAAGCTAACTCAATATATTACGTCGGATTATTGACGCAAGCCGGTATCCACCTCCGCCGGAACACGAATTCAGCGAACAAGTTACGATGGTTCAGCGCGCCGTCAGTGCTTGTCAGGCTTTTTCGGACCCTGCGGCTTTGCGTCAACCTGCAACGCTTTCAGCGCCGCAAACGGATGGTCATCGGGATCATCAGCGACCACCAGCGGCTCGAAAACCGCATCCGGCTTGCGCGGATAGGGATCGATTGCGAGAAACAGCGCATCGGTTGCGAGCCGGCCAAGATCGATGACGCCGTTGATGATCGGCTCCGGCGGATCCGGAATTTCCTCATCGCTCTCGGCAGCATCGTCGACGAGATCGGACAGCCCGGGAATTTGGTCCGGCGGTGCGAAGATCAGATCGATCTCTTCGTCGATGTCGTTTTCGATCGGATCGAGCGTCACGACACAGGTCTGTCCGACCCGTGCGCGAACCCGGCCGGTAACATGGAAGCCGCCCCCGCCCTTCGGCATCACATCGAGCGAGGCGCTCGCCGAGAGGATCTCGCGCAAATCCGCGATCTCAGCCATCGCCTCGCGCGCGGCTTGGTCAGTTTCGATGTCGCGATGCAACCCGGTATCGGGTATTTGCGCTACGGTGACGGGAACGCTCCATGGATGGGCTTTGTCTGTCATGTCGCTCGTTCCGTCTAGTGCGTTACGCCCACGCGAGCCGGCGAAGGAAATCGCCAGGATCCGTTTTGTATCGCCGCGTCGCTCAATCCATCCAGCGCCGCGATGGCTGCCTCGGCGTAGAAGGCAAGTCGCCTCGCGTTTTCAATTTGATCGCCATTCAAGATATTCTTGCCCAGCGCTTGCGCCAGTGGTTCACGGCCGGCGGCCAAAGCGAGATCGTAGGCCGCGCTGCGGCCATAAAACGCCTCCCCGAAGGCCTGCATGCGTTTGGGCACGGTGAGGTCGCCGACGCCCATTTCGCGCAGATTGCCGTCCATATCCTCGCAGAAGTGATCGAACAGCGCCTGGGAGAGGCCCGCGCCGCCGGCAATCGGCCGCACGCGGCGCAACACCATCCACAAATGCAGCACCAACAGGTCAAAACGGCCGTTAACCGTATCCGGCACCCCCAAGTCTCGATAAAACAAGGGTTCTCGCGCTTGCGTCACGATCGTGCCATAGATGGCCTCGATGGTGCCTTGGGGTGTCCGGGGTTTCCTGAAGTGATTGAACGGCCAAAGCATTGTGGGTTCCACAGGCGAGCCTCCGGGCTCGCGCATGTTGCAATTGAACATGCTGCCGGGTACGTCAACGCCTCGCGCGATGCAAGGGGACGGGACCAGTTCCAGACATGACCGAGACGAGGCTTAAGAGCTCACGCCTGCGTCCTCCGCGCGGCCTGACGGCGCAGTGGCGCGGCCTGCGCACTGCTGCCGCCATCGCCCTGGTGTGCGCGGTGCTAGGCGGCTGCACCGGCGAGCAATTCCAGAAGGGCTACATCCTGCCTCCCGGCGCGCTCGAGCAAATCCCGATCGGCGCCAGCCAGGATCAGGTCTTGATCGTGATGGGCACGCCGTCCACGGTCGCCACCCTCAACGGCGAGGTGTTCTATTACATCTCGCAGCGCTCCGAGCGCCCGGTCGCGTTCATGAATCAGCGGGTGGTCGACCAGCGGGTGATCGCGATCTATTTCGACAAGAACCGCCAGGTGAAACGGCTCGCCAATTACGGGCTGCAGGACGGCAAGATCTTCGACTTCATCAGCCGCACCACACCGACCTCCGGCCAAGAGCTCAGCTACCTGACGCCATTGTTCAAGCTGCTCAGCTTCAACTAGACGCGATAGCGCCAATGACAAGACCCCGCGGTTCGCACCGCGGGGTCTTTGTTTCGAGATCATCTGTCGCCGCTCAGTGCGCCAGGATCGCCAGCAGCAACAGCGCGACGATGTTGGTGATCTTGATCATCGGGTTGACGGCGGGGCCGGCCGTATCCTTGTAGGGATCGCCGACGGTGTCGCCGGTTACCGCGGCCTTGTGGGCCTCAGAACCCTTGCCACCGAAATGACCGTCCTCGATGTACTTCTTGGCATTGTCCCAGGCGCCGCCGCCCGAGGTCATCGAAATTGCGACGAACAGACCGGTCACTATCACCCCCAACAGCATCGCGCCGACCGCCGAGAACGCCGCCGACTTGCCGGCCGCGCCGCCGCCCGCGATCACATAGATCGCAAAGTACACGAAGATCGGCGACAGCACCGGCAACAGCGACGGGATGATCATCTCCTTGATCGCCGCCTTGGTCAGAAGATCGACCGCCTTGCCGTAGTCCGGCTTGTCGGTGCCCTGCATGATGCCGGGCTTTTCACGGAACTGACGCCGGACTTCCTCGACGATGGCGCCGGCCGCGCGGCCGACCGCCGTCATGCCCATGGCGCCGAACAGATAGGGCAAGAGGCCGCCGAACAGGAGGCCGACCACGACGTAAGGGTTATTCAGCGAGAAGTCGGGCACCACGCCCTGGAAGTACGGGAACTTGGCCGTGTTGGAGATGAAGTATTTGAGGTCTTCATTGTAGGCCGCAAACAGCACCAGCGCGCCGAGACCGGCGGAGCCGATAGCATAGCCTTTTGTCACGGCCTTGGTGGTGTTGCCGACGGCGTCGAGCGCGTCGGTCGCTTTGCGCACTTCCTTCGGAAGACCGGCCATTTCGGCAATGCCGCCGGCATTGTCGGTGACGGGGCCGAAGGCGTCGAGCGCCACGATCATGCCGGCCAGCGCCAGCATCGTGGTGGTGGCAATCGCGATGCCGAACAAGCCGGCAAGGCTGTAAGTGACGAGAATGCCGGCGATGATCACGAGCGCCGGCCCTGCGGTCGCCTCCATCGAGATCGCCAGGCCCTGGATGACGTTGGTGCCGTGACCGGTGACGGACGACGCCGCGATCGACTTCACCGGACGAAATTCGGTGCCGGTGTAGTATTCGGTGATCCAGATGATCAGCCCGGTGACGACGAGGCCGACGATGCCGCATTCGAACAGCGCCATGCCGGTGAATTTCACGCCCTGTAGCGGACCGAAGCCGACCAGCCAGTAGATCACGCCGGCAACGGCGATCAGGGAAAGGATGCCGGTCGCGATCAGGCCCTTGTATAGCGCGCCCATGATCGATTGGTTGGCGCCGAGTTTCACGAAGAAGGTGCCGACGATCGAGGTGATGATGCAGGCGCCGCCGATCGCGAGCGGCAGCGTCATCATGTTCACCAGCAGCGGCGAGTTCGCGAAGAAGATCGCGGCCAGCACCATGGTGGCGACCGCGGTCACCGCATAGGTCTCGAACAGGTCGGCGGCCATGCCGGCGCAATCGCCGACATTGTCGCCGACGTTGTCGGCGATGGTGGCGGGGTTGCGCGGATCGTCTTCGGGAATGCCGGCTTCGACCTTGCCGACGAGATCGCCGCCGACGTCGGCGCCCTTGGTGAAGATGCCGCCGCCGAGACGCGCGAAGATCGAAATCAGCGAGGCGCCGAAGCCGAGCGCGACCAACGCATCGACCACGGTGCGGCTGTTGGCGGCGAGCCCGAGAAAGTGGGTGAGATAGGCGAAGTAGATGGTGACGCCGAGCAGCGCCAGACCCGCAACCAGCATGCCGGTGATGGCGCCGGCCTTGAAGGCGAGTTCAAGTCCGCCGGCCAGCGACGTTGTCGCGGCCTGCGCGGTGCGCACATTGGCACGGACCGAGACGTTCATGCCGATGAAGCCGGCGGCACCCGACAGCACCGCCCCGATCAGGAAGCCGACAGCAACCAGCATGCCGAGGAAGTAGGCCAACAGCGCGAAGATGACGATGCCGACCATGCCGATTGTCATGTACTGGCGCTTCAGATAGGCCTGCGCGCCCTCGCGCACGGCGGCCGCGATTTCCTGCATCCGCGGATTGCCGGCGTCCGCCTTCAAAACCGACGCCGTTGCCCAGATTGCGTAAGCGATGGAAAGCGCTCCGCAGAGCACAATCAACCATAATGCTGTCATTGAATTTGCCTCAGATTTTGAATCTCAACCCACCCCGTCGCCGCGGGAGCGGCGAGCGCATAAAAAGAAGGCCTGCCCTGCCCAAAAGGGCGGCCTTAAATCGGCGGGGACCATGCCAAAATCGCACCCCCGGCGCAACGCCGCGCGGCGCCTAATCGGTCGAATTCGGCAGGCTTTTTGTCTCGGAACCGGCGGTATGGGCAATTCTCCTAGAAATGGCTGTAGGAGAGGCGCTTTAGGGCAATCTGCCTGCCCCTATCATCGAAAAACCTCGGAACGGAGGCCTCCGCGATCATCGTCCCGATCGAGGTCACGGCCACTGCGGCGATCCCTGCCGCGCGTGCGAACGCCTCAAAGCGATCTTCCGGGATGGCGCACAAGATCTCATAATCGTCGCCGCCGGAGACGATGGCCTCGATGCCGACCGTGCCGCGTGCGAGCAGTGTTGCGGCGGGTGCGGACAACGGGATGCCCGGCGCGTCGATCACCGCCGAGACGCCCGACGCCGCGCATAATTTTGCGAGATCGCCGGCGAGACCGTCGGAAACATCCATCGCGGCGCTCGCATGAGCGCGAACCGCTTGCGCGAGAGCGTTGCGCGGCTGCGGCACGCGGTAGCGTGAAACCAGCATCTCTCTTGCCGCGGTGTCGGCGCCGAGCGCTCTCGCAACGTCGCCACCGCGGAGTATATCGAGGCCAAGCGCGGCGTCGCCGATCGTCCCCGTCACCACCACACGGTCGCCGGGCTTGGCGCCGCTGCGATGGACCATCTTGCCGGGTAGCACCCGCCCAAACGCGGTGATCGAGATCATCGCTGGGCCCGGCGTGGAAACCGTGTCGCCGCCGAGCAGCGGGCAACCGAAGTGGCTGGCATCCTCTTTAAGTCCGCGCGCGAACGCCGTCAGCCAGGCATCCTCGGCGGAACGCAGCGCCAGCGTTAGCACAAAACCTGCCGGCGTCGCACCCTTGGCGGCGAGGTCAGAGAGGTTCACCCGCAGCGCCTTGCGCGCGATGGTGTCGGGCGGATCGCCGGACAGGAAATGAACGCCTTCGACAATGGCGTCGGTCGTCACCACGATCTCGTCGCCCTCAGCCTTGAGGATCGCGGCGTCGTCGCCGAGACCGAACGCGCCGGGATCGGTCGCGAGCGGCTTGAAGTAGCGCGCGATCAAGGAGTCTTCGCCGGAAGGACTGTTCTGCCGATCAGTCACAACGAGCCATCCATCCCAGGGCTGTCATCGCCCGGCTTGACCGGGCGATCCAGTACGCCGGGAGTCCGGTGATCAAGCACAACCGCCGCGGCGTACTGGATCATCCGCTTTCGCGGATGATGACGGCGGAATGTGTGGCAGCCGCTCACCTCTCCTACCCCCGCGAAAACTCGTCGGCGCGGAACTGGCGGGCGATCTGGTCGAGTACCGCGTTCACCATGCCGGTCTCGTCGGCATCGACGAAGGCATGCGCGACATCGACATATTCCGACACCACGACGCGGCCGGGCACATCCTTGCGATGCTCCAATTCGTAGGAGCCGGCGCGCAGCACCGCGCGCAAAATCGCGTCGATCCGCTTCAGCGGCCAGCCTTTTGCAAGCGCGTCGTCGATCAAGGGATCGAGTTTTGATTGGTCGCGCACCACGCCGGATACGACGTCTTTGAAAAATGCCGCTTCCGCCGGCAGATATTTGTCACCCTCGACCTCGCTGCCAAGCCAGTGGCTCTCGAACTCGGCAAAGATGTCGTTGATGCCGGCGCCCGCGATATCCATTTGATAGAGCGCCTGCACGGCGGCGAGCCGGGCCGCGCCGCGCCGGTTAGCCTTTTTGTCTTTACCTTTTTCTTGGCCTTTTGCCGGTTTTGTCTTGTTTTCTGTCATGATCAGGTCCGCGTCACGCGGCGTTTGATGCGCAGCATTGCGAGCGCCGCGCGCGCGGCGTCGCCGCCCTTGTTGAGCTCGCCGGCGCGTGCCCGCGCCCAGGCCTGCGCGTCGGTATCGACGGTGATGATGCCGTTCCCGAGCGGAAACTTTCGCGCCACCGCGAGATCCATCAGCGCGCGCGAAGATTCCATCGACACGATTTCGAAATGGATGGTGTCGCCCCGGATCACGCAGCCGAGCGCGATCGCCGCATCATAGGGTTTTCCGCTCTGTTCCGCGGCATCGAGCGCGATCGCGATCGCAGCCGGAATTTCCAGCGCCCCGGGCACCGTGATCACGTCATGGGAAACGCCGGCAGCCTTCAGCTCGGCGAGCGCGCCTTCCAACAGCGCATCCTGGATGTCGTCATAGAAGCGGGCCTCGACGATCAGCGCGCGGGCGCCGGAGATGTCGGTTTGATCTTTTAATTGTGCGCGCCGCGCGTCCGCCATTACATGCCAATCGGTATTATGTGTCAGTTGTGCTGCTTTTAGGCGCAGCGATGCCCCATGCCAAGTACGCTTCTACTTCATTTCCGATAACCGCGCGGCATAGCGCGCCATCAGATCGACCTCGAGATTGACCTCAGCCCCCGCGCGCCAGCCACCGAGTGTGGTCACATTGAGCGTGTGCGGGATGATCAGCACCGAAAATACCACATTCTCGACCGTATTGACCGTCAGCGACACGCCATCCAGCGTCACCGAGCCCTTTGCGGCGATAAAGCGCGCCAGTTCGCGCGTGGTGCGCAGTTCGAACCGCGCCATATCCGGCAGATCGTCGCGCCGCACGATGGTGGCGATGCCGTCGGCGTGTCCCGCGACGATATGACCGCCGAGTTCGTCGCCGATTTTCAGCGCCCGTTCGAGATTGAGTTTTGTTCCCACGGCCCAATGTTTGGCCGTGGTCATGCCCAGCGTTTCGGCGGCGGCATCGACATCGAACCAGGTCTTGTCGCCCGCAACACCCGACGCCACCACCGTGAGGCAGACCCCGTTGCAGGCGATCGAGGCGCCGTCGGCGATGGTCGAGCGATCGTAACGGCAGGCGATGCGCAGGCGGTGCAATTGCCCCTGCGCGGTCGGCGTCAGGGCTGTGATCTCGCCGATGTCGGTGACGATGCCGGTGAACATTATGCGCGCTCGTATATTGTGAGTGTGTCGTTTTGCAGCGTTTCGCTAGCACGTCGCTTGAAGGTGGGCGACTGCGTGAGAGCGGACAGCGGCAATGCGTCCAGCGCCGGCACGCCGTCGGCGCCGACCGGATTTGCGCCGCGCAGCAGCCAGACTTCGTCGACGAGGCCGGCCGCGACAAAGGATGACGCCACCCGGGCGCCGCCTTCCACCAACAGCCGGGTGATGCCCCGCTCCGCCAGCGCATGCAGCACCGCCAGAAGATCGAGCCCCGGCGGCGGCGCTTTCGTGGTGGCGACGCGGATCACTTGCGCGCCGGCGGCCCCGAGCTTCATGGCGGCGGGCGCCTCCGACAGGCTCGAGGTCATCACCCACAACGGCGTTTCGCGCGCGGAATGAACCAGTTTTGCGGTGCCGGGGATGCGCAAGGCGCGGTCGAGCACCACCCGCACCGGCGAGCGTGCCTCCATGCCCGGCAGGCGGCAGGTCAGAAGCGGATCGTCCGCGAGCACCGTCCCGATCCCAACCAGGATGGCGTCGCATTGCGCGCGCAGCAGATGGACCCGCGCTTTTGCCATATCGCCGGTGATGGCGACGGGCTTGTGGCCGGCAGCTCCAATCCTGTCGTCTGGCGATACCGCGAGTTTCAGGATGACATGCGGGCGCTTGTCGCGGATGCGGCTGAAGTGACCGGCGTGATCATGCGCCGCCTCCGAAGCGCCCAGGCCAATATCGACCTTGATGCCGGCGGCACGGAGTTTTGCGTGGCCTTGGCCAGCGACTTCCGGATTGGGATCCTCGATCGCCGACACCACGCGCGCGATACCGGCGGCGATGATGGCGTCCACGCAGGGCGGCGATTTGCCGAAATGCGAGCACGGCTCCAGCGTCGCATAGAGCGTGGCGCCACGCGCCGCCTCGCCGGCGCGCTTGAGCGCCTCGGGTTCGGCATGGGGACGGCCGCCTGGTTGGGTCCAGCCGCGGCCGACAATCACGCCATCCTTGACCACGACCGCGCCGACGGCGGGATTGGGCCAGGTGCGGCCCTGTCCGCGCGGCCCGAGCGTCAGCGCGAGCCGCATGAAGCGTGCATCGGCGGCCTTTGACTGCTTCGATTTTTCCGCGAGTTGGTCTTCCAGGATGCGGAAGATCATTTGCGTAACAGCGTAACCCGCGCGTCCTCGTCGCCGGAGAGCTCGCCGAGCACGGCCTCAAAGTCTTTTGCTTCGCGAAAGTTGCGATAGACCGAAGCGAAACGGACGTAGGCCACGTCGTCGAGCTGGCGCAGATGCTCCATCACGATCTCGCCGATCGCTTCCGATGAAATCTCAGCTTCCCCGCCGCTTTCGAGCTCGCGCACGATGGCGGAGACCATCTTCTCGACCCGCTCCGGGTCGACCGGCCGCTTGCGCAAGGAGATCTGCACCGAACGCACCAGTTTGTCGCGATCGAACGGCACCCGGCGGCCATTGCGTTTGATCACCGTGAGTTCGCGCAACTGCACGCGCTCGAAAGTGGTAAAGCGAAAATTGCAGGCGACGCACACCCGCCGCCGCCGGATCACGGCGGAATCCTCGGTCGGACGCGAGTCCTTCACCTGCGTATCGAGACTATTGCAGCTGGGGCATCGCATCCGCGGAAGACCTTATTGATAGATCGGAAAACGATCGGTGAGCGCTTTGACCCGTTCCTTGATCGCAGCTTCCACCATTGGCGCCTTACCATCAGGCGATTGCGCAATCGCGTTGAGCACTTCGGCGATCATGCCTGCGACCTGCCTGAATTCACCGACGCCAAAGCCGCGCGTGGTCGTGGCCGGCGTGCCCAGCCGAAGCCCGGAGGTGACGAACGGGGTCTCGGGGTCGAACGGAATGCCGTTCTTGTTGCAGGTGATCGCCGAGCGCACCAGCGCCTTCTCCGAGACGTTGCCCTTCAATCCCTTCGGCCGGAGGTCGACCAGCATCAGATGGTTGTCGGTGCCGCCGGAGACGATGTCGAGGCCATTGGCGCGCAGCGCCTCGGCTAGCGCCTTTGCGTTCTCCACCACGTTCCTCGCGTAGATTTTAAAATCCGGCCGCAGCGCTTCGCCAAAAGCCACCGCTTTCGCGGCGATCACGTGCATCAGCGGCCCGCCTTGCAGACCAGGGAATACGGCCGAGTTTAACTTCTTGGTCAGCGTCTCATCGTTCCACAACATCAAGCCGCCGCGCGGGCCGCGCAGCGATTTGTGGGTGGTCGTCGTCGTGACATGCGCATAGGGCACTGGCGAGGCATGCACGCCGCCGGCGACAAGGCCGGCAAAATGCGCCATGTCGACCATGAAATAGGCCCCGACACTGTCCGCGATTTCCCGAAAACGTTTAAAGTCCCAGGAGCGCGAATAGGCCGATCCACCGGCGATGATCAGTTTTGGCTTTACCTCTTCCGCGCGGCGCGCGACCTCATCCATGTCGATGATCTGGTCGTCGCGGCGCACCGAGTAATGCTGCGCCTTGAACCATTTGCCGGAAACATTCACCGGCGCGCCGTGGGTGAGATGACCGCCGGCGGCGAGATCGAGGCCCATGAAGGTGTCGCCGGGCTGCAGCAGCGCCAGAAACACCGCCTGGTTCATCTGGCTGCCGGAATTCGGCTGCACGTTGGCGAAATTGGCGCCGAACAATTTCTTGGCGCGATCGATCGCCAGCGTCTCGGCGACGTCGACCCATTCGCAGCCGCCATAGTAACGCGCGCCGGGATAGCCTTCCGCGTATTTGTTGGTCATCACCGAGCCCTGCGCTTCCAGCACGGCGCGGCTCACGATGTTTTCCGAGGCGATCAATTCGATCTCGTGACGCTGTCGGCCGAGTTCACCCTTGATCGCGGCGGCGATTTCCGGATCGGCCTCGGCAAGCGTGGCCGTAAAGAACGAGTCGGGCGCGGAAGCGGTCTTGGCGGAAGAGCTCATCGGCGAATATCTCCACCGCCGCAAGCCTTTGGGGCGGATGCGGACGGTCATTTGTGGCGGTCGGAAGCTGCCCTCGCGGGATACCATATCGGGCGGCGGCGGCCAAGCACTTGCGGTATCAGCCTGTTATTTATGCAAGATATGGTGGGGATAGTGGGGGATTGCGAGCCTTCCGTCTTTCCCAACCCGCCACGTCATGGCCGGGCATGGCCGTCCGAAGGAAGGCGTCGCTTCCGCTCGCCTATGTCCCGGCCATCCACGTCTTTGCCGCCGGAGGGAAGGAAGGCGTGGATGCCCGGGTCAAGCCCACGGGTGTCTGGCACGGTCTGTGCTTATCATGCCGCCTTCTCCATGGCGGCATCCACACGAATATGGCTGCGCCGTTGCGCCGCACGGGTTGCGTGTGGTCCGAAGTCAAATCTGGACTGTTGTGGCTCGGGGGGTGGCGTAGCTTGGAGAAGCTCAGCGATCGCGCGCCGATGCATCAGGTTTGTTCGCAGGAGCCTTGCGAAGGCGAGCGGGCCGGTCACGATCCTGTTGGCGTCGTGAGCCAGCCGCAGCAGCAGGAAGGCGATCAGCGCGACAGTGATCTGAATGCGAACGGCGTTTTCGGAGGTTCCCAAGAAGTGGCCGATCTTCAAGGTCTGTTTGACCCATCGAAAGAACAACTCGATGGCCCATCGCCGCTTGTACAAATCGGCGATTTCTTGCGCGCTTGCCTCCAGGTCATTGGTGAAGATGCGCAGCACCTTGCCGGTCTCGATCATGACGCGAATTTCACGGACGAGACCCGCCATCGGGTTTTGACGCGACGCGGCGAGCCGTTTGGGAAGATACCCGGTCCGATCGCTGAGGATCGACGATCCCGGCGACACCGGCCGATCCTCGACGACGGTGAAAGGCGTGTTGGACTTCAGGCGCGTGACAATGCGGCAACCCGCCTGATCAAGCTCCGCCCACCAACCATAATCGTAATAGCCGAGGTCAAAAACGTAAGTCGCTCCCGCCTCGATTGGCATCTCCTTGGCGGCCGTGATGTCGTTGACGTTCGACGGTGTCACCATCAGGTACAGCGGTTGATCGGCATCCGGATCGTAGATGATGTGCGCTTTGGCGCCGCAAACTCCCGCCGAAAACGTCGCCCAATCGCCGCTCAGGCTGCTCAGCTGCACGCTGGTCGAATCAATCAGCCGAACGCAATCGCCGATCTTCCGCCGATAGCCGGCCTGCAACTGCGCCATCAGGGCCGAAAGCAGGCCTGCGAAGACCTCCACAGGACGCGAAGCATTGGCGGTCGAGAGCGCCGATCTCGATATGGTGCGGCCGCCGAGATGGTAAAGCTTGCCGGCGTGGCTTTGCAGGTTCGTTTCAATCTCGCGCAGGCTCCGCGCGCCGCAAAACTGCGCATACAGCATCGCGATCAAATGAGCCCTGGTCTTGACGACACGGCCATCCCAGTCGGCATTGTACTGATCCACAAGCCGATCGAGCATCGACCACGGAATATGCTTCAGAAGCCCATGAAAAACGATATTCTGATGCCGCACGGCGTTGATCCCTTTTCGTGTCCAGATGATTCGCAACCAGCTGGAAACGAGTAGAATCAATGCCGTGCGCTCCTTCAAGCATGGACCGTGCCAGACACCCGTGGGTCAAGCCCGGGCATGACGACCGGTAACGCGGCGCGGATGCTGCCTTCCGGCGCAAGTTTCAGCGATCCCGCGGCGCGATCCGCCCGGGTTGTGCATGTAGTTTCCGCCCGTTTGAGGGCGTGGGGAATGCCGGGCGCCGATGCACCCGCAGCCGCGCGTGTAGTGTAGTAAACACGCGCGTTAGTCACCACAGGTCCACCGGAACAACCCGGCATTCCCGCACGCAATGGTTTTACGGCTTATTTCGTGCTCTCCCCGGTGACCGGGCTCTTTTGCCACCGTCATCAGCGGAAGATAATTCCGCCAACTTGACACCAGCGTCGGGGTGTCAGGACCACACGACTTCGCCGTCCGCCTTCGTGCCGTTCGTCAATGGCACTATCAGCGTCCACCGCATCCCGTCCCGCGTTCGTGACGACCGCGAAGCGCCCCTCGAGTGGGACGAGACGGTGATGGATATACGAGTGATTTGGGTCAATCGCGAAGCAGAATATTTTTGCAAACGAGGCTGGACAGGTTTTTGCCCGACGGGCAAATCACCTGAGCGAGACGTTCAAATCAGTCGTCATGGCCGGGCTTGACCCGGCCATCCACGCCCTTGGCTTCAGCATAGAAAGACGTGGATGCCCGTCACAAGGCCGGGCATGACGACTGTGAACTACACAAACCTATACGGCCCGCCCTTCTCGATCGAACGCTGAAACGCCGGCCGCGCATGCATTCGCGACAGCCAGGCGCTGAGATTCGGATAGGGCCCGAGCTTGTCGAATATTTTTGCCATCTCGCCGACAAAGCTCATCTGGATGTCAGCACCGGAGAGCGAGTTGCCGACAAAGAACTCCCTGCCCTTCAGCGCGCCGTCGACATAGCCGAGATGATTTGCCGTTTCGCTGTCGATGCGCGGATGCAGCGGCGCGCCGGCTTCCTTCAGCCTCGACACATAGAGGTGCAGCATCAATGGCAGCATCGCGGAGCCTTCGGAATAATGCAGCCACTCGTTATAGACTTCGTAATCGGCGCTGCTGGGCGCGGGCATCATCGCGGGCTTACCGTTTCCTTGGCCGTAGCGGCGGATGAGGTAATCGACGATCGCGCCTGACTCCGCGATCTTGATATCGCCGTCGGTGATGATCGGCGACTTGCCCAGCGGATGCACGGCCGCAAGCTCCGGCGGGGCGAGGCGCGTTTCCATGCGCTGGTATTTTTTCATTTCATAGGGCGTGCCGAGCTCTTCCAGCAGCCACAAAATCCGCTGCGAGCGGGAGTCGTTGAGGTGATGCAGCGTGAGCATTGGGGTTTCCCCTGGCGCTATTGTTGTGGCCGGAGGTGTAGCAGACATTATTGCAGGGTGTCAGCAACACACACACCACTGTCATCGTCCGGCATAGCCGTCCGAAGGACGGCGTCGCTTCCGCTCGCCTATGACCGGACGATCCAGTATTCCAGAGACGCTGATGATCAATCGAGAGGCCCCGGGGTACTGGATACCCGCTTTCGCGGGTATGACGACCGAATGTGAGGCAAGGGTCGTGCGCCCGCACTAACCCCCTCGCCCGCTACAACCCCGTATACCCCGCCTTCACCGGATCGCTCGAGCCGTCGAGCTCGCGCAAATAAGTAAGCCCGCAAACCGTCAGCCGGTGCGGATCCCTCTCGCCGGCCTCGAACAAGGTGGTGACATAGCTCGTCACCTTGGCGCGCGCTTCCGCGCTGGCGGCGGCGGTGCGGTTCATCAGGAGATCGTAGGTCTGCATGATGCGGTCGATGGCGGCTTCCATGGGTTCCTCTTCTGGTGTCACCGGCGCGCGGTGGCTTCGAACTGCGTGATCGCCCTGTTGGCGAGGCGGATCATTCACCGCGCTGAAACATCGCGGCGATGATCTTGAGCAAGCGTTCGTTGGGGGCGACGGTGTCACTGAGGGCGCCGGTCCGTCGCAGATAATTCGCGGCGATGGCATAGGCATCGCCCACCACCCCGACATGCATCACCCGCAATCCGCGCTCGACCAGCATGGGTTTTGATCCTCCTACAGGGACGGATAAAAGCCCGGGGCCGGCGAAAGGTTCCATTTTCGGGAACACGTTTTTGCCCCGTTGGCGCCGACAGGGCGCTAACTCCTTTATTTCACGGACTTTCTTCACGCGAAGGCGGTTTCGAAATCACCGCGCAAAAACAAAACGCACCGGTCCGGAAAATCCGGGCCGATGCGCTTGGGGAAGTCTCTCTTTTTATCGAGTGGCCGCCGGTCTTTTTAGAGTACGCCGGCTTGGCCGAAAATCTCAGAGCCGATACAGGATCTGGTCGGTCCAGAACCGCTCGAGCCGGTGCAGCGACTTGTTCAGGGTCGCGAACTCCTCGTTCGAGATGCCGCCGACCTGTTCCACGGTCTTGACGTGCTTCTGATACAGCGCATCGACGATGCGGCGAATCTCCTGGCCCTGCGGGGTCAGGCGGATGCGGACCGAGCGGCGATCCACGCGCGAGCGCTGATGATCGAGGAAGCCGAGTTCGACCAGCTTCTTCAGATTGTAGGAGACGTTGGAGCCGAGGTAATAACCGCGCGTGCGCAATTCGCCCGCGGTCAGTTCCTTGTCGCCGATGTTATAGAGCAGCAGAGCCTGTACCGAATTGATGTCGGCGCGGCCGCGGCGATCGAATTCATCCTTGATGACGTCGAGCAGGCGGCGATGCAGCCGCTCCACCAAAGTCAAAGCTTCCAGGTAGAGCGGCTGCACCGGAGCTTGGCCCGGAGCGCGGTCAGCGGTTTCCACCGCCGTTGCAACGGCTTTCATCATGACACTTCCCCTGTTGTCGTTTTATCGACTTATTCGACGAAACTTTTGTTCCGTCTGATAGCGTCAACTTAATGGGGCCGTTTGAAGATCAGCTTAAATAAGACAATAAAGAGATCATGAATTTAAGACAGTGAATCGCGGATTAAGCCCACGACACAAGGGGTTTTCGCAACCTTTCATTGACGGTGAGAGGGCCCTGTTCACGCTTCGTCTGACCAGGTGTCGCATATGGAAACAGCATCGTACGAATTCGAAACGCTAACGTAACCGCTGTGGCCGCAGGGTTTACGGTGACTGAAAAGTTACCGTAGGAAAGTCCAGAAAATTTTAGATGAAACCTCATCCTGCGGAGCTTGCGCAGCAAGCGTCTCGAAGGATGGCCGCAACGCGTGGACTCGCGGCCATCCTTCGAGACGCGCGCAAAAGCGCGCTCCTCTGGATGAGGTCGGAGAAATATTCCACAAGCTCTATGGCGGGCGTTCGCGCGCGGCCATCCAGGCCAGCGCGAGATAGGCGGCCAGCATAAAGGCTTCGACGCCGACCACCGTCAGGCTGCCGCCATAGATTCCCGGAAACATCAGTTCGATCACCGCCATCGACACCACGGTGGTCAGCCACACCACCGCGCCCCACGGCGTCGCCAGCCATAAGCCCACCGCGGCGACGAGTTCGATCACCGCGAAATAGACGGTCGCGGTCTGCCAGGCCATCGGCTGGTTTTCGAAGGCGTCTTCCTCGCCGCCGATAAAACCCGTGACCTGCGACCAGTGATAGAGGCCCTTGAGGATGGAGAGCACGGCCATGATGCGCAGGAAAAACACCAGTCGCCTGGTCCAGACATTGTCGTCGGCCTCGATCCGTTCGGACGAAATCGCCGCCACCGACATGGCATTGTCCCGCGACGGGTCGCGCGATGGGATTTCAGTCATTTGAAATCCAGGCCTGGTGGCGGTTCATGGTCGGGAACTTCGGTTGATCGGTTTAACTCTCCGCTAACTCTTGACCCCTCGGCGCGGCAAAATCAATCCGGCGCCCGGCATTTGCGACAGGTCAAGGCTGCGGTGACGGGGCGCCTGCAAAGTGCTAGGGTTGGAACCATTCAAATCAAGCCAGCCGCGCTTCCGGGAGAGACAAACAAATGGCGATCAAATTCGGGCGTCCGATCGAAATGCACGACGCGCCGCGGCCCAAGACCGAAGCCAAGACCGAGCCCAAGGCCGAAGCAAAGGCCGAAGCCAAGACCGTGCTCCCCACCCCTTCCCTCGATCTCGCGGTCCGTCCGCGCCGCAACCGAAAATCGGAATGGGCGCGGCGGCTGGTGCGCGAGAACGTGCTGACCACGGACGATCTTATCTGGCCGCTGTTCGTGGTCGATGGCCACAACAAGCGCTCGGCGGTCAGCTCGATGCCCGGCGTCGACCGACTGAGCGTCGACCAGGCGGTGCGCGACGCCGAGCGTGCGATGCAGCTTAACATCCCCTGCATCGCGCTGTTCCCCTATACTGAGGCGAGCCTGCGCGACGAGCACGGCTCCGAAGCCGTCAACCCGGAAAATCTCGTCTGCCAATCCGTGCGCGCGATCAAGAATGAATTTCCGAACCTCGGCGTGCTCTGCGACGTCGCGCTCGATCCTTTTACGAGCCACGGCCATGACGGATTGATCGAAGACGGCAAAATCCTCAACGACGAGACGGTGGCGGTGCTGGTGCGGCAGGCGCTGGTCCAGGCGGAAGCCGGCTGCGACATCATCGCCCCGTCGGACATGATGGACGGCCGGGTCGGCGCGATCCGCGAGGCGCTCGATGCCGCCGGATTTGTCGACGTCCAGATCATGGCCTATGCCGCGAAATATGCCTCCGCCTTCTACGGCCCGTTCCGCGACGCCATCGGCTCGGCGAAAACCTTAACCGGCGACAAGCGCACCTATCAGATGGACAGCGCCAATTCTGATGAAGCCTTGCGCGAGGTCGAGCTCGATATCGCGGAGGGCGCCGACATGGTGATGGTGAAGCCGGGCATGCCGTATCTCGACATCGTGCGGCGCGTCAAAGACACCTTTGCGATGCCGACCTTCGTCTACCAGGTGTCCGGCGAATACGCGATGATCGCGGCCGCCAGCAATAATGGCTGGATCGACGGCGAGCGGGCGATGATGGAGAGCCTCGTGGGCTTCAAGCGCGCCGGCGCGGATGGGATATTGACCTATTTCGCGGCGCAGGCGGCGGAGAAGCTGAAGGCGGGGGGCTGAGAACCCTCCCCGTCATTGCGAGCGCAGCGAAGCAATCCATGACGCAGCAAAGAAAGCTGGATTGCTTCGTCGCTTCGCTCCTCGCAATGACGGGATAGACGGTAGGGGTGGGCAAAGGCGCACGCTTCGCACCGGGGCAACGGAATATTGTCACTTCCGGCGCAAAATATTGCGATTCGGTAATGACGATGGCCCCTTGCAAGCACAACGCCGGTTCCCATGTCCTGCTTCCTGAGAACGCACAGTCGGGGAGGAATGGTCATGTCTGACAGCGGTTCCGGTTACTCGGGCAACGCCTGGCGCAGCGCCGGCGGCGTGCCGCCGCATGCCTTCGATCCCTGGACGCAGCCGGAACTGTTTCGCGGCGTGCTGACCCGGCGGGTTTTTGCCTTCTTGATCGACCTCGTCGTGCTGTCGATCCCGGTGATCTTTGCTTATTTGTTCATAGCGGTATTCGGTCTGATCACGCTCGGACTGGGCTGGCTGTTGTTCTGGCTGGTTTGGCCGGCCTCGGTGGTCTGGGCAGTGATCTATTACGGCACCTCGCTGGGCGGACCGCACTCGGCTACCTTGGGCATGCGGGTAATGGACCTGGAATTGCGCACCTGGTACGGCGCGCCCGGGTATTTCGTGCTGGGCGCCATGCATGCGGTGCTGTTCTGGATTTCAGTATCGATGCTGTCGCCGCTGGTGCTCTTGGTCGGCCTGTTCAACGGCCGCCGGCGGCTGCTGCACGATATCGTACTCGGAACCGTCGTGATCAACAGCTCGATCCGCAACCCCGTGGGGCAGCCGGCCCGGACCTGGTGAACCGGCAGCGCGCGGGCGCGGCAAACCGATTGACCGTCAGCCTCGGCGGCGCGATGCTGGGGCCGGCTTCGTTTCGAAAGACTGACGATACAAGTGACCCAGCATTCGCGTGACACCCCCCAGTTCTACCTGACGGCGCCCTCGCCCTGTCCTTATTTGCCGGGCCGGCATGAGCGCAAGGTGTTCACCCATCTGGTCGGCGACAAAGCGGGCGACCTCAACGATCTGCTGACCCATGGCGGGTTCCGCCGCAGCCAGTCGATCGCCTACCGCCCGGCCTGCGACCAGTGCCGGGCCTGCGTTTCCGTGCGCGTCATCGCCAACGAGTTCCGGCCCTCGCGCAATTTCCGCAAGATCCTCGCCCGCAACGCCGACATATCAGGCGAGCAGCGCAGCGCGGTGCCGACCTCCGAGCAATATTCGGTGTTCCGCGCCTATCTCGACCAGCGCCATCGCCATGGCGGTATGGCCGACATGACAGTGCTCGACTACGCCATGATGGTGGAGGACAGCCACGTCGAAACCCGCATTATCGAATACCGCCGCCGCGGCGAGGAGGCCGGCGCCAGCGGCCGCAGCGACGAGCTGTTGGCGGTGGCGCTGACCGACGTGCTCAGTGACGGATTGTCGATGGTGTATTCGTTCTTCGAGCCGTCGGAGGAAAGCCGCTCGCTCGGCACCTTCATGATCCTCGACCACATCGCACGCGCCAGACGCCAGGGACTGCCCTACGTCTATCTCGGCTACTGGATCGAAGGCTCGAAGAAGATGGACTACAAGGGCCGGTTCCTGCCGCAGCAGCGCCTTGCCCCCTCCGGCTGGCTGCGCATCGACGCCTCGGGCGAAGTGACGACCGAGCCGCAGGATTGATTTTCAACCCTCATCCTGAGGAGCGGCGTCTTCGCCGCGTCTCGAAGGATGAGGCCCCCGGCGTGGCCGCATGGTTCGAGACGGCGCAAGAGCGCCTCCTCACCATGAGGGTTTACCCCTCACCCACTGACAAAATCCCACACCAGCTTCGCATTGAGCGCGATGATGATCGCCGCCGTCACGGCGGCGAGCAGCGTCAGCCAGCGCGGGGCGACGTAAGGGCCCATTTTGGCGCGATCGGCGGTAAACATCACGAGCGGCACCACCGCGAACGGCAGTTGCAGGCTGAGCACGACCTGGCTCAGGATCAACAACTGCCCCGTGGCCTTCTCGCCGGCCCAGACCGTCACGATCACTGCCGGCACGATCGCGATCAGCCGCGTCACCAGCCGACGCAGCCACGGCGCGATGCGTAGCTTGAGAAATCCCTCCATCACGATCTGGCCCGACAATGTCGCCGTGATGGTCGAATTCAGACCACAACAGAGAAGCGCGATCGCAAATAGTGTCGGCGCCAAGGTCGAACCGAGCAATGGCGCCAGGAACGCATGGGCCTGATCGAGCTCGGCGACATCGGTCTTGCCGGCGCGGTGATAGGTCGCCGCGGCGAGGATCAAAATGGAGGCGTTGATGACGAGCGCGAGACAGAGCGCGATCGAGGAATCGATGGTCGCAAGCGTGATCGCCTCGCGCTTCTCCTCGACGCTGTCGCCATAGCCGCGGGTCTGCACCAATCCCGAATGCAGATAGAGATTATGCGGCATCACGGTCGCGCCCAGAATGCCGAGCGCCAGATAGAGCATCTCGCGGTTGGCCAGGATATCGGTGGTCGGCGCAAAGCCCCTGATCACCGCGCCCCAATTGGGATCGGCGAGCGCGATCTGCACCGCAAAACAGGCGGCGATGACGCCCAGCATCGCGACGACAAACGCTTCGATCCATCGAAATCCAAAAGCCTGCAGCGCGAGAATGAGAAACACGTCCGCCGCGGTGATGATGACGCCGATCTCGAGCGGAATGTGAAACAGCAGATTGAGGCCGATCGCGGTGCCGATCACCTCCGCAAGGTCGGTCGCGGTGATCGCGATCTCCGCCGACAGCCACAGCGGCAACGACATATAGCGGGGATAGGAATCGCGGCAGGCCTGTGCCAGATCGCGTCCCGCGCCGACGCCGAGCCGCGTGCACAGCGACTGCAGCACGATCGCCATGACGTTGGACAACAGCGCCACGAACAGCAGCGCGTAGCCGAATTTGGAGCCGCCCGCGAGCGAGGTCGCCCAGTTGCCGGGATCCATATAGCCGACGGCAACCAGATAACCCGGCCCGAGGAAGGCCAGCAGCTTGCGCCAGAACGAGCCTTGTTTGGCGGTCCGCACCGAGCCGAACATGCCGGCCAGCGACGGTTCACCCCGCGCCGCGCGCCAGCCTGAACCGCGCAGCACAGGGGTGGATACGGCCTCTGGCAGGGACTCCGAGGCCAAATCGGGAGAACGGGCATCCATCCCCACAAGATACGGATAATTGATTTTATTGCAACTCATTTGCAACTGCATCTGGCCATCACGAAAATGATACCGCAGCCCCTTCTTGTAAAGTACTGAGGAAGTGCTTTACGTTAGAGCTATGATCAAATTACCCGTCGAGATTCCTTCTTCCACGCTGCGCTACACGCTGGCCCCGGACGAAGCTGGCATCCAGGCGATCGAGGCGACGTTTGCCGCCTACGACCGCATGATGGCGATCCTCGCCGAAGTGGCGCCTGTCGGCGCCAACCTGGTCTCGCTGCACGCCCAGGCCTATGAGCGAATCCGCGTCGAGACCGGTCTGCCCGCGCGCCTGGTGACGCTCGGTCTGCGCGACCGCGCCTTCTACGTGGCCGGCGCCATGCCGCGCAAAATGCCACTCGACGACAAGTTGTTTGCGATCAAGGGCCCAACTTCACTGACCATTAGCACTGTCAGCGGACGCGTCTTGGTGCCGTTCGAAGTCCCAGGTTATCTTGCAGGCTGGGAAAGTCCCTTCCCGGCTCACCTGGTCTTCGACGGCCGCAGTTACGAAATCCAGATCGCCGTCAAATCGAAATCAGCACAACCGGAGGAGAAGACCATGCTTCACGAAGGCATCCTTGCACGTATGGGGCGGCTTCTCGCCGCCATCGCCAGCCAAACCATCGACAACGCCGAGAGCAGCAGCAAGGTCGCGCTGGTCAAACAGGCGATCCGCGAAATCGACGCCGGCGCCGACGAGGCGCGCTATGCGCTCGGCAAATCGCGCGCCGAGGAATTCCGTCTCAAGCGGCGGCGCGAAGAGCTCGATCGTGAGACCGCGAGTCTCACGGAGAAAATCCGTCTCGCACTTGCGGAAAACCGCGAGGACCTCGCGCGCGCAGGCGTCGCACGGCAAATTGATCTGGAGTCCCAAGTAATCGCGCTGGAGCGCGCGATGGATTTCATCGAGCTCGAAATCGATGAGCAGACCAAGGCCTTAACTGCCATGCTGGGTGCGCGGCGTGAAGCCGAAGTCCGTCTTGCCGATCTCGAAGCGAGCCTTGCGCAGCATGCGCCGCAGGAAACCGGACGGGGGGTGCCGGCGACTAAAACGGTAAGTGCCGACCGTGCCATGGCCGCGATCGCGCGCGTCACCGGCGTTCCCGCGGCCAGCGTGCTCGGCGACAAGGAGCTCGACGAACTCGACCGGTTGCACCGCGAAAAGGAAATCGCGGCGCGGCTTGAAAGGATCAAATCGCAGCAATGAGTGCCATGAGCGAGGTCCTGCTGGCGCCCGAAGTACGGCCGTTCGCGGTTGCCGCCGCGATCATGGTCGCGCTCGGCGGCATCGAAGTGCTGACCACCCTGGTCGGGCTGTCGATCGGCGAACTCTTCGGCAAGGACGTCGACATCGACGCCGACCACCACACCGGCCTCGGCGGCCTGTTTCTCTGGATCAATGCGGGACGGCTACCGCTTTTGATCCTGATCATCCTGGCGCTCGGCCTGTTCTCGATCATCGGCTTCCTGCTCTACGCCATCGCGCACGGCCTGGGCGTCAACTTGCCGACCGCGATCGCCGCGCTCGTCGCCGCCGCCGGCAGTATTCCGCTGATCCGCAGCACGAGCCGCGGCATCGCCCGCATCATCCCGCGCGACGAGAGCTATGCGGTGAACGAAAACGATTTCGTCGGCCATGTCGGCGAGGTCACGGTCGGTCCGCTCGACCAGGGATTGCCCGGCCGGGTCCGTCTCAAGGGTGTCTTCGGCAACTGGCATTCTGTTGCAGCGCGCGCCAGCCACGATTCGAACGTGCTTCCGGTCGGCGCCAGCGTGTTGCTGGTCGATCGCGACGCCAAAAGCTTTATCGCCATTTCCGCACCAGCCGATCTCATTGCCCAACAACCATCGTCAAACAGGATTTAAAAGATGTGGGACCTTGCATTACCCGTCGCCATTGGCGTCATCGTCATTCTTGTCATTGGCCTCATGTTCGCGCGGCTCTACAAGCGCTCGACGCGCGACGAAGCCTATGTCCGCACCGGCCTCGGCGGACAGAAAGTGGTCCTGGACGGCGGCTCCGTCGTGCTTCCGATTTTCCATTCCACCGCCGCTGTAAACCTGAAGACGCTGCGGCTCGAAGTCGCCCGCGGCGGCCCGGATTCACTGATCACCAAGGACCGCATGCGCGTCGACATCGGCGCTGAATTTTATCTCCGCGTCAAACCCGATAGCTCCTCGATCGCGCTCGCCGCCCAAACGCTTGGCAACCGCACCAACGACGCGGCAGAGCTGCGCGAACTGGTCGAAGCGAAATTCGTCGACGGGCTTCGCTCGGTCGCCGCCACCATGAACCTGGAGGAATTGCAGGAACAGCGCGCGACCTTCGTCAAGGCGGTGCAGGACGCCGTCGGCGCCGACATCCAGAACAACGGCCTCGAGCTTGAATCGGTCTCCCTGACGCGGCTCGACCAGAGCGACATCAAGCACTTCAATCCCAGCAATTTCTTCGACGCCCACGGCCTCACGACGCTGACCAAGATCACCAAGGAACGCGAGCAGGAGCGCAACCAGATCGTTCGCACCACCGAGGTGAATATCGCGCAGCAGGATCTGGTGGCGCGGCAGACCACGCTGACGATCGAAAGCACCAAGCGCGAAGCGGAATTGGCGCAGCAGCGCGACATCGCCAACAAGACCGCCGCGATGCGCGCGCAGACCGCGCAGGTCGAACAGACGGCGCTGCAGAACGAAGCCGAATATCGCATCCAGCAGGAACTGGCGGTCGCCAACAAGCAGACCGAGGCCAACCAGGCCAAGGATACAAGAAAGATCGAAGCCGATCTCGCGGTCAAGCGCCGCACCACCGAGATGGAGCGCGAGCTCCAGATCGTGGCGCAGGAAGCCGCGATTGTCGTCGCCACCAAGAGCAAGGAGCAATCCGAGGCGCAGACCATCGCCGAGACCGCGCGGGCGCTCGCCATTGCGGCCGAGGAAAAGGTCACGACCGCGCGCGCCACCGAAGTGGCCGAGCGCGACAAGATCATCAACGTCATCGCGGCGCGCAAGGCCGCCGAAACCAACGCGATGCCGATCACCGTGATGGCGGAAGCCGAAAAGCAGGCCGCCGCCAACAAGGCCGAAGCCACCAGCGTGCTGGCGAAAGCGGACGCCGCGGCCGCGACCACCCGGGCCGCCGGCGTCAAGGCGCTCGGCCAGGCGGAAGCGGAAGTCGCGACCTTGAAAGCCGAAGCGCGCAACAAGCTGAGCCCTGCGATGGTCGATTACGACCTCGGGCTTGCCCGCATCAACATCATCCCGAACGCGCTGGCCGAAGCGGTGAAGCCGATCGAGAAGATCTCCGATATCCGGATTTTCGATACCGGAAGCCTGTTGGGCCGTGGCGGCAATGGTGCCAACGGCCATGGCGGCAATGGCGGCCTCGGTCTCGGCGATGGCCTCGCCAGTCAGTTGCTGTCGGTCTCGGCGTTCAAGCCGATCATCGACAAGATCCTCACCGAGGCCGGCTTCGCCGCCGGGCCCGACGCCCTGACCAGCCTCACCCAAGCGCTGGCCGCCAAACAACTCGCCAGTCCCACGGAGCTCTCCGCTGAACTACCGCCCGCCGCCTACAGCGTCACGGTAGCATCTGCAAGCGATGCGGCACCGAGCGAGCCTGCCCCTGGAGCCAAGTCGCGATCAAAATAGCGGCCTGAACGGTCGTTCAGACCGAAATCGAAAACGCCTCCTCGCGCTCGCTCGCGCGGAGGCTTTTTTCTTTGCCGCGGGACTTGTCGGAAAGCGGGTGGGTTTTGGCTTCCTGAGGCCAGATATTGCGGCGAGATTCAAACCCAGGGAATTCCGCCATGTCACCCGACGCGACACCTCATTTGCCGCCGACCTTCAACCGCCTGGCCTGGTCGAACCTCGCGGCGCAATCCGCCGAGCAGATCGCGCTCGCCGCCGCCCCCATTGTCGCGGTGCTCTTGCTCGGCGTCGGCGAAGGCCAGAGCGGCCTGTTGCAGACCGCGCTGACGCTGCCGTTCATCCTGTTCGCGATCCCCGCGGGCCTCCTCGCCGACCGTATCTCGCGGCGGCGGCTGATGGCGGGCGCGGAAGCGTTGCGAGCGGCGGCGCTGCTTGCGATCCTTTTGCTGATCTGGCTCGGCCTGCTGACGCTGCCGCTGCTCGCTCTCACCGGTTTTGTCGCGGTCTGCGGAACCGTCGCCTATAGCGTCGCTGCGCCCGCTTTGGTGCCGTCGCTCGTTTCGCCGCAGCTTTTGCCCGCCGCGAACGCGCGGATCGAACTAGCGCGCACGATCGCCTTCGCGAGTGGGCCTGCGCTCGGCGGCGTGCTGGTCGGATGGGTCGGCGCTGCGCCTGCGTTTGGATTTGCCGCCGCGCTCTCCGTCATCGCGGTGGTGCTGCTGTCGGGAATTTACGAGCCCGCGCGCGAGCCCGTGCCGCGCCGCCATCCGCTGCAGGACATCAAGGAAGGCGCCGCGTTCGTGCTGCATCATCCGCTGTTGCGTCCGGTGTTCGTCACCCAGTTCGTCTTCAACACCGCATGGTTCGTGATGCTCGCGGTGTTCGTGCCCTATGCGGTGCGCCGTTTTGGTCTGTCGGCCTTCGGCATCGGCACGGTGCTTGCGATGTACGGCGTCGGCATGATGGTCGGCGCACTGGTCGCGACCCGCCTGATGCGGCGGCTCGCCTTCGGCACCGTGATCGGGCTCGGCCCGGTGACCGGTTTTGTCGCGGCCGTGGTGATGGCGCTGACTATTTTCATCGCCTCGCCGTGGCTTGCCGGTCTGAGCTTCTTCCTGCTCGGCGTCGGTCCCATCCTGTGGGTGATCTCGACCACCACCTTGCGCCAATCAGTGACGCCGCCGCGGCTTCTGGGCCGGGTCTCCGCCATCAACATCATGAGCTACGGCGCGCGCCCGCTCGGCTCTGCGCTCGGCGCCATCGTCGGCGGGTTTTATGGCGCCGAAGCGTGCCTCTATCTGGCGGTCGCGATCTTCGGCTCGCAGGCGCTGGTGATCCTGCTGTCGCCGGCGGTTTCGCTGGCGACGCAGCCGGAGATGGTCGGGGATGGACCGGCGGTGTTGCGGGCTTGTTGAGAGATCAACACGGCTCTTTCCGTCATGGCCGGACTTGTCCCGGCCATCCACGTCTGCTGTCTCACGGAAAAGAAGGACGTGGATGCCCGGCATCGCAGACAAGTTTACGCAGTCTGCGCAAGGCAGACTGCTATGGCCGGGCATGACGAGACAAAGGAGGTTCCCTCGCCCGTATAATATGATATGTATCATGTCATATCCAACGGGAGCATCCATGGCCGACGAGACCATTTCCACCCTCACCGCGGCGCCGCGCCCCGAAGCTTCCTCGACTTTTATGCAAATCACCGTCCTCGCCGTACTGGCGGCGACGGGAACGCTCGCCACCAATATCCTGCTGCCGTCGCTGCCGCAGATGGCGCTGTCGCTAAACGTGTCGAGCGCGGCGGTTACTTCGGCGATCACGGTGTTCCTGGCGGTGTTTGCGCTGGGCCAACTCGTGGTCGGGCCGATCTCCGACCGCTACGGAAGGCGCTGGCCGGTGCTAACAGGCTTTGCGGTGTTTTTCGCCGGCAGCCTCTGGTGCTACCTGGCGTATGACCTGCCGAGCCTTTTGATCGGCCGGGTCATCCAGGCCGCCGGCGCCTGCGCGACCTCGGTGCTGTCGCGCGCGATCGCCCGCGATCTCTACTCGGGGGCGGCGCTCGGCCGTGCCATGGTGCTGATCATGATCGCGATGGCGGCGGCGCCCGGCTTCTCGCCGCTGCTCGGCGGCGCGCTCGATCACGCTTTTGGGTGGCGTTCCGAATTCGTCTTTGTCGCCGCCTTCGCCGCGCTTGGCGCCGTGGCCTATGGCGCGGTGCTCGGCGAAACCCATCGCTCGACGCGGATCCCGCTAAATCCGGTCGCCATCGCCAAGACGTATCTGGGCCTTGCAGCCGATCGCCGCTTCCTGATCCCGGCCGCGACCGTCGGCCTCATCCTGGGCGCGCTGTTCTCGATGTTCTCGGCGGCGCCACGGGTGTTGATCGAGGGATTGCACTTCACCCCACTCGGGCTCGGCTGGTTCTTTGCCGGCACCGTGCTGTTCGTGTTCGGCGCCGGCATGCTGGCAACAAAGCTCGCGCCACGTGTCGGCCTCGATCGCGCCGTGCAGTTCGGCCTGGTGCTAACCGCGATCGGCAGCGTCGCGGTGCTGCTGGTGTCGATGTTCGACCCGGAATTCGTGCCATTCCTCGCCGCGATGTCGGTCTTCGTGCTCGGCATGGGCATCGTCAATCCGCTGGGCACGGCGCAGGCGCTCTCCCCGTTCGGCGAGAAAGCCGGGGCTGCTTCGGCATTGCTCGGCTTCTGGCAGATGATGGGGGCCGCGATCGGCGTCGCGCTGGCTGCCACCGTCTCGCACGATGCGATGTTCGCGCTCGGCATCGTGCTGACAATCGCCTCGCTGCTGGCGATCGCGCTTTACCCGATGCGGGCGAAAACGAGTTAGCTCGCGAGATAGCGCTCGTAGCTTCCGGCCATGACCTCATCGGTCCCGATATCTGGATCGAGTGTAAAAAGGTCCTGCGCGCGGCCGATGCCGCGCAGCGCAAACCGGCCGGTCGAGACCAGATAGCGCCGCCCGGCCGCATCGAGGCCGGCCTGGAATGCCGACGACAACAGAAGTTCGCGATCGACCGAACTGCACATCGAGGCGATCCGGCTGACCTCGTTGACCGCCGGCCCGACCACGGTGAAATCAAGCCGGTCCTCGCTGCCGATGTTGCCGTAAAACACTTCGCCGACATGCAGGCCGACATAGGCCGACGTCGTCGCCCGGCCGTCGCCGCCGCGGCGCGAATTGAGAGCAGCCATGTTGCGGCGGAAGCGATGCTCGGCCTTGAGCGCGGCGCGCTTTGCCTGCATCATGTCTTCGCCGGTGAACATCGCCAGCACGCCGTCGCCGATCAGTTTCAGCACATCGCCGCCGGCGTCATGGATGGCGTCGATAGCGGCCTGCGCGTAATCGTTGAGGAACGGAATGATCTCGCCGGGTTCGACACCTTCGCCGATCGCAGTCGAGCCGCGCAAATCGGAGAACCACAGCACCGCGTTGATGCGCTCGGTGATCCCGCGCGATATCCGCCCGTGCAGCACCTTTTCGGAAGCATCGCGTCCGAGATAGACCCGGCCCAGCGTGCGCGCGATCTCGACCTGGGCGGCGGATTTGATCGCGAGCCCCAGTGCCGGCACCAGGTCGCGCAGCGCCGACAGGTCCTGCTCCCCAAAACCCTCCGCGCGCCGGGTCAGCCAGTACGAATAGAGGCAATCCATCTGGCCCATCGTGCCGGCCTCACCGAACTTGTGCACGAAGGCCACGAAATGGCGGTGACCTTTGGCCGCAAGCTCATCGATCATGTTGAAATCGAGCGAGGCGATATCGCCGAGATCGATACGCATCTCCTCGAGGTTCTGTTCGAGCATGTGATAGAAGGTGGAGCGCCGCCAGCTTTGCGCGGCATCGCCCGTCTCGGTTGATCCGTATTCAAAGACAGCGGCCTCGTTGGTCTCGGTGTCGTTCCAGCGGAAGCCGCGCCCCTCGAAAATCGGGTGCAGGGTGTCGATGAACACCGCCCCGCGGGAGATTTCGAGGCCACAGGCCCGGCAGCGCTCGCAAAAACCGCGAATCAGGTCGTTCTCGGGCAGGCCGGTCAGGCCCTGGCTGACCAGCCAGTTCATCAAATGCAGGCGGGGGGCTAATTCCATACGCCATTATGCCGCGCAATCCGGCGCGACGAAAGGCAGTCCTCATCCTGAGGAGCGCGCTCTTGCGCGCGTCTCGAAGGATGAGAAAGCGGCACTCATCATGGTTCGAGACGCCGCTGCGCGGCTCCTCACCATGAGGTACCTACGATTTTGCGCGCCTGACGCGCTCACCATCCTCTTTGACAAAGGAGGCTGCGGGATTTTCGAGCAGATCGAGCACCGCTTCCGACGGCCGGCACAGTTTGGTGCCCTTCGGCGTCACCACGATCGGCCGGTTGATCAGGATCGGATGCGCGATCATAAAGTCGATCAGATCGTCTTCGCTCCAGTTGGGATCGGCGAGTCCCAGTTCCGCATAGGGCGTGCCTTTTTCGCGCAACAGCGCGCGAACGGATATTCCCATCGCCTTGATCAGCTCGATCAGCCGCGCGCGGCTCGGCGGTATCTTCAGATATTCGATGATCTCGGGCTCCTCGCCGCTTTGCCGGATCATGGCGAGCGTGTTGCGCGAGGTGCCGCAATCAGGATTGTGATAGATCGTCACGCTCATAACTGTGCCTCCTTTGTCATTGGGGCGCCCTCGCCTCCACCGCGCAATAGCCAGTTCATCAGCATCAGGCCTATGACCGCACCGAAAAGTTCGGCGATGACAAAACCCGGCAGGTCGACGGGGCGAATTCCGGAAAAGGTATTGGTCAGGGATCGCGCGATCGCGACGGCGGGATTTGCAAACGAAGTAGACGAGGTGAACCAGTAGGCCGCCGTGATGTAGAGGCCAACCAGCCAGGGCACGGCGGCGCGGTCGAAGCGAATGCCGGCAAGAATGGTCGCGACCAGGCCGAACGCCGCAACCGCTTCGGCGAGCCACTGCGACCCGCCGGTTCGCATTTTCAGCGACGCATCAAGTAGCGGCAATGCGAACATCGCGTGCGCCATCATGGTTCCGATAATGCCGCCGGCAAGTTGGGCCGCGACATAGGACAGCGCCTCGTTGGCGCTCAGTTCGCGCTTCAACGCAAACACCATGGTCACGGCGGGATTGAAATGCGCCCCCGATATCGGGCCGAAAATCGTGATGAGAACCACCAGCATCGCGCCGGTCGGAAGCGTGTTGCCGAGCAGCGCGAGCGCCACATCTTTTGTCAGGGCTTCGGCCATGATGCCGGACCCGACGACGGTCGCGACCAATAGCGCCGTTCCCAGCGCCTCGGCCACCAAGCGGCGCGGCAGATCGAACTTTTGCATTAGCCGGCCTTTTCCTGGCCGGAGGTTGCTCCCGCGATACGGCCGATATCGCGCAGCTTTGTCCCGAGCGACAGTTTATCGATGCTTCGCAGCGGCAAGCTTGTGAAGATCGCGATCCGGTTTTTGAGATAACGAAACGCGGCAACAAACGCAGCTTCTTTCAAGATGTCCGTGCCCTCGACTGCGGCGGGGTCTTCGATCCCCCAATGTGCCGTCATCGGCTGTCCCGGCCATACCGGGCAAGTCTCACCCGCCGCGTTGTCGCAAACCGTAAAGACAAAATCCATCACCGGCGCATCGGGGCGTGCGAATTCTTCCCAGCTCTTCGAGCGCAAACCGTCCGTGGGGTAATCGAGGCTTTTCAAAACCCTGATCGCGAACGGATTTACCGATCCCTTTGGCTGGCTGCCGGCGGAAAAGCTGCGGAATTTACTGTGGCCGTCCTTACGCATGATCGATTCCGCCAGAACGGAACGGGCGCTGTTTCCGGTGCACAGGAAGAGAACGTTATAGATGTGCTCAGACATGGACCTTTCTCCTCTGTTTCGGTGGACAGCAAGGCGTGAGGTTCTCGATCAGCGGCGCGCAGATTTCGGGCCGTCCACGGCGGCAATTCCTGAGCTTGCATTGCGATTGCTCTCGCGCTTGGGTGCCCCGCCGTCGACCGCCGGCTCGTCGACGCTGAGACGTGAAGCCATGACCACTGAAGCAACGACCATCGTGGCGGGCATCGAAATACCCTCGACCAATCCCGTGTTCCTGACAGTCGTGGGGGTTCATGTCCTGCTGGGGCTCGCCTGCGTGGTCACGGGCGCTATCGCGATGCTTAGTGAGAAGCGCGCGGGCCGCCATCCTCGAAACGGGACGATCTACTTTTGGTGTTTGGCCGGGGTCTTCCTGACTGCAACAGGCTTGGCCGCGGTTCGCTGGGCTGAAGACTACCACTTGTTCATCCTCGGAACCTTGTCGTTTGCGGCGGCTTGTTTTGGCCGTGAGGCCAGACGGCGCCGCTGGCGCCATTGGGTCAGGCTGCACATCACCGGAATGGGATCGTCTTACGTCCTGCTGCTGATCGCGTTTTATGTCGACAACGGAAAGAGCCTGCCGCTCTGGAGAGACCTTCCCCCTGTGGCGTATTGGCTGTTGCCTGCAGCGGTCGGGATTCCTCTTATCGTCCGCGCTCTGTTGTGGCACCCACTGGTACGTCAGTAGACCGGGCTTGAGCGGCGACCCCGTAATCTTTATTTCGAAGTGCAGCAGGCTGAACTTACAGCTATGGGCGCGGCTTGCGGGGCGCAGCACGCGCTTTGCTTTTCGTGCGCCACCTGCGGACCGCGTTCGCCGCTGCCGTCGCCATAATCGGTGCTCTCGCCGGTGGTGAGGAAGGTTTCCCAGGCGATCCCGGCGGGATCGTCGATCCAGGATTTTTCAGATTTTGCGTAGCAGCAGGCGGTCTGACCTTGTTCGATGATTTCGCCGCCGGCGTTGCGCAATCGCGCATAAACCTCTTGCAGCTCATCGGCGTTCTCGACCTGAATGCCGAGGTGATCGAGGCCGGGCTGGCGACCCCGCGTCGAAATGGCAAAATTCACCCGGGGGTCATCGAGCATCCACTTGGCGTAGTCGGTCTTGACCACAGCGGGACGCGCTGCGAACAGTGCCGAGTAGAAACCGATCGAGTGCGGCAGATCCTCTACCGCGACGTGTACGTGAAGGCGCTTCATGACATCCCTCCCTCAGGCCGTAACCTTGGCGCGCTTGCCGCGCGCGGGCTTGCATCCGGCAATCGGCGCGCACTGTTCCGCGCGACCGCCGCAACAGTCTTCAACCATGAATGACGTCAGCTCTTGAAACCTCGCCAGATTTGCCCGGTAGATGATCGAACGGCTCTTGCGCTCGCTCATCACCAGTCCCGCGCGCGCGAGGATCGCAAGATGCGCCGACATGGTGTTCTGCGGGACCGCAATCGCCCGCGCGATATCGCCGGCCGCAAGCCCCTCCGGTTCGTGCTTCACCAACAGGCGGAACACGCCGAGCCGGGTGGACTGAGCCAGCGCCGCGAGCGCTAAAATGGCTTGCTCTGATTCCATATATCCAGAATTATAGAAATAAGGTATCGCTGTCAACCCCGAGGCGATTGTTGGTGAGAGACGTGAAGCCATGAACGGACGCCAGCTTCCCCTGATCCTGGCGCTCGGCACGACGCAGACCCTGGCCTGGGCCTCCAGCTACTATCTGCCCGCCATTTTGGCCGATCCGATCGCGCGCGATCTCGGCGTCTCCTCGAACTGGATTTTTGCCGCGTTCTCGGCATCCCTGGTGATATCGGCGCTGCTCGGCCCGCGCGTCGGCCGGCAGATTGATCTCGTCGGTGGCCGGCCCGTTTTGTCGGCCTCCAATCTGACGCTGGCCGGGGGGCTGGTGCTGCTCGGGTTTACCTATTCGATACCGATGCTGGTCGCGGCCTGGCTGCTGCTCGGCATCGGCATGGGATTTGGCCTATACGACGCCGCCTTCGCCGCACTCGGGCGCATCTATGGCGACGCGG
Source organism: Bradyrhizobium lablabi (assembly GCF_900141755.1). Taxonomy (NCBI): domain Bacteria; kingdom Pseudomonadati; phylum Pseudomonadota; class Alphaproteobacteria; order Hyphomicrobiales; family Nitrobacteraceae; genus Bradyrhizobium; species Bradyrhizobium lablabi. The sequence continues at coordinate 7,428,199 of NZ_LT670844.1, read as the reverse complement.
CGCGGCGGCCGATCACCGGCATCACGCTGCTCGCGGGGTTTGCCTCTACCGTCGGCTGGCCGCTGACCGCGTGGGGCCTGGAGGCGATCGGCTGGCGCAACACCTGTTTCGCCTGGGCTCTCGCGCATATCCTGATCGGCCTGCCGATCAATTTTTTCATGCTGCCGAAGGTAGCGGGCGCGAAGGCTACGGTCGCGACATCGACAAAACCGCATATCCCGATCGACCGCACCATGGTGCTGCTGGCGTTCGCCTTTGCCGCGGCCTGGAGCGTCACCGGCGCGATGGCGGCGCATCTCCCCCGCATCCTGGAATCAGCCGGCGCCACCGCGCTACAGGCGGTGGCGGCCGGCGCGCTGATCGGGCCGGCGCAGGTGTTCGCCCGCGTCGTAGAGGCGAGCGTGCTCGCCCGCTATCATCCGCTGTTTTCCACAAAACTTGCCTGCGTGATGCATCCGATCGGCGCGGCCATCGTCGCGCTCGGCGGGGGTGCAGCGGCCAGTGTGTTCGCGATCTTTCATGGCGCCGGCAACGGCGTGCTGACGATTGCGCGCGGCACGCTGCCACTGGCGATTTTTGGGCCGCAGAATTATGGCTACCGGCTCGGCATCATCGGCGCGCCGGCGCGGATGGCGCAGGCGGCAGCACCCCTGGTATTCGGCCTCTTGATCGACATCATGGGAAGCAGCATCCTGATCGTCTCCTCCGCGCTCAGCCTGTCGGCGCTATTGGCGCTGTCATTGCTGCGGAAGCAGCCGCCGGGAACGGAACGCGCCTGATACATTTGCCCTTCCAATTCCGCACTATTTCGAGCAGAACCTCGCCATGGAAAGAGAGACCGGCCCGGGATCGGCAATCAGACGCTTCGTGCAGTGGGCAATCACGCCGCCGCAATCCTATGTCGTCTATCTCGTCTGCCTTTTCCTGGTCGCGGGGTCGTCGTTCTATGTCGGAACGCTGAAGCCGAAGAAGGCCACTGGCTTCGGCCCTCCCCCGATGTCCGCGCCGCGGAATTGATACACTCCCGCGTGACGGTGCTCGAAAGCCAACGCGTTCGATGATCGAGATCGAGCCATCACGGCGTTGTGAATCTGTTAGACTGGCCTGCGATTCACAATTCGGTATTCCAGATGCCCAACGCCAGGCTTGCTCAAGCGGCCGACCTTGCTTCGCTGCTCGAGCTCTATCGAGTCGCCGAGGTAAGCGCCAGTGCGGAGCCGATGGCGCGGGCCGAGCAGATTTGGCTGGAAATGCTGTCCCACGACGGCGTCGCCGTGTTCGTCTCCGCCGTGGACGCAAAGATCGTTGCGACCTGCATGCTGATCACCGCGCCAAATATCTTGCGAGGGGGACAGCGGCACGGCTTTCTCGAAAACGTGGTGACGCATCCGGAGTTTCAAGGCCAAGGACATGGCCGCGCCGTGGTTCATGCCGCGCTTGCTTTGGCCTGGGCAAAAGACTGTTACCACGTGCTGCTGCAAAGCGGTCGCAAGGACCCGCGCGTGCATCGCTTCTATCAGCGTTGCGGCTTCGAGCCGGGGCTTCGCGTTGGTTATGTCGCGCGCCGCCCTAGCCCGTAAGCTCTGACATTGGCGCGGCCCTTTTTCGATGCCACAATGGCGCATCGGACGCGCTGAGATGCGGTGCGGTCAATTTGGAGGGCAAGCGGTCGTGAGTAATCCTATCCGTATCGGCGTGCTGCATTTCTCGCACGAGACCGTTACCTTTCTCAAAAACGATACCACGCTGGACGATTTCATCTATCCGGGCTCGCCGGCCAAGGGCGAGGCGCTATTAAATTTCGACCCGAAATATTTCATGGGCGGCTTTGTGAAGATGGCGCGGGAGTTCGATGGCGTCGAACTGGTCGGCATCGAGTCGCCGCTATGGCCGAAGACCTACATGGGATCCGGATGGGTCACGCAAGAGGCCTATGAGACCTTCGTCGGCAAGATGATCGACGGGATCAAATCGGAAAAACCGTTCGACGGCATCTATCTCTGCCTGCATGGTGCCATGGCGGTGCGTGGCGTCCCTCGCCCGGAGGCCGAGCTGGCGCGGCGGGTGCGCGAGGTGGTCGGCCCGAAAGCCTTCATCGCCGCGACCTTCGATCTCCATGGCAATGAGGACGAGCAATTCCTGAAATACGCCGACATGGCGTTCGCGGTGAAATATTTTCCGCATTATGACGGCTATTTGCAGGGCGAGCGCGCGGCGCGAACCCTGGTGCGGGCGATCCGGGGCGACTACAAGCCGGCGCATGTGACGAAAAAAATCCCGATCATCTCGCCGACCGTGCTGCAATGGACCGGCGCGTCGCCCTGGATGGACCTGATCCAGCGGGCGCTGGTGTGGGAAGCGCGCGAGCCGGACGTCTATGTCAATGTCTTCTTCGGCTTTCCGTTTGCCGACGTGCCCGATGTCGGCATGACGGTGCAGGTGCTGACCAATGGAAATCCCGCACTCGCCGCAGAGGTCAGCCGCGACATGGCAGAGACGGCGTGGCGGCAACGGAAAGCGCTTTTGACGTCGACCAAGGTGCACAGCATTCCCGAGGGCGTCACACTCGCAAAACAAGCCGTCGAGGCCGGCAAGACGCCGGTCGTGCTGGCCGATCACAGCGACCGCTCCGGCTATGCGACCTGGCTGTTGAAGGAGATCATCGCGCACGATCTTTCCAACACGCTGATCGCAACGATCGCGGACGCCAAGACCACCGCAAAGCTCAAGGCGCAGGGCGCGAAAGCCGGCGATCCCTTTGACATGGAGGTCGGCGGACTGGCGGATGAATCGGCAGGAGAACCAGTGCGCATCCAGGGCACCATCCTGAACGCCATAGAGGGCCACGGTCAGTTCTGGGTGTGCGTAAAATTCGGCCGCGGCAATGTGCTGATCCTGAGCACCTATCTGGTGCAGATCATGGAGCCGTTCCCGCTGAAAAATCTGGGACTGGACATCGATGCGTTCCAGGTCATGGCGATCAAGTCGCGCGTGCATTTCCGGCGCGGTTTTTACGACAACGGGTTTGCCAAGACGATTCTTTTGGTCGAACCGACCGAGCCGTTTCTGGGAACGGTTCGTCTGGACGGACTTCCTTACGAGAATGTCGACCTGAAACAGTATTACCCTTACGGCGATCCGGTGTTTCGAACCTAGGCGCGATATATCTCCGACCTCATCCTGAGGAGCTTGCGAAGCAAGCGTCTCGAAGGATGGATGCAGCATTTGGACTCGCGGCCATCCTTCGAGACGCGCGCAAGAGCGCGCTCCTCAGGATGAGGTCGGGATTTCACGCTTTGCGGGTTCGGTCGTTGCGATCCAAATGCCGGCGAATACGGCAACGAGCCCGACGACGAGATTGGGCGTGATCGGCTCGCCGACCAACTGCGTCGCGAGCAGCCCCGCCGCGATCGGATTGACCGTCATGGTCGAGGCGACGCGGGTCGGCGTCGCGCGGGCGAGCGCCATCACCCACAGGATGAACGCCAGCGCGCCGCCGCCGATGCCGAGATAGACGCCGGCAATCCATTGCGCCGTATTGAGCGCGCCCAACACCGCTATACTGCCGGTCAACGATCCCACCAGGATCAGCGCCGCGGCGCCCGCCCCCATCCCGACCGTGAGAAAACCGAGCGCGCTCGATCGCTGGATGAAGGGACGCGACCAGACGTTATAGAACGCCATGCAAAATACCGCCCCGGTCATAATCAGTTCGCCGCGCCACGCGCCTTGCGGGGCCGCCGACAGCCCGGATGCAAGCGCCGCGACCACGCCGAGCACGGCCACGGAGACGCCTATGGTCTTGCGCATCGTCAGCGGCTCGACACCGAGCAGTGCCCCGACCACCATGGTGTGCAGCGGCAGCGTCGCCAGCGCCAGGCTTGCGCGCGCCGCGGTGGTATAGCCGATCGCGATATTATAGAGCACGAAGAACAGTCCGAAGAAGCAAAGCCCCAGCGTGACGACGGCAGGCCAATCGCGGCGCGGCGGCCATCGCACACGGAGCAGCCACGCGGTCGGCAGCAGGCACGCAAACCCTATTCCCCAGCGCAGAATGGCGAGCGTAACCGGATCGGCGCTGCCAACCAGATAGCGCGTGATTGCCGCCGCCGATCCGCCGAGGCAGCTCGACAGCAATGCGATCGCGACCCCGATCCATTCACTCACCCGCCGCCTCCCCCAAGCGCGATGCGCTTTTCCTCAATCGTAGAACTCGGGAGACATTTTGAGGCCGTCGCGCTGCGCCTTGTCGTGGTTGATCCATAATTGGGCGTTTTCCTTGGTCAGCGTATCCGCGATCTTTTGCATCGAGGCCAGCGTCTGCTCTTTGCTGAAATTGTTGACGGGAACCCCGCGGTTATCCCAATTGCTCTTGAAATGCACGGCATCGCCGGAGAGAACCAGCGCGCCCGTCTTGGGCAGTTTTATCAATAGCGACTGATGACCGGGCGTATGGCCCGGCGTCGAGAGAATCGTGATGCTGCCGTCGCCGAAGACATCGCGGTCCCCGTCCAGTTTTGTCACGGGATGCTCCGGCTTGAATCGCGGCGCATTGTTGGCGCCGGGCCATTCGTATTCGGCTTTCTGCACATAGAGCATGGCGGTCGGGAACATCTCGACATTGCCGATATGGTCGGGATGGGTATGCGAAACCGCCATCGCCTTGACGTCGGAAGGTTTTACGCCGAGCTGATCGAGCTGCGCCGCCAACGTCTTCGGCCGGCGCCAATAGACGGCCTTCGGATCGGCCGGCGGCAGGCCGTTCGGCATCGCCGCGACCGCATCAGGAATGCCGGTGTCCCACAAAAACCAGCCCTGCGCGTGCTTGATGAGATAGCAAGTGTCGACGAAATCCATCGACTTGCCCTCGTTGACCCCGGGCGTCCAGCGCGAGATATCGCCGGCAACACCCTCGCCGCAATTGAGAATGTAAAGTTTCTCGACGCCCGGTTTTGCGGACTGCGCCTGGCCGGGAGCAACAGAAACAACAGCCGACAACAGCACGGCAACGAGAGCACTCGTCCGGATCATATTATTCCTCCCTCAGCGGCAGACGCGGAAAATCACGCCGACGCACTGATATTATTTCTGCGCGTATCGCGGGATCAAATTGCGGTGTGTAGGGCGGGTTAGCGAAGCGTAGCCCGCCATCCCGACCGGCGTAACGGCGGATTACGCTGACGCTAATCCGTCCTACTTTATTTCGCGATCAGTTGCAGGATCAGTACCACAAGCATCCGCGCAAAACTGAACATGTGATCGCGGCAGACGGCGCGGGCGAGCCTCGATTGTTCTTGCGGTGAATCCTTAGCGCTGCCGAGCCGGCGAGCGTTGGGGACGGTGCGCATCATGGTCGGCACAAAGCCGCTCCCGGCCAGCGCAATCGAGCCCCATCCGATCCACCACGGGTTTTTGCCTTCCACGATCTCGGCGCAGATGGCGGCAAGTGTCAGCAACATGACCAAAGCGACCAGGCGATTCATCGGATAGGCTTCCGTGGTGACGCGGCGGTAATAGTTCGATATCGAGGCCAGTACTTCGGGCGGCAGCACCTCGCCGTCGTACTTCCGCGTCTGCACGTCGAACATCAGGTCGAACCACAGCACAGCGAGCAGGAAGCCAGTTCCTGCCGCGGCGAATGTATGCATATCGAAACCCCATCCTCACGATGGCGGCAAAGCCCGACGAAGCGCATTGACAGCGGGCGCCGGTTTCGCTGTAATACGGCCATGGGGGTTTTGCGATCCCCCCACGAGGCGACATGCCCAAGTATCGCGTCCCGTATCTCTCACGAGGGCGCATTCATGTCATCCCCAACCCTGATATCTCCAGACAAATTGGCGCGATTGATCGGCACGGCGAAGACGCCTGCCCTGATCGACGTGCGCACGGAAGAAGACTTTGCCGCCGATCCGCGGCTGATTCCCGGTGCCGTCAGACGGAACCACGAGGAGGCCGCCGACTGGGGCGAGGAATTCTCCGGTCACCCGGCGATCGTGTTCTGCCTGCGCGGGCAAAAACTCGCGCAGGGCACTGCGGCGTGGCTCCGGCACCTCCATGTCGATGCCGAGACGCTCGAAGGCGGTTTTGAGGGCTGGAAGGCCGCCAAGCTTCCGCTGGTGCCCGCATCGAAACTGCCGGGGCGAAACGCGCAGGGGCAAACCGTGTGGGTTACGCGCGCGAGACCGAAGATTGATCGGATCGCCTGCCCGTGGCTGATCCGGCGGTTCGTCGATCCGAACGCGGTGTTTCTGTTTGTCGCGCCGTCCGAAGTGGTCGCGGTCGGCGAGCGCTTTAACGCCGCTCCGTTCGATATCGAGAATGTATTCTGGAGCCATCGCGGCGAGCTCTGTACGTTCGACGTGATGGTCGAAGAGTTTGGCCTCGCCACGCCGCCGCTATTGCGATTGGCGACGATGGTGCGCGCCGCCGATACCGCACGGCTCGATCTCAGTCCGGAAGCGCCTGGGCTGCTCGCGGCGTCGCTCGGACTGTCGCGGATGTACGATGACGATCTCGAGCAGCTCGAGGCCGGCATCGCGCTCTACGACGCATTCTACCGCTGGTGCCGCGATGCCACCGGCGAGACCCACAACTGGCCGACCAACAAGGCAAAGCCGTGATCGATATTTCTGCTGACGCGACCACCGCCAAAGCTGAGGCCGGCCACGGCATCAGCTTTGGCGAGGCCTTTCGGGTCTGGCTGCGGGTGGCGCTGTTGAGTTTTGGCGGCCCGGCCGGGCAAATCGCGGTGATGCACCGCATTCTGGTCGAGGAAAAGAACTGGATTTCCGAAAGCCGGTTCCTGCACGCGCTCAACTATTGCATGCTGCTGCCCGGCCCCGAGGCGCAGCAGCTTGCGACCTATATCGGCTGGCTGTTGCACCGTACCGCCGGCGGCATCATGGCCGGCGGGCTGTTCATCCTGCCCGGCGTCATCGCCATCATGGGATTGAGCTATATCTACGCGGCGTACGGCCATGTCGGTTTTGTCGAGGCGTTGTTTTTCGGATTGAAGGCCGCGGTGCTGGCGATCGTGATCCAGGCCGTGGTCCGCGTTGGCAAACGCGCGTTGCGCAACCAAATCATGATCGCGCTCGCGGCCATCGCCTTCATCGCGATTTTCTTTTTCAATGTTCCCTTCCCGGTCATCATCATCGGTGCCGGCGTGATCGGATATGTTGGGGCCAAACTCGGCCGCCGCGAATTTGCCGCCGTGCCGCACGGCGGCGGCAAAGGCTCCGCCGCAATCGACAGCATGCTCGGCGACGAATCGCCCGACCACGTCCGTCCGAGCGTGCCGCGCGCGCTCAGAGTGAGCGCGGTCTGGTTGTTGTTGTGGCTGGTTCCGGTCGCGGCGCTTCTGATCGCATTCGGCCAGGCCAACGTGTTCAGCCAGATCGCGCTGTTCTTCAGCAAGATGGCGCTGGTGACCTTCGGCGGCGCCTATGCGGTGCTGGCCTATGTCGCCCAGCAGGCGGTCGAGCATTATCACTGGGTGGCCCCGCGCGAGATGCTCGACGGTCTGGGCATGGCCGAGACCACGCCGGGGCCGCTGATCATGGTGCTGCAGTTCGTCGGCTTCATGGCCGCGTTCCGCGATCCCGGCACGCTGTCGCCGATGCTGGCGGGTACGCTCGGCGGATTGCTGGCGACCTGGGTCACCTTCACGCCCTGCTTCCTCTGGATTTTTCTCGGCGCGCCCTTCATCGAGACCCTGCGCGGCAACAGGGGCCTTGCCGGCGCGCTGACCGCGATCACCGCCGCCGTCGTCGGCGTCATCCTCAATCTGTCGATCTGGTTCGCGCTGCACACCGTGTTCCGCGAAACCGTAGCCGTGCGGTCGTTCGGCCTCTCGTTCGATATGCCGGTGTTTTCCAGCGTCGATGTCGCCGCGCTGGTGCTGGCGGTGGCGGCTGCGACCGCGGTATTCCGCTTCAATCTGGGGATGCTGACCGTGCTGGGCGGCTCATGCGTGGCGGGCGTGTTGTTGCGGCTGGTGGGGGTGATTTGAGTTTACGTCGTCCCTGCGAAAGCAGGGACCCATAACCACAGGTGCTCGTTGTTAAAGAAAGCAACTGTCGCTGCGCCTTAACGATAAGCCGCGGCGTATGGGTCCCTGCTTTCGCAGGGACGACGAGAGATTACTCCACGCCTCTTCCAAACTTGTTCGACTTCGGCAGGCCGTGCGCGAGACGGCCGGCGTCGGCGCGGTTGCCGCGCCAGTCGGACAGTTCCTTGAAACTCATGCTCTGGTCGCGGCCGGCCGAATCCTTCCAGGTCAGGCCGGCCTTGGAATCGAAGGTCGTGACATCCGACAGCGCGGCACTAGTGTACTTCTGCAGGCGCACGCCGCGGCCGCGCGCCATCTCCGGCACCTGGTCGATCGGGAAGATCACCATCTTGTGGTTGGTGCCGATCACCGCAACGGTGTCGCCGGCAACGGTTGCAATCGCCCGCGCCTCGTTCGGCATCTCGACGTTGAGCACCTGCTTGCCCTTGCGGGTATTGCCGACGCAATCGTCCTCGTTGACGACAAAACCTTGGCCCTCCCCGCTCGCGATCAAGAATTTGCGGCCGCCCTTGTTGACGAACAGCGACACGATGGCCGCGTCCTGCTCCATGTCGATGAACATCCGGATCGGCTCGCCATGGCCGCGCCCGCCCGGCAGTTTTGCGACATCGAGCGAATAGAATTTACCGTTGGTCGCGAACAGCAGCAGTTTTGACGTCGTCTCGGCGAAGAACGCAAAACCAAGGCTGTCGTCGGTCTTGAACGTCAGCCCCGAGAGATCGTCGACATGGCCCTTCAGCGTACGCACCCAGCCCTTGTCGGAGACGACGATGGTAACCGGCTCGCGCTCAACGAACGCTTCCTCGATCGCGGCGAGATCGTGCTCGGGCGCATCGGCAAAATGGGTGCGGCGCTTGCCGAGCGGCGTCTTCGGCCCAAACATGTCGCGGACTTTCCGCACTTGCTCGCCGACCTTGGACCATTGCTCGGCTTCGGAGGCGAGGATCGCCTTGACGCCTTTCAATTCGTTCCGAAGATTCTTGTCCTCGGTGCGGATCTCGAATTCCTCGAGCTTGCGCAAACTGCGCAGCCGCATGTTGAGGATGGCGTCGGCCTGCACCTCGGTGAGCTTGAACGCCTTTATCAAGGCCGGCTTTGGTTCATCCTCGGTGCGGATGATCTTTATCACCTTGTCGATGTTGAGATACGCGATCAGATAGCCGCCGAGCACTTCCAGCCGGTTCTCGATCTGCTCTTTCCGATAATTGGTGCGGCGGACCAGCACGTCGCGCAGGTGATCGAGCCACTCGCGCAAGCACTCGGCAAGGCCCAGCACCTTCGGGATGCGGCCCTTCACCAGCACGTTGAGGTTCAACGGAATCCGGCTTTCCAGCTCGGTCAGCCGGAACAGCGATTCCATCAGGAGTTCCGGATCGACCGCGCGCGATTTCGGCTCGATCACGAGGCGGATGTCTTCGGCCGATTCATCCCGGACGGTTTCGACCAGCGGCAGCTTCTTTTCGTTGAGCAGCTCGGCGATCTTTTCCACCAACCGCGACTTCTGCACCATGAAGGGAATTTCGGTGATGACGATCACCCAGGTGCCGCGGGCGCCCTCTTCCTGGTTCCACTTGGCGCGGGTGCGGAACGAGCCGCGCCCGGTGGTGTAAGCCTCGGCGATCGCCTCCTTGGAATCGACGATGATGCCGCCGGTCGGGAAATCCGGACCCTTGACCCATTTCAGCAGCGTCTTCGACTTCGCCTCGGGCTTGTCGATCAGATGCAGCGCCGCGTCGCAAAGTTCAGCCGCGTTGTGCGGCGGGATCGAGGTCGCCATGCCGACCGCGATGCCCTGCGCGCCGTTGGCGAGCAGGTTCGGAAAGCCGCCGGGCATCACCACCGGCTCTTTCGACTGGCCGTCATAGTTGGGGCGGAACTCGACGCCGTCCTCGTCGATACCGTCGAGCAGAAGCCGCGCGACCTCCGTCATGCGCGCTTCGGTGTAACGGTAGGCGGCGGGATTATCGCCGTCGACATTGCCGAAATTGCCCTGGCCGTCGACCAGCGGATAGCGCGACGAAAAATCCTGCGCGAGACGCACCAGTGCGTCGTAAATCGATTGATCGCCATGCGGATGGAACGAGCCCATGACGTCGCCGACGATTTTTGCGGATTTCTTGAACGGCGTGCCCGGGTCGAGCCGCAACAGCCGCATGCCGTAGAGGATGCGCCGGTGCACGGGTTTCAGGCCGTCGCGGGCGTCCGGCAGCGCCCGGTCCTTGATGGTCGAGAGCGCATAAGCGAGATAGCGCTCTTCCAGCGCATCGCGCAGCATGACCTCGTGGACTTCGGCCGGTTCCGGCGGAATCAGGGTTTTGCCCATAAGTTCAAGACTTTCAGTGGTTTCGCAGCCAATATTTAAGGGTTTTACGAGGCTTTCCCAGTGGACCGGGAAGCTGCCTATGACGACTCATTCGGGCCAATCAGATTGCCCGCTTATATCGGAAATAACGAGGCTGCGAAGGCGAGTGGGCGAGGAAAACCCCGATTATTGGTCGCGCCGAAAGCCTCCACGTCAGCGGCATTTATTACCGCGCATTCAACATCGCCTGCTGCAGCGATCCTCACGGCCGCGCATGGCGCAAAACGCCATCGCGACTAATGACGCCTCACGCGCGATTGGAGACGATGCGGAGCATTGAGGCTCTGCGAGGTGTGACCGGTTGGCGCCATCCAGCTAAAGGCGAATTTAATGGAAGGACCGCGGTCCCCTCTTATCTACACGACAGGGGAGACAACTATCTACAAGGAAAAGAATATGAAACTTGCGGCAATAGCTTTCGCCTCTGTGTTTGTGCTTTCCAGCACCTGCGCATTTGCAAACACGGTTCGTCATCAGACGCACGTCAGGACCAATCACATCTATCGGGATGCTGAACCCTCCGTCGTCCTGCATCCGAACAACGGCAATCCGAACGGCAATCCGGACGGTCCGACCACATTGAGCGGCACCGGCGATTCCACGTTCGGTGGCTCGTCTCCCGGTACCAGCGGCTACAACTGAAAAAAGGCCCCGCATTGCGCGGGGCTTTTTTACGCACTTTTGGTGGGAAATGAGACCACGTTGCAAAAAAGCTGTTTGCGGACATTTCTTACATTTCAGTAACTTGACCGACGCCGCGACGCGCGTAAGCCGTCCACAACGCCGGATGCAACAAATGGAAGTCCGGCAATATCTTAGTTCTTAGACCGGGAGCACCTTATGCCCCTTACCGACGAGTTACCGCCGCTCGCTGTCGAAATCCTCAAATCGCTCAAGGAGACTTACGACCGCGAGGGTCCCAACGCTTTCGACGAAGATGCCGCCAAGGCCTTTCACGTCATCGGCTCGATCATCGCCCAGATCTGCGGACGCGAGCGTCTCGACGAGGCGGTGCAAACACTCGAAGCCGATCTTGAGGGCATCGGCGAAACCAAGGATAGTGCGAATAGGACTATTCATTGATGCTTCGATTAGAAGCCAACCACGTGTCGTCCCGGCGAACGCCGGGACCCATACGCCGCGGCGGTTGCGATTTAGCGCCAGGGCCAGACGGCTTTCTAACAATTTAGATCGGTGGCTATGGGTCCCTGCATTCGCAGGGACGACGGCTAGAGTGAGGCGGCCCCAACCCTCGCCCGGTGCTTGGCCACCGCATTGATAAACCCCTCGCGGGCGTCGGAGTGGCCTTGGCCGCGTGGCTCCAGCACGTGGCGCAGCAGGAATAATCCGGTGAGTTTGAAACCGTCCTGCAGGTCCTGGTCGGACCAACTATTTGCGCCGCCCTCGCCTTCGCGCAAGAACGCCGGCAAGCGCAACAGCCGGTCGCGCCAGGCGTCGCCGGCAGCCCGCGACACCGCGCCGCCGGATTTTGGCGATACGTAAATCAGGTCGGTGGTGGCCCCGGTCGCGGCGCAGTTTTCCAGATCGAGCCCGAAACCGAGTTCGGCGAGCATCGCGAGCTCGAACCGGATGAGATGGGCGGCGGCTTCGCCGATATCGTCGAAGTCATCCAGCGTGCGCTCGAGCATCTCGAAAATCTCTTCATGCGGATCGCGCTCCGGCAACAGCCTCGCCAGCGAGGCGAGATGGGTCACGCCATAGACCGCATGCGAAGACGAAAGCACGGTCGCCGCGCGCAGCCGCGTGCCTTCGATCGCGTAGGTGCCGAGATGCTCATCGAGCCGTGCCCGCCACACCGCGCGCACGCTGTTGCCGGGCTGCAGCCACGGGCGCATCCGCGAACCGGCTCCGCCGCGCACCAGCCCGAGATGGCGGCCGTGCTCGCGCGTCAACAGTTCGACAATGGCAGAGGATTCGCCATGCCGCCGCACCCCCAACACGATGCCTTCGTCGGTCCATTCCATGGGACACAATGTAACATGTAGGGCGGATTAGCGCAGCGTAATCTGCCGCTCTTATTTCCTCGGGCGGCGGGTTACGCCTTTGGCTAACCCGCCTACGGCATCTCGGACTACCCGTTGAACCAGCCCTTGGCGTCACCGGTGAAGGAAAAATACAGTCCCGCCGCGGTCAGGCCGCAGGAGACGATCTCGATTGCGCTGTCGAATTCGACGCCGGCATCGCCGATGGCCTGGATCAGCGAGATCACCGACAGCACCAGCGCTGCAAGCAGCGCCCAGCGCGGCCAGTTCTTGCGGCGCTGGGCGGCGAGCCAGACGAAATAGACCAACAGCAGGATCAGCAAGGCCGCCATCACGGTCGCGACCGTGATCATCTGCTCCGTCATCTCCACGTTCGGCGTCCGGTCCTGGAACGCGACCGACAGCGCGTCGAGCGTCAGCGACAGATAGAGCAGCACTTCGAACCACAACACGTTCTTGGGTACGTTCATCGCAGAGCTATTCCGCTATTTTCCTTTGGGGAATTCCAGTCCCATTTCGCGATAGCGATCGGGATCGTCGCCCCAGTTTTCGCGCACCTTCACGAATAGAAAGAGATGCACGGGCACTCCGACGATTTCGGCAATTTCCTTGCGCGCTTCGGCACCGATCGACTTGATGGCGGCGCCGCCCTTGCCAAGCACGATCTTGCGCTGGCTTTCGCGCTCGACAAAGATGGTCTGCTCGATGCGGATGGATTTGTCCTTGCGCTCGGTCCAGCTGTCGGTCTCGACGGTTGACTGATACGGCAGCTCCTGATGCAACTGCCGGAAGATCTTTTCGCGCGTGATCTCGGCCGCCAGATGCCGCATCGGCGCGTCCGACATCTGGTCCTCGGGATAATGAAACGGCCCCGGCGGCACCATCTCCGAAAGCCTATGGCGCAAATCGCCGACGCCGTCGCCCGACAGCGCCGAAACCATGAAGGTGCTGGCAAACTTCAGCCGGTCATTGGCGGCCTTCGCCAGCGCCAGCAGCTTTTCGCGCGGCACCAGGTCGATCTTGTTCAGCACCAGAATTTTCTCGTGATCCACGCTCGCAAGTTTTGTCAATATCGCATCAGCCTCCTCGTCGAGGCCCGCCTTCGCGTCGAGCAGAACGCAGACGAGATCGGCGTCATGCGCCCCGCTCCATGCGGTCGACACCATGGCGCGATCGAGCCGCCGCTTCGGCGAGAAGATCCCGGGGGTATCGACCAGGATGATCTGGGATCTGTCCTCGATCACGATGCCGCGGATCAGCGCGCGGGTGGTCTGCACCTTGCGCGAGACGATCGTGACCTTGGAGCCGACCAGCGCATTGACCAGGGTAGACTTGCCGACATTGGGGGCGCCGATCAGCGCGACAAAACCGCAGCGGGTGGCCGGCGCGGCTGGCGCGGCATCGCCTTGGGAATTATCCGTCATTGCCGCCGCCACCGACGCCTTCGCGCTTGATCATCACCGATGCCGCGTCCTTTTCGGCGGCCCGCTTGTTGCCGCCGACGCCTTCGGCAGGCTCTAAGCCCGGCAAATCCACGGCGACGCGAAACTGCGGGTCGTGATGCGGCCCGGTGCGCTCGATCTCGCGGTACACCGGCGTCGGCAGGCGCTTGCTCTGCGCCCATTCCTGCAAGACCGTCTTGGGATCGCGCAGCGGCCGCCGCAGCTTGCGCATCCGCTCGGCCCAGTTGCGCTCGACGAACTGCGCCGCGGCCGCATAGCCGCCGTCGAGGAAGATCGCCCCGATCACCGCCTCGCAGATGTCGCCGAGCACGGATTTGCGCAGGCGTGCGCTTGCCAACGCTCCGACCTGGCCCAGCTTGATGTCATCGACCAGTCCGAGCAACTTTGCGACATCGGCGCAGCTTTCCTTGCGCACGAGATCGGCGAGCCGTTTTGAAAGCTCGCCCTCGTCGGCCTTCGGATAGGTGCGATAGAGCATATCGGACACGGCGAGCCCGAGCACGCGATCGCCTAAGAATTCGAGCCGCTGGTAACTGTCGCCGCGCTTGCGCGTGGATTTCAGCGCCGAGACGTGGGTGATGGCGGTGGTCAGCAGCGAGGTGTCGGCAAACTTGTGCCCGATCCGCCCCTCCATCGCGGCAATCGCCGCCCTGGCGGCGGCGGCTTTGCCGGGCTTCTTCTTGGGCGGCGCGGCTTCGCGGCCGGCGTCAGGCTTTGGGCTGGCTTCGCCGGATGGCGCGGTCTGGATGTCAGGCGCTTCGTCGTTCATCGCACGATTGTAAATAGACGATTCCAGCGCACCGCGGTGGGCCAGCGCCAGAACATCCAGGCGTGCTCGCCTTCGGCAATGGAGAAGAAGATCATCTGGGCCCGGCCGACGATATTCTCGAACGGCACGTAACCCACCGCCGACAGCACCCGGCTGTCGGTCGAGTTGTCGCGGTTGTCGCCCATCATGAAGAAGTGGCCGGGCGGCACCGTGTAGACATTGGTGTTGTCGTAGAAACCGTTATCGACGCAATCGAGCGATTCGTAGGAAACACCGTTCGGCAGCGTTTCCTTCCAGCGCTTTACCCGCGCGGTCGCGTCCGACCCGCAGGGGTCTTCGCCGATGAAATCGCTCAGCCGCTCGCGTTTTACGGGCACGTCGTTGATGTAGAGCAGCCCTTCCTTCATCTGGATGCGGTCGCCGGGCAATCCGATCACGCGCTTGATGTAGTCGGTGGAATCATCCTTCGGCAGGCGGAACACGACGATATCGCCGCGCGCGGGCTCCGAGCCGAAAATGCGGCCCGAAAACAGCGGCAGCGACAGCGGTATCGAATAATGGCTGTAGCCGTAGGAAAATTTCGAGACGAACAGATAATCGCCGACCAGGAGCGTCGCCTTCATCGAACCCGAGGGGATGTTGAAGGGCTGGAACAGGAAGGTGCGTATCACCAGCGCGATCAATAGAGCGTGGATGACGACACGGATGGTCTCGCCGAAGCCGCTCTCAGTTTTTGTTCCGGATGTCACGCTCATTGCTTTCCCAGTTCCCGGCTTTCCCAATTCCCGGCGCGAATCCCCGCGCGGTGGCAGAACATTTTCCTCACGCGACGAGCTGTTCGCTTTCCGCGTCAAGAACATGGTCCTGATTCTGATAGTTGGAACGAATTCCGGCGCAAACCCGAATTCGCCCTGGCTCGATCCCTGCGGCGTTTTAGACGGTTGTTCGCAGCCGCGCAATCAACGGCCGCATCAAAACTGTCTAATCCTTTGACAAATCAAGGATTTTTAGTTTTGCGACCGCCCGCTGACGGGGCGCCGCGAGAGGCCTAGGGTTTGCCCGCAGCGACGGCCGAAATTATGACGAAGGCCTGCGCCAAGGGCCAGTCATCGGTGATGGAAAGATCGATCCGCGCCGTAAAACCCTCCGGCGTCAGCGCCTCGAGCCGGGCCAGTGCGCCGCCGGTCAATTGCATGGTCGGGCGGCCGCCCGGCAGGTTCACCACCCCCATGTCACGCCACCAGACGCCGCGCCGGATACCGGTGCCGAGCGCCTTGGAACAGGCCTCCTTGGCGGCAAACCGTTTGGCATAGGTCGCCACCACCATTTTTTCATTTTTGGCACGGCGCTCAGCCTTGGCGCGTTCGGCATCGGTAAAAATGCGGTCGAGGAAGCGGTCACCGTGCCGCTCGATCACCTTGGCGACGCGGCGGATGTCGATCAGGTCGGAGCCGACGCCGATGATCATGCGTTGCCCGCATCCGGCTGGCTCGCAAGACGCTCGCGGCCGCGATCCATCGCCGCCCGCATCGCCCGCACGGTCCCGGCGAGGCCGACGAACAACGCCTCCCCGATCATGAAATAGCCGATATTCAGTTCGGCGATCTCGGGAAGCCCTGCGATCTTCTCGGAGGTCGCGTAATCCAGCCCATGGCCGGCATGAACTTCGAGCCCGGCCGAGCGCGCCAGCCGCGCGCCCGCGACGATGCGCTGCCATTCGGCGTCCGCCTTTGCGGTGTGGCCGTCGACCACGGCGTCGCACCAGGCGCCGGTGTGAATTTCGATGACGGGCGCCCGCAGGCTTGCCGCCATTTCGATCTGCCGCGGGTCGGCGGCGATGAACAACGACACCCGCACGCCGGCATCGCTCAGTTTGGCGATGAACGGCTTTAGCACATTGTGCTGGCCGACGACGTCGAGGCCGCCTTCGGTGGTGAGTTCTTCGCGGCGCTCGGGCACCAGGCACACCGCATGCGGTTTTGTCACCAGCGCGATCCGGAGCATATCGTCGTTGGCCGCCATCTCGAAATTCAGCGGTTTTGAAATCTCCGCCTTCAGCCGCGCCATGTCGGCGTCGCGGATGTGGCGGCGGTCCTCGCGCAAATGCGCGGTGATGCCGTCGGCGCCGGCCTCGATCGCGGTCAGCGCCGCGCGCACGGGATCCGGCCGCGCGCCGCCCCTGGCGTTACGAAGGGTCGCGACATGATCGACATTGACGCCGAGGCGCAGCGGAGGAGCTTTTGTCATTATTAGACTCGCTGACGAATTCAGAACGCTATCGGATAACTGAATGTCATGCGCGGGCTTGACCCGCGCATCCATCCTCTTCGTCAAGATGGATTGCCGGGTCAAGCCCGGCAATGACGAGCTTACTACCCATTGACGCGCTCGACCCGTGCGACGACGGCCTTGGCGCGCAACTGGGCGATAATAGCGCTGAGATGCTTCAGGTCATAGACCTCAAGATCGATGGTGAGCTCGGTAAAATCGGGTGAGCGGCGGGACATGCTGATATTGTCGATATTGCCGTCGTGCTCGGCGATCACGGTTGCGACCTGGGCGAGGCTGCCGGGCTCGTTGACATTGTCGACCATGATCCGCGCCGGAAAGCGCTGCGGGGTGCTCTCGTCGACGTCCCAGCGCACGTCGAGCCAGCGCTCCGGCTCCTCCTCGAAATCCTTCAGCGCCGGCGACTGGATCGGGTAGATGGTGATGCCCTTGCCCGGCGTCACGATCCCGACAATGCGATCGCCCGGCACCGCGCCGCCGTTCGGCGCGAATTTGACCGGCAGATCGGAATTTATGCCGCGGATCGGGATCGCCGACGGGCTGCGCACGGGATCGGGCGGCGATTTCAGCTTCAGTTTGTCGGCAAGACTCTTCTTGGCGCCATATTGCTTGACCCGCTCTTCCTTGTAGTCCGGATACATCGCACGCGCCACGTCGGAAGCCTTCATCTCGCCGCGCCCGACGGACGCCATGACGTCATCGATCGAGGCCCGCGCGAGCCGCGGCAGCGCGCCTTTCAGCTTGTCGTCGGCATATTCGATTTTTGCCCGGGCGAACAAACGCTCGACGATGCGGCGGCCGAGCCCGGCATATTGGTCGCGCACCGCGGTGCGGGTCGCGCGCCGGATCGCGGCCCGCGCCTTGCCGGTGACGGCGAGCGATTCCCAGGCCGATGGCGGCGCCGACTGCGCCTCAGAGGTCAAGACCTCGACTTCGTCGCCGTTCTGCAGTTCGGAGGACAATGGCGCGAACTTGCCGTTGATCTTGCAGCCGACCGCGCTGTTGCCGACGTCGGTATGCACGGCATAGGCGAAGTCGATCACATTGGCCTGACGCGGCAGTGCGATCAGTTTGCCCTTCGGGGTGAAACAGAACACCTGGTCGTGGAACAGCTCGAGCTTGGTATGCTCCAGAAACTCTTCCGGATTGGCGCCGTCGGACAATACCGCGATGGTGTGGCGCAGCCAGGCAAAGGCGTTGGATTCGCGCTTTAAAAGTTCGGTCGGCGAGCCCACGCCGTCCTTGTAGAAGGCATGCGCGGCGATGCCGAATTCGGCGATCTGGTCCATCTCCTTGGTGCGGATCTGCAACTCGACGCGCTGCTTGCCGGGACCGATCACGGTGGTGTGGATGGACCGGTAATCGTTCTGCTTCGGCGTCGAGATATAATCCTTGAAGCGGCCGGGCACCACGGGCCAGGTGGTGTGGACGACGCCGAGCGCGCGGTAGCAGGCTTCGACGTCGTTGAGCACGACGCGGAAACCGAAGATGTCGGACAATTGCTCGAAGCCGACCGATTTGCGCTCCATCTTGGTCCAGATCGAAAACGGCTGCTTACGCCGGCCGTAGACATGCGCGGTCAGCCCGTTGTTCTGGAGATTCTTGGAGAGCTGGGTCTCGATCTCGCCGATCAAATTGCGGTTGCGTTCGGCGAGCGCATCGAGCCGCTGCTTCACCACCGCATAGGCTTCCGGATCGAGCGTGCGGAACGAAAGGTCTTCGAGTTCCTCCCGCATTTCCTGCATGCCCATGCGCCCCGCCAGCGGCGCATAGATGTCGAGCGTCTCCTCGGCGATGCGCTTGCGCGACGCCGGCGGCACGAATTCCAGCGTGCGCATGTTGTGCAGGCGGTCGGCGAGCTTGATCAGCAGCACGCGGACGTCGTCGGCGATCGCGAGCAGCAATTTGCGCAGGTTCTCGGCCTGCTTTGCCTCGCGCGAGACCAGCTCCAGGCGCTTCAATTTGGTGAGGCCTTCGACCAGTGCCCCGATTTCATGGCCAAAAACCTGGTCGATTTCGCCGCGGGTCGCCTCGGTATCCTCGATGGTATCGTGCAATAGCGCAGCTACGATGGTGGCGTCGTCGAGCTTGAGGTCGGTTAGGATCGCCGCGACTTCGAGCGGGTGCGAGAAATAGGGATCGCCGGAGGCGCGGGTCTGCGCGCCATGCGCCTTCATGGCGTAGACGTAAGCGCGGTTCAGCAGATCCTCGTTGGTATCCGGATTATAGGACCTGACGCGTTCGACCAGATCGTATTGCCGCATCATGCGCGAGCGCGGCGATTTGGGCGTCTTCGCCGCCACAGGCGCGGAAGGCGCCACGGCGACCGATTCGGTCGCGGCCTGCATCTGCTCCCGGCTGCGGCGCCAATACGCCATCGCAATTACCGCCTTCACGAGCGGGCCGAGATGCGGCCCGCCGACATATTACTCAAGTGCGTTTTTGAGCGAAGCAGCAGCCATTGGCGGCTTGCGGAAACGCTCGATTTCGGAGATCGGGACGCAGTCTAACGCCAAACCGGCGATCCTCCGATCAAATCGGAGCTAGCCTTGCTGGAATTGGTCCGCGCCCATGAGGACCCAAGGTAACCATGAAAAGGTCAATAAAAGCAAAGGCCCGGACAAAAGTCCGGGCCTTTTCTAAATTGGGCGGGATTGCGACGCCTTGGGGCGGGCGACCTGGACGGTCTACTCGTCCTCTTCGGGCTGCTCCTCCGGAGGCGCCAGGCCCTCGAGGCCCTTCAGGAGCTCCTCCTCGGTCATGCGCTCAACCGCGACCTCGGTATCGTCGGCATCGACGCTGGCGCCGGCCGATCCGATCAAGGGCACCGTATCGGGTTCCGGCTCGTCCACTTCGACGAATTTCTGCAGCGAATGCACCAATTCCTCGCGCAAATCCTCCGGCGAAATCGTCGAGTCGGCGATTTCCCGTAGCGAAACGACCGGGTTTTTGTCATTATCCCGATCAACCGTGAGTTGTGAGCCCGACGATATCATGCGGGCGCGGTGCGCCGCCAACAGGACGAGGTCGAACCGGTTGTCTACCTTGTCAATGCAATCTTCCACGGTGACGCGCGCCATCAGCTGTCGCTTTCGTTAAATGGGACCGGATATGATGATTATGCGCGCTAGTTATAGGCCTGGAGGGCTTTTCGCAAGACTATTTTGTGATTTGGCCTGCCCAAATCCCTCTGCTACCCCCATATTGGAGCCCACGAGCCGGTCCGGACCACTCAAACCGCGGTTCGGACAAGAAAAGGCTTTATTACGTCGTGTAAAGTATACGACAATTGCCCTTACCTCTTCTTATATGCGGTGGCGTCTGACCAGACCGATCCGCCGGGCTGGGCAATATGTTTGTTTGAAATGCGCGGCCGTTGCCGGCGCGCCAAAAACGTTTAGCAACAACAACTCGCGAGAAACTGAATGTCCGCTTCCTCCAACAAAATCGCGCTCTTCATCGATGGCGCCAACCTTTACGCAACCGCCAAGACGCTCGGTTTCGACATCGACTACAAGCGCCTCCTCAAGGAATTCCAGAGCCGCGGTACCCTGTTGCGGGCGTTCTATTACACCGCGATCATCGAGGATCAGGAATATTCGTCGATTCGCCCTTTGATCGACTGGCTCGATTACAACGGCTACACCGTCGTCACCAAGGCCACCAAGGAGTTCATCGACGCCTCCGGCCGCCGCAAGGTGAAGGGCAACATGGACATCGAGCTCGCGGTCGATGCGATGGAACTGGCCGAGCATGTCGACCAGATCGTGCTGTTCTCCGGCGACGGCGATTTCCGCTCGCTGGTCGAAGCGGTGCAGCGCCGCGGCGTCCGCGTTACCGTGGTCTCGACGATTTCGAGCCAGCCGCCGATGATTGCCGATGAATTGCGGCGCCAGGCCGACGTCTTCACGGATCTGGTGGAACTGCAATCCAAGCTCGGCCGCGATCCCTCCGAGCGCCCGGCCCCGCGCGAGCCGCGGCATCACGCGCCGCAATTCCTGCAGCGCGCGACCACCATGGCGCCGAGGGGCGATGACGACGATTTCGACGACTAGGAAGCACGCAGCGGGCGGCGGGCCGCCCCCTGGCGCCGCCCCGCTCCGCGCTGAACCCGATCGTAATTGCCCGCTCTGTCCAAGGCTTTCAGGTTTTCGCGAGGTGTCGCGGGCGAAAGAACCGAACTGGTTCAATTCGCCGGTGCCTTCGTTTGGCGATCCCGACGCCCGGTTATTGATCGTGGGCCTCGCGCCGGGTCTGCAGGGCGCCAACCGCACCGGCCGGCCGTTTACCGGCGATTTCGCAGGCGACCTGCTCTATGCGACGCTGATCGACTACGGTTTTGCCGAAGGTGTCTATCAGGCCCGGCCCGACGATGGCTTGAGACTGGTCGATTGCCGGATCAGCAACGCGGTGCGCTGCGTGCCGCCGCAGAACAAGCCGCTACCGGTTGAGATCAATGCCTGCCGGCCGTTTTTGTCGGCGACGATCGCCAGCATGCCAAAACTGCGGGCGATCGTGGCGCTCGGCCGCGTCGCGCATGACTCGATGCTGAAGGTGCTCAGCCTTCGCAGCACAGCCGCACCGTTCACCCACGGCGCCATCCACCAGGCCGGAGCGGTAAAGCTTTACGACAGCTATCATTGCTCGCGCTACAACACCAACACGCGGGTGCTGACCCCGGCGATGTTTCAAAGCGTGTTTGCAAGGGTCAGAGCGGATTTGGGGTGACATCAACTTCGTCATGCCCGGGCTTGTCCCGGGCATCCACGTCTTTCTTCGTCGCAGCACCAAAGACGTGGATGGCCGGGACATCTAGCGCGAAGACGCGCTTCGCGCTTTTGCCCGGCCATGACGGTGAAAGAACGCGCAACTAACCCGGATTTTCCTTCAACCAGACCAGCACGTCGCCGGCGTTTCGGTCGGGCGGGAACACCGGATAGAACACGTGGGTAATGCGCGCATCATCAATGATCAGCGCCATTCGCTTGATCAGGGTGAGCCCCGCCACTTCCATGGTCGGCAGGTCGAGCGCGCGCGTCAGTTGCAGTTTTTCGTCCGACAGCACCGGGAACGGCAGATGCAGCCGCGAGGCCATCTCGGTCTGGTAGGCGTTTTCCTGGGTCGAGAGGCCGAACACGTGGGCGGCGCCGGCGGCTTTCAGCTCGGCGAACAGGTCGCGGAAGGCACAGGTTTGCGGGGTGCAGCCGCGGGCGCCGGGAATCATGTCCCAGTCGTCGACCAGCGCGATCTTGCCGGGCTCGCCGGTCCGCGGATAGGCGAACACCACGATGCGGCCCTTTAGCGCCGACAGCGTCACGGAACTATCGTCGGTGGCGACCAGGCTGATCGGTGGGATCGTCATGCCGACCAGATGCGCCGCCGCGCCGTCGTCGGCCGGCGCCGGGATTTTGCTCCAGTCGACTTCCAGCAGGTTTTTCTGGTTCATGGCTTTTTTCCTCGGCTTCCAATCTCGACCTCATGGTGAGGAGGCGCACTTGCGCCGTCTCGAACCATGAAGCCACAACGGTGGCCTCATCCTTCGAGACGCGCGTAAGAACGCGCTCCTCAGGATGAGGGGTTGGCGCTTTACCCCCGCGCCCGCAGCAGGCGGCCCTTCTCCCTGCCCCAGTCACGTTTCTTCTCGCTCTCGCGCTTGTCGTGCAGCTTCTTGCCTTTGGCGACCGCCAGCAAGAGCTTGGCGCGGCCGCGTTCGTTGAAATAGAGTTTTAAGGGGATCAGCGTCATGCCCTCGCGGTCGACCGCGCCCATCAGGCGGTTGATCTGCTTCCTGTGCAACAGCAGCTTGCGCGGCCGCTTCGGCTCGTGGTTGAAGCGGTTGGCCTGCAGATATTCCGGGATATTGGCGTTGATCAGCCAGATCTCGCCGTCCTTGGAATCGGCATAGGATTCCGCGATCGTGGTCTTGCCGTTGCGGATCGACTTGACCTCGGTGCCGGTCAGGGAAATGCCGGCCTCGATCGTGTCCTCGATCGCATAGTTGAACCGGGCCTTGCGATTTTCGGCGACGACCTTGATCGCGCGCTCGTTCTTTTCGGCCATGATAAAATTGTCTCAGGCAAATTTCAGCGATAGCACTTAAGCCGCGCCCATGCACGTCAAGACTTTTTGAGCAGGTCGCGGATCTCGGTGAGCAGCTCTTCCTCGCGGCTCGGTTTCGCCGGCGATGGCGAGGCTTCGTCCTTGCGCTTCAATTGGTTCATGAAGCGGATCACCACGAACAGCACGAAGGCGACGATGATGAAGTTCAGCGTCAGGAAATTGCCCCAGGCCAAGACCGCGCCCTGCTTCTTCGCGTCCACCAAATTGCTCGCGGTAACCGCTTTCGACAGCGGCGTGAAATAGTTGGAGAAATCGAGACCGCCGGTAATCGCGCCGATGATCGGCATGATGACGTCGCCGACCAGCGAGGTGACGATTGAGCCAAACGCCGCGCCGATAATGACGCCGACCGCAAGATCGACGACGTTGCCCTTCATGGCGAATTCGCGGAATTCCTTCAGCATCCGCAAACCCGTCTGTTCGACCTCGCTCACCGGATTGCTCATCGCTGGCACGAAGTCTCAGTTGATAAGACCCGCATGCACCATGGCGCTGCGCACCGCGACGCGGGTCGGCTCGGATACCGGCACCATCGGCAGCCGCAGCTTCTCGTCGATCTTGCCGAGCAGCGAGAGCGCGTATTTCACCGGCGCCGGATTGCTTTCGACGAAGAGATTGGTGTGCAGCGGCATCAGCTTGTCATGGAGCTTGAGCGCGGTTTTGAGATCGCCCTTCTGCCAGGCGACGTGAAATTCGGAGCACAGCCGCGGTGCGACGTTGGAGGTGACGGAAATGCAGCCATGACCGCCATGGGCCATGTAACCGAGCACGGTGGCATCCTCGCCCGACAATTGATTGAAATCCTCGCCCATTTTGGCGCGCTGCTGCGATACCCGCACCATGCTCGCGGTCGCGTCCTTGACGCCGGCGATGTTCTTTAACTCGAACAATCGCGCCATGGTGTCCACGCTCATGTCGATCACCGAGCGCGGCGGGATATTGTAGATCACGATCGGGATTCCGATCGCGTCGTTGATCGCCTTGAAGTGCTGATACATGCCTTCCTGGGTCGGCTTGTTGTAATACGGCGTCACCACCAGGACCGCGTTGGCGCCGGCCTTCTCGGCATGCTGCGCGAGCTCGATTGCTTCCCGGGTCGAATTGGAACCGGCGCCGGCGATCACGGGAACGCGACCCCTCGCCTCCTCGATGCACCATTCGACCACGCGCTTGTGCTCGTCATGGCTCACGGTCGGGCTTTCGCCGGTGGTGCCGACCGGCACCAGGCCATTGGTACCCTCGGCGATTTGCCAGCTCACCAGGCCGCGGAACGCCGCTTCATCGAGCGAGCCGTTCTTGAAGGGCGTGACCAAGGCGGTGAATGAACCCCGGAAATTGGTCTTGGCTGCCATGGATTTCCTCCCAAACGCGCGGTTTACGGCTTTGTTACTAACAACGGGTCATTCATATCGGGTCTAGTGATCAGGCGGAAGTCTCAACCGCCCACGCTGGCCGCGATTTTGCCGCTGTCTTGGCCCAGACAACCGCAAGCGACGACGTATTTAGTATTTTGTCCGCATATTCAATGAAATACAGCTGGGGCGACGGGCATCACATGATTCGCCGCGAAAGCACGCCGTGACCTCCTTTTGCCGCCCAGCCGCATTGCGCTCGACTGCCCTGGCGGCAAGCCTTGTGCTCGCCATGGGATTGTCGGCTGTCGCCCAAACCCCGACCAAGCCAAAAGTTCCATTGCCAAAGCCGCGGCCGATCGCGCGTAACGTCGTGCCCAAAACCACGCAAACAGCAACCGTTGCCGCCAAGGGTGCCGCAGCCGCCCCCGCTTCTGCAGTTGCCGCGGCTCCCGCCATCCTGCCTGCGACCCGCCAGCATGCCGCCTTGCCGCCGCCGGCCGCGCGCAAGCAGGTCCCGCAGGCCGCGCTGGCCGCGACGTCATCGACCTCACAGGCCGACACCGATGCGCTGGAAAACGTCATCGAACTCGTGCGCAAGCACAACCCCGCGGATGCAACGCAGACCGAGGCGGCGATATCGGATCCGGTCGCCAGGAAGCTCGCGGAATGGATCATCCTGCGCAGCGACAACAATGGCGCTTCCGTCGAGCGCTATCGCGCCTTCCTATCCGCCAATCCGAGCTGGCCGTCGCAAACCTTCCTGCGCCGGCGTCTTGAAGCGGCGCTGTGGGACGACCATCGCGACGACGCCACGGTGTGGTCATGGTTCGAAAACGAATCGCCGGTGTCGGCCAAGGGCAAGTTCTCGCTGGCGCGCGCGATGCTCGGGCGCGGCGACCGCGCCAATGCCGAGCGCCTGGTGCGCGATGCCTGGCGCAACGATCCGATGTCCGAGGATACCGAAAGCACGGCGCTCGACCTGTTCGGCGCATTGCTGACGCCCGGCGACCACAAGGCGCGGATGGATCTGTTTCTCTATGGCAGCGAGCACGAGATCGCGCTGCGCGCCGCGAAGCGGCTCGGGGCCGCGCACGTCGCGCTGGCGAAGGCGCGCATTGCGGTCTACGGCAAGGCCTCCAACAGCAAAGCCTTGCTGGAAGCGGTTCCGCACGAGCTGCATGGCGACGCCGGCTACATCTTCAGCAAAATCCAGTTGCTTCGCCGCGAGGAGAAATTCACCGACGCCGCCCAGCTCATGATGAGCGCGCCGCGGGACCCGGGCCGGCTCTACAATGTCGACGAATGGTGGATCGAACGGCGATTGCTGGCGCGAAAAATGCTCGACGTCGGCGAGCACCGCACCGCTTATTTGATCGCGCGCGACGCGGCACTGCCCGCAAAGGACATCTACAAGACCGAGCAGGAGTTCACCGCCGGCTGGATTGCGCTGCGCTTTCTGAACGACCCGGCCACCGCCGCGCAGCATTTTGCCCGCATCGGCGTCGGCAGCGTCAACCCGACCGCACTGGCGCGGGCCGGCTATTGGCAGGGCCGTGCCGCGGAAGCCGCCGGCAACGCGCAAGGAGCCCGCGCCGCCTATAGCGCGGCCGCAGCACAGTCGACGAGCTACTACGGTCAGCTCGCGCGCGCCAAGCTCGGTCTTCCCCAGATCGAATTGAATGGCGTGCCTGCTCCGAGCACGCGTGGCGTGGAGAGGCTCGAGATCGTCCGCGCCGTAAAACTGCTCTACGATCTGGACGAACGCGAAATCGCGATCCCGATTTTCGCCGACATGGGCGAGAACGGCGATCCTGACGCGCTGGTCGGCCTCGGCGAGCTGGCCAACCGCAGTGGTGACGCGCGCGGCATGCTGCTGCTCGGCAAGGCGGCGCTCAAT
Source organism: Bradyrhizobium lablabi (assembly GCF_900141755.1). Taxonomy (NCBI): domain Bacteria; kingdom Pseudomonadati; phylum Pseudomonadota; class Alphaproteobacteria; order Hyphomicrobiales; family Nitrobacteraceae; genus Bradyrhizobium; species Bradyrhizobium lablabi. The sequence goes on along the minus strand of NZ_LT670844.1, from coordinate 7,401,867 downwards.
CGCGGATTGCCGTTCGATTTCTACGCCTATCCGGTGAATGGAATCCCGCCGTTCAAGTCGATCGGGCCGGACGTCGAACGGAGCATCGTCTACGCGATTGCACGCCAGGAAAGCGCGTTCAACCCCAACGACGTCTCGCCGGCGCAAGCCTATGGGCTGATGCAGGTGACGCCGGATGCCGGCAAATATGTCTGCAAGAAATACGGCGCCAGTTTTGACCTTGCCCGTCTGAAGAACGATCCGGTCTATAACGCAGCGCTCGGCGCCGCCGAGCTCGGCGGGCTGATCGAGGATTATCGCGGCTCCTACATCATGACATTCGCGGCCTATAATGCCGGCCGCGGCAGCGTCAAGAAATGGATCGATCGTTACGGCGACCCGCGCGATCCCAAGGTCGACGCCGTCGACTGGGTGGAATTGATCCCGTTCTCCGAGACCCGCAATTACGTGCAGCGGATCATGGAGAATCTGCAGGTCTATCGCGCCCGTTTCGGCGGCGGAACGCGGCTGCAGATCGAGGCCGACCTGCACCGCGGCGCCAGCGTCGAATAGCTTGCATCAAGTCCCGGTCACTTCGATTCTGCGAATGGTCGTCGCGCGCCATGTCGAACGTGAACCAGATCGATTGCGTCGCGATCAATCCTGTAGAAGATTTTGAAATTGTAGCGGCGCACGATCTTTACACGAATCTCCGGCAGACCCGTTTCCTGCGACGCCATCGGGTTTTCCGCCAAAAACTCGATGCCGGCATAGATTGCCCGCATCACATTCTCGGCCCCCGATGGGCTCCGCTGATTAAGATAGTGAAAGATGTCATGGAGATCGCTACGCGCTTGCGGGCTGTAACGAACTTTCATGCAACGCCGAAGCGCTTCCAAAACGATTGCATCTCGATATCAGACGCAAATTCTCCGCGCCGGACCTGCTGTAAGCCGTTGTCCACCGCTGCGCGCTCAGCGTCGGTCATGACATATCGACCAGTGCGCCGCGCCTCGATTTCGGCCGCGGCCTCGGCGAGCTCTGCCTGGTCTTCCTCTGGCCAGGAAGCGGTCTTTTCCAACAATTCTTTAAGTCCAAGGCTCATGGTTCAAACATAGCATATTTTGACCTCGCTGCCACCCCGCGCCCCGACGCGTCAGGAGGTCGAGTCTCTCGTCCCCAAAGCTGGGCTGCAGGTGGATCTGGTCAGACGGGCGCCCCGGTGTGGGGCGTCCGCCATAAAGGTCCTCAGAGCCCTGTTGTGCCTACTTGGCGACTGACGCCTGGGCTGCGGCAATTTTCGCCTTCACGGCATCGAGATTGAAACTCGCGCCCTTTTGCATCGGCGGAAACTCGATCGCCGTCATCGCCAGCTTTTCCACCTGCTGCTGAACAAACACAAAGCGCCAGAATTCGTACTGGAACCACGAGAAGTATTCTTGCGCGCCGTATTTAGTCCCGCTATCGGGCCAGCCCGTGCGCTCGAACGGATCGAGGCGAAGGTTAATCAGATAGGGAACGTCAGGCTTGGTTTTTTCACCCAGCCAGCCTCCAGGCTGGTCGATGAAACGATATTTGAAGTCGTCGATGCGCACGGCACCCAGTTCGCTTTCGCCGAAGTACCAGATCTCGTGCCGGTTCGACGGCCCCTTGCCCGTGATCATGTCCATCTGGTTATAGCCGTCCAGATAACATTTGTAGGTCGTGTCACCGATCTGCTTGCCCTTCTTCAACTCCTCGGCGATGTTCGGGTTACCGGCTGCCGCAAGGAAGGTCGGAAACCAGTCCAGCCCGGAAATAATACCGTTCTCGACCTTGCCGGCTGGCACCTTGCCCGGCCAGCGGATCATGCAGGGTACGCGGAAGCCACCTTCCAGGACCGTGCCTTTGCTCTGCGCGAACGGTGTCTGTCCGCCATCCGGCCAGGTGAAGACTTCGGTGCCGTTGTCGGTAGTGAAGACCACGATGGTGTTGTCATCGACGCCCATGTCCTTGAGCTTCTGCATCACGATGCCGACATCGTCGTCGAGCTGCGCCATGCCGGCCTCATGGATGGTCCAGGCGTTCTTTGAGTTGCGCAACGCCTCGTATTTCGGCGACAGATGGGTGACGATGTGCATGCGCGTCGGATTGAGCCAGAGGAAGAACGGCTTGTTGTCCGCCTTGGCTTTGTCGATGAACTTCAAAGCAAAGTCGCGGATTTCGTCGTCCACGGTTTCCATCCGCTTGGGATAAAGCGTTCCCGCGTCTTCGATCCTCTGCTTGCCGACCTTGCCCCAGCGTGGATCCACGGTGGCGTCGTCGACATTGGTCGCATAACAATGAACCATGTTGCGCGGACCCACAGTGTTCAGTAAGTCCTGCGGATAGCCGGGATGCGCTGGATCTTCCATCGCGTCGAGGTGATACAGGTAGCCAAAGAACTCGTCGAAGCCGTGCACTGTGGGCAAAAATTCGTTTTTGTCGCCAAGGTGGTTCTTGCCGAACTGGCCGGTGGCGTAGCCCATTCCTTTGAGTACGGTCGCAATTGTAACCGCCTGGGCCGGGATGCCGGTGGGCGCGCCGGCCTGGCCGACCGTCGTCATGCCGGTGCGTATCGGAAGCTCGCCGGTGATAAAGTTGGCGCGGCCCGCCGTGCAGCTCGCCTCGGCGTAGTAATCGGTGAACAGCATGCCTTCAGCGGCGAGCTTGTCGAGGTTCGGCGTCCGCCCGGCCATCATGCCCCGGTGGTAGGCGCCGATATTCCACATGCCGATGTCGTCACCCATGATGACGACGATGTTCGGCCGCTGTCCGGCTGCCGCCGGCGCCGTTGCCGGTTGTTGCGCTTGCGCGGGGCTCGTCAGACCGACAGCCGAGAGTGCTGAAGCGGCGACGACGGAACTACCACTCAACAACAGATCGCGGCGCTTCAATCCGGCGCTGACTGGCCTCGCGTCGCTCTCGATACTTTCTGGAACCCTATCCTTGCTCATGACGTGATCCTCCTCCTGATACACCTGAAGCCGACGTGGCTTGCTGAGGTGTCGACGGGCTCTGCATGACGCGCGGCCGGACGATAGCGGCGGCAATAATTGGGAGCGCAGAGATGCGAGCCGCCTTTAAGCACCTTGCGTGGGATCCTGGTGTTCGGGTCACGAGAATCGTAACTCGCGGCCTCCGGACCGCCGCGGGGATTTTCCGGAATGCAGCACGCCTTGGGCGCGTCAGCGTCATGCTTCCGCGAATACCAATCGGTGGTCCACTCCCAGACATTGCCGATCATGTCGTGCAGGCCGTAGCCGTTGGCCGGGAATGCGGCGACGGGCGACGTGCGCTCGAAGCCATCGGTGGCGAGGTTCTGGTACGGAAAATTGCCCTGCCAGGTGTTCGCCATGTGCTTGCCGCCGGGAAATTGCTCGTCGCCCCAAGCGAATTCCGCGCCGTCCAGTCCGCCGCGCGCGGCGAATTCCCATTCGGCTTCGGTCGGTAATTCCTTGCCGGCCCATTTCGCATAGGCTTCGACGTCCCGGTAGGCGACGTGGACGACAGGATGCTCATCGAGCCCGCTGATGTTGCTGCGCGGACCGTATGGCCGGCGCCAATTGGCGCCGAATTTGAATGTCCACCATTGTCCCCAATTTCGCAGGTCAACGGCTTGGTTGGGCGGTGTAAAGACAAGCGAGCCGGCCTTGAGCATGTGAGGCAGCGCACCCGGATAGTCCTTTGCTTCCGGTGCAATTTCGGCAAAGGTGACATAGCCGGTCGAATCGACGAATTCGCAGAACTGGCGATTAGTGACGGGCGTGCGGTCCATCCAGAATTCGTTCACGCTGACGTGATGGATAGGTGCTTCCTCCGGATAATGCCGATCCGAACCCATACGATAGGTACCGCCTGGGACAAGCAGCATCCCGGCTTCTGCCGAATTCTCGCACGATATGTCGGAGCGACACGATTTCGTATCGACGAGCCTCATCCCGAGCTCCCGGGTTGCAAGCGACCTGCGCTATTTCCGTAACATTGACCGAAGAACTATCGTCTCACTATGCGATTTCGGCAGAATCGCATCTCGACGGGTTGCGCCGGAATGTGGAGGAGGCATTTTTTTCGAAGATGGCAGCGCTTTGCGAAGCCGGTCATCAGCATGTGCGCCTGGCCACGACCATCGGACAATGCGGTCCAAAGAGCTGGTCAGACTTCGCACGCCATCGGCTGTGCTGCCGCGCCCGAGGGTGCAAAGAAAAACCCCCGGCAGTTTCCTGCCGGGGGTTCTCCTACAGAGTTCTTAGACGATCGGGATCAGAAGTTACGCTGAACGCGGACGTTGAGGTACTCGGTGTTCTGGTTCCTGAACTCGTAGACGGTCGTCGGCTTGGGAGCCGCGGCAGCCAGAACCGAAGTGCCAGTGAACTTCTGGTCGAGTTGGAAGAACCCGACTTCGGCCGAGAACGTGAGGTTCTTGACAGGAGTCCAACGGGTGACCATACCGACCTGGAAGACGTTGTAGTCCGGGTTACAACTGAAGTCCGCGGACTTGGTCGCAAACCCACCAGTGGCCGCAATGTAAGCACCGCAAAGCTCGAGCTTGGCATTTCCATTATACCGCACCGCAGACGCGCTGCCCCACAGGCTGGACGACCAATAGGGATCCCAGTTGTGGTTGAACGCGCCACGGAAGCCAAAAGCTTCGGTCAGCTCAAGGTTGCCCGTACCCCCGAAGATGACCGGAAGGTAAACGGCGTCGGTGGTCGCACCGAAGCCGACGCTTTGATACGCGCGGCTGCTGCCGCTGTACATCGCAAAGCTCGGCGAGCCTCCGCTGGTGGAGATCACGTTCTTCGTGTCACCCTTGGCGTAGGTCGCATCCATCTTGATGTCGTCGCCGGCACCGGTCGGGATGTTCTTGATCTGCAACGCAGCCATTACCGAGCCGCCCCACTTGGTATCGGGGTGACCGCTGATTTCCGACAACGAGGTCGGGAACGCGGTGGCAGGCGCCAGGATATTGTACGAGGCGTTGTTTTCATGTCCCTCGGCCGAAATCTGGAACAGACCCCAGGCCTGATCGACACGGATGTTGCCGACGATGTCAGGAGCGTGAGTGCCGCCGTAAGCACTGGCGGTCCCCAAAGTCGCGGGAAGGCCGACAGATATATTGAAGATGCTGGTGCGGTTAAACACTGTCGGATCATCGAGACCGATGCTGCCCGACACGCCGTTACCGAACTGGGCGGTGTACTGGATGTTGTTCACACCGGTGACGGAGTCTTCGCCGCCGAGCAGGAACGAGTTGTTGTTGCCCGGATAACCATTCCACGGAGTCGCATAGGCCGAGGACGATTTACCGAAGGTGAAGCCGGCGAACTGCAGGAAAATATACTCGACTGCGACATAGCCGCCGCCTGCGGTGCTCAGAAAGGCACTGTTGATGCCGCCTCCGGCATATGGGGCGGCTGCGGTGGCGGCCGGGTTGTAAGTGCCGTTGTTCTGGAACTGCCAGTCGGACTGACTGAAGGTACGGACGACGCCGTACTCAGTCGCGGTACGCGTATCGACGGTGAGCGCCATACGCGAACGGGAAACGAAGTAATCGCGGTAGCGATTGCCTTGGCCCAAATCACTGCTCCATGCCGGCTGACCGTAAACGCCGCCATTGAACGTGGTGTCAACGCGCAGATAACCACCCAGCTTGATGCAGGTGTCGGTGCCCGGAATGTAGAAGAAACCGGCACCATACAGGGAGCAGATCCTCACGTACTCGACCGCTTTGGCCTTGACGGGAAGATCAGCTGCCTGAGCCCCACTCAGAGCGAGCAAACCCGCCGCTGAGCCGAGGATAAGGCTCTTAACCATCTTCATGTTAAACCTCCAAGTTGCTCTGTAGGGAAGGTTCCGGATCCGCTGGGTGTAAACACCCGAAGGTTGGTTCCCTTAATCCCTGAAACCCGCTTAGCCGCTTCGCGCTTTCGGACACTCCCGCAAGAACGCGAGGGACTTAAGCGAACCACCTAAAAACGGGACGACCTCGGGATGCCCCCCTCCGTCGCAACATCACAATTACCGAACGTTTCTGCACACGCAATAAAGGAACCGCTCAGAACGGTGCTAGCCTGCCGTTTTTGGAAGGGTGTTGCACAAATAACACTCAGCAGCGATCGGGCTTTCCACGCAACCCATTGTTCTATCAGGCGTTCTTGGAAACGTTTCATTTGGCGCGCAGATCGTTGCGGAGGCAGCCGTCGGCCCCGCCGTCCGGCTCTCACACCCCTTTGGAGCCGAATCGAGTGACCGGAGCGATCGCCACGCCACGGGAAAAGCGCGGGGCAAACTAGAGAGAGTAGCCTCCGCGTCATATCCATTTGATACGCAGCGTGAGTCTCAAAGGCTTGGGATTCGCGACCGCGCGCGGAGCTTGATCGCAGCGGAGAGCTACGCCCTGGCGTGGCCGAGGGGATTGCAGAAACCCTTATTTTTCGGGCACGAAATGAATTTTTGAGTTGGGCGGGGAACGCCGGTGCCGACCGGGCTGGACCAGACTAGAGGTGGCGGAGCCGGAGGGATTCGAACCCTCGATAGGGCTTTACAACCCTATAACGGTTTAGCAAACCGCCGCCTTCAGCCACTCGGCCACAGCTCCGTTAACGGTCGATATGCCCGACGCGGGGGCGAGCCGCAAGCGGGCAGATTTCAGAGTGCGGAATCGGCAATTGCGGCGGCGAGAATGCGCCGGGATTTATTGTGGAACCTGGATATGTTCGGGAAGAAGCCCCTGCCGAAAACGCTGAACCATCGCCCTGTAAGCACCCTCGAGATGCCGCGTATACAGTGGCATATTGAATAAAGGCTCGGTCAGACGATTTTGCGCGAGCTTGGCTTTGATCGCAGCCAAAAGGTCTGGCTTGGTCGCCAATTCGACGGCGAGGCTTTCGAACTGCTCCGGCGTCTCCGCGATCAGCTCAGGCAACCCGACCGCGGCCAACAAGCTTGCGGCAACCCTGCCCGCAAACGTCCCACCTATTTGGGTGAGCACAGGCAGGCCCGCCCAGAGGGCATCACTGGCGGTGGTGTGGGCATTGTAGGGCAAATTATCCGGAAACAGGTCCGCCAAACGATGTCGCGCCAGATGATCCGCCGATGACGGAAGGCGATCGGCGAATACCAAGCGCGTGGGATTGACGCCCGCGGCGACCGCCTCCCGCCGCAAGTTGTTTGCGGCCGTCTCATTATTATTCTTGGACAGCCACAACACGCTGCCTGCAACCGCCTTCAGAAGCTTCATCCGGGATGCAAAGACGGCTGGATTGAGCTTGTAGGCATGATTGAAGCAGCAAAAGACAAACCCGTGCCCGGGCAGTCCGAACTCCGCACGCTCGAAAGGCCGATCCGATATCCGGCGGCTTTTATCGTCATGCGGCATATAGCTGTGCGGAAGATAAGCGATCTTCTCGAGAAAGCCGTCGCGATGCGACGGTGGAATAACAACGGGGTCCGCGACGATATAGTCTGGAATGAATACGCTCGCCCTCGAGCGCCTTGGTGAGGTTGCCGTTCGCAGCCTCGATGATTCCAAGCGAATGAAGCGCGTTCGGCTCTCGGATCCCGTTTTATGAATTTGCGATAAAGCTTCGCGGCCTCGGCAAAGTTTCCGCTTCGATGCAGCGAAAACGCCAATTGCAGGCTTTGCGCTTTGTCCTGTTTCGGCATGAAAATGCGCGTAACAGAATGCCTGCCATGCAGCAAGGCGGCTGCGCCCGCCTCGATCGCAAAACCGATACCCGCGCTTGCCCTCGGATCAAGTCCGAGGGCAAGCTTTCGCGGAACACGCGACGGCTGCGCGGGCTGACTAACTTCTGTGTCGCCTAACTCAGTAAACGAGGCCGGTGCCGGGCGGCTTTTCCAGCGCCGCGGCGAGCGAGCGATATTCCTCGCTGTTGGTGCCGGTCAAAGCGGCGATCCGGCTCAGATGGTATTGCGCCTGATCGCGGTTGCCCTGTTCGACCTGCCACAGTCCGTAATATTGCCAGGTCTTGACGTGGTCCGGGTCAGCCTTGAGCGCGCGCTCGTACCAGAGCTGCGAGACCTTGTAGTCGCCGAGCTTGCGATAGGAGTAGCCGATCAGATTGGCAACGGCGGCGTTGTCGTCATGACCGAGCGCCTTCAACTGCTCGATGGCTGACGCATAGTCGTTGCGGTCATAGATCGCGGCATAGGCCGCGCGATAACCCTTGACGAAGGCCGCGTCCTCGCTGCCGGGGCTTAATTCGCTGGTTTTCTTCTTTGACTTGGCCGCCGGCTTGCTGTCGGTCGGCGGTGGCGACGACGATGGTGTTGGATCGCCGCCGGCGGCGCAGACGGAAGCGAACATGGGGGCCGCTAGCAGCGCCATTGAGAACATGGCCAGCGTTAGAAGCCTGATCGCAAATTTGCTCATACGTCTCTCCCGATCTCCAGGGGGCAATCTCGTGCCGAGGCCGCTTATTTGAACCCCGCCTGGTCCGGAACATTCCCGGTTCGGTCGTAACAGACCACTCATTCTAAACCGCGACGCCGGGCTTGTCGTTCATTTTTGAAAGACCGCGTGAAAGACCGGTCGAGGCCACGAGTAGGACGACCGGGACGGCAAGAATACCCATCTTGGCCCCCGGTAACATGACGGTTTGAAGTTACTCAAATCCGGCCCCGGCCACGCATTTGCACGCAAGCACCTGTGGTTGCGACGCGAGCTGATTTCGTCGGCCGCCGCATTGCTGGTACAAGCGCCGTGATGATCACGAGACTTGCCATCTCCGGCTATCGATCCCTGCGCGACATCAGGGTGACGCTTGGCCCGCTCAATGTCGTGACCGGCGCCAATGGCAGCGGCAAGTCCAGCCTCTATCGCGCGCTGAGACTCTTGGCGGACATCGCGCAGGGGCGGATCATTCAATCGCTGGCGACCGAAGGCGGACTGCAATCGACGTTGTGGGCTGGCCCGGAAGCCTTTTCGCGGGCAATGAAAGCCGGCACGCAGCCGGTCCAGGGCCTGGTCCGCAAAAATCCGATCAGCCTGAAGCTCGGATTCGCCGGCGATGATTATGGCTACGCCATCGATCTCGGACTTCCCCAGGATTCAATCTTCCCAAACGATCCGGTCATCAAAGTGGAGAGCCTGTGGACCGGCGAACGACTGGGCCGGGCCAACGCATTTGCCGTTCGCAACGGCCCCTATGTGCGCATTCGAAACGACAACGGCGAATGGCGGGACGCCTACCAGCATCTCGCGCCGTTCGACAGCATGATGACCCATTGCAGCGACCCTCGCGAAGCCCTGGAACTGTTGCTGCTGCGCGAGAGGATGAGGGACTGGCGGTTCTACGATCATTTGCGCACCGACCGGGACTCGCCTTCGCGCAGGCCTCAGGTCGGCACCTATACGCCGGTGCTGGCGAGTGAGGGATCGGATCTGGCGGCAGCTGTGCAAACCATCCGTGGAATGGGCGCCGGCGGTGATCTGGACGCCGCTATCGCCGATGCGTTTCCCGGCGGGCGTGTCGTGGTCACCCACACGGACGGATATTTTGAGGTCGAAATGCGCCAGCATGGCCTGCTTCGGCCGCTCAAGGCTGCGGAGTTGTCGGATGGTACGCTGCGCTACCTTTTGCTGGTCGCCGCCCTGCTCTCGCCACGACCGCCGGCATTGATGATCCTCAACGAACCCGAAACCAGCCTGCATCCGGACCTGTTGCCGCCGCTGGCGCGTCTGATCGCGCAAGCGTCGAAGCGATCGCAGATCATTGTGGTCTCGCACGCCCAGACACTCGTTGCCGCGCTCGACGCCCAGGGCGATAGCAGCCAGATTGTCCTGGAGAAGGAGCTCGGCGAAACCGTCGTCAGGGACGGTGAGCCGCCGAACTGGACGTGGCCATCGCGATAAGCGAACTGCCGGCGCTTAATGCTCGGTCATCCAGGCGCGGGCTTCGCGCTGGGCGGTGGCGATCTCGACGTCCGACATCAGCTCGGCGACCTCGCGGCGCAGCGGGATGGCGTCGGTGCGGCCCTTGAGGGCTGCGAGATTGAACCATTTATGAGCGGCGACCAGATTGACCACGCCGGAACGCCCGCTCGCCCAATAGAGTCCGCGCTCGAACAGCAGGTCGGGAATTGCGCTCGCCTCAACCGCAATTGCCGTATCCAGATCGAAGTGTCCGTGAAACATCGAAATATCCCCTTTTTGCTTTTTGCCGCGCCTCACGCGTCCGAGCGCGGCCCCTGTCCACTTGTCAAAACGTCCCGTTATTCCCCTCGCCGTTTGCCGGCTTGTTGGGATGATCATGACCGACCAAATTTGAAGGGCAGTTTAAGTATCGCGATGAACGGGATGTAAACGCGGCTCGGGCGCCGAATGCCGGGAAATCGCAGAAGTGCATACTGCGCGCGGGCTTTCGCCCGGTTGCGATATTCGGTTTACCCTGCGGTTTCGCGAAACGATAACCATTGGGACAAGAGCGTCTCGCAATCACCGCCGTCATCACCCGCGAAAGCGGGTGATCCAGTATTCCAGAGGCGGTGGTGATTGACCGAGAAGCCGCGGCGTACTGGATCGCCCGCCTTCGCGGGCGATGACGGCTGCTTTTGGGATTTGGGAAAAATGAAATGCCGGGGCACGAGCCACGCCGGCTTTGGGAGGAACACGTCCCCCAAAGGGAACGAGGGCGTCGGCGAACACGTCAGGACCAGATTTCACTTGGGCAGAGCGCCGGTGAAATTGCGGAGCTTTTTTTAAGATCCGCACCGAACGAAGAAAACTCGTTTCTTCTGCCGGACCGGTTTTCGAAAAGAGCGAACCCTTTACGAGAATACGATCCAGCCGTTTGACCTGATGTCTCGCCGACACCCTCTTTCGTCGACCAGAGCCGCCTATCCAGATCTGCCTTGTAGCAAACTATCCTGAAGGCTCTCGTGACGTGCCGGCGTCAAGCCGCCGGCAATTTTGCTCGAAGCGAAGTTACTTCTTCTTCTTCGCGACCTTGCGGGTCTTCTTCGCAGTCTTCTTCACTGCGCTCTTCGCCTTCTTTGCCTTCTTAGCTTTCTTCGCCATGTTGCCCTCCTAATGTAGTGAGATGGCTTAATCGCTGCGTGCACTCGGGAATCGAAATGCACTACCTCCCGAATACACCAACACATGCAAAAAAACAGCGTCCTGCTTAAGGAAGTGTTGACGTACGAAAGCGAGAGCGCGCGCGGCGCGTTGATCGACAACACCGCAAAGCATTGATGCAACGACGCGAAGCGCGCGCGAAAGGGCGACGCGCAAGACCAGCTATGTTGCAAGAAGCGCCTGTGCCGCAGGTGTTTTCGTTATTCGCCTATCACGCCATCAAGAAGCGATCGACGTCATGGCACTTCGTCAGAGATCGCCGAAAGCGCGCCGCGTGGACTCTGAGTCGCGGTTTTTGGCAATAAAAAAATTTTCGTGCTCCCCCGCTTTGCGCCGCATCGAGGCTCGCCAAAACCGGTTTTTTGCGCGAATCGCGCGCGACTGATTCGCAACTGGGCGACCTCCACCGTGGCGCGATCCGTCGCCGCGTATGATGAATGATTGGTGCACGCGCGTGACGCGCGCGATGCAAGATGCCGGCGACGACGCGTCGCCGCGTCGCCGTGCGGCGTTCAGAGGCCGAGCTTCGACTTGAGCAGTTCGTTGACGGCTTGCGGGTTGGCCTTGCCGCCGGACGATTTCATCACCTGGCCGACGAACCATTGCACCGCCGCCGGCTTGGCTTTGGCCTGCGCGACCTTGTCCGGATTGGCGGCGATGATGTCGTCGACCACCTTCTCGATCGCGCTCAAGTCCGTGACCTGCTTCATGCCGCGCGTCTCGACCAGCGCGCGCGGATCGCCGCCCTCGCTCCAGACGATCTCGAACAGGTCTTTTGCAATTTTGCCGGAGATGGTGCCCTCACCGATCAGATCGACGACGGCCCCAAGCTGTTCGGCCGAGACCGGCGACGACGAGATGTCGCGGCCTTCCTTGTTGAGCCGCCCGAACAGCTCGTTGATCACCCAGTTGGCGGCAAGCTTGCCGTCGCGGGCCTTGTGCGCGAGTTTTGTCAGCACGGTTTCATAGAAATCCGCGCTCTCGCGCTCGGCGACCAGCACGCTCGCATCATACGGCGAGAGGCCGAAATCGGCGATGAAGCGGGACTTCTTCTGGTCGGGCAGTTCCGGCAGGTTTGCCTTTAGGCCGGCGACATAGGCCTCGCTGAATTCCAGCGGCAACAGGTCGGGATCGGGGAAATAGCGGTAGTCATGCGCCTCTTCCTTGGAACGCATCGACCGCGTCTCGCCCTTGTTGGGGTCGTACAGGCGCGTTTCCTGCTCGATCTGCCCGCCATCCTCCAGGATCTCGATCTGGCGCCGTGCTTCGTACTCGATCGCCTGCCCGATGAAGTTGATCGAGTTCATGTTCTTGATCTCGCATCGGGTGCCGAGCTCCGCGCCGGGCTTGCGAACGGAGACGTTGACGTCCGCGCGCAGGTTCCCCTTCTCCATGTCGCCGTCGCAGGTACCGAGATAGCGCAGGATCGACCGCACCTTGGTCACATAGGCCTTGGCCTGCTCAGCGTCGCGGATGTCCGGCTTGGAGACGATCTCCATCAGCGCCACGCCTGAGCGGTTGAGGTCGACAAAGGACATCGACGGCGACTGGTCATGCAGCAATTTGGCGGCGTCCTGCTCCAGGTGCAGCCGTTCGATGCCGATGGTGGCGGTCTTGCCGCCACCGAGTTCGACCGTGACCTCGCCCTCGCCGACGATCGGCGACTTGTACTGGCTGATCTGGTAGCCCTGAGGCGAGTCCGGATAGAAATAGTTCTTGCGGTCGAACACCGAGCGCCGGTTGATCTGCGCGTTCAGGCCGAGCCCGGTACGCACCGCCTGCCGGACGCATTCCTCGTTGATGACAGGCAGCATGCCCGGCATTGCCGCATCGACCAGCGAGACATGGCTGTTCGGCTCGCCGCCGAATTCGGTCGAGGCCCCGGAAAACAGCTTTGACTTCGAGGTGACCTGGGCATGGACTTCCAGCCCGATCACCATCTCCCAGTCGCCGGTTGAGCCTTTGATCAATTTGCCGTTCGCCGCACTCATGCTCGTCCCTCAAGCAGCTTCGCAACCATCTGCTCCCATTCGGTCTCGAGCGAACCGGTCGCAACCGGCTTTGCCGCCCGCCGGTACCAATAACCGGCGTTGCCGAGGTCGCCTTCGACGCGGTGCAGATAGGCATGCACCCAGGCCGCCTCAATGGTTTCCTCGTCCTGCACGATCTTGTGCGCCCGGTCCCAGCCGCCTTTGGCGGCCCACCACAAGGCGGCCAGCGGCGCGTCGAGACCTTGCGCCGGTGCCGCGCCGGAAACACTGGCTTTGAACTCGGCCATCTTCACCACCACCTCGCCGGGGTAAAACGTCCCGCCGCCTGCTCGATCACCTCGCCGAGCGAAAACAGCGTCTCCTCGTCGAACGGACGACCGATCAATTGCAGGCCGAGCGGCAGGCCTTGGGCGTCCTTGCCGGCGGGAACGGCGATGCCGGGCAGCCCCGCCATGTTCACCGTCACGGTAAAGATGTCGTTGAGGTACATTTCCACGGGGTCGGCGCCCTTCTCCCCGATGCCGAACGCTGACGACGGCGTCGCCGGCGTCAGGATCGCGTTCACGCCTTTGGCAAAGCAGTCTTCAAAATCTTTCTTGATCAGGGTGCGGACCTTTTGCGCGCGCAGATAATACGCGTCGTAATAGCCGGCCGAGAGCACATAGGTGCCGATCATGACGCGGCGGCGGACTTCCGCCCCAAATCCCTCGGCGCGCGTGTCCTCGTACATTTCGCCGATCGAGCGCCCGGGCACGCGCAGGCCGTAACGCACGCCATCATAGCGCGCGAGGTTCGAGGAGGCTTCCGCGGGCGCGACGATGTAATAGGCCGGCAGCGCGTACTTTGTATGGGGCAGCGAGACGTCGACCAGCTCGGCGCCGGCGGCCTTCAGCCAGGCCGCCCCCTCGCTCCAGAGTTTTTCGATTTCCGGCGCCATCCCGTCGAGGCGATATTCCTTGGGAATGCCGATCTTCATGCCGTTCACGGACTTTCCAATCGCCGTCTCGTAATCCGGCACGGGAACATCGACTGACGTAGTGTCCTTGGGGTCGTGGCCGGCCATCGAGCGCATCAGGATCGCCGCGTCGCGCACCGAGCGCGCAATCGGGCCGGCCTGATCGAGCGAGGAGGCAAACGCCACGATGCCCCAGCGCGAGCAGCGGCCGTAGGTCGGCTTGAGGCCCACGGTCGCGGTGAACGCCGCCGGCTGGCGGATCGAGCCGCCGGTGTCGGTCGCGGTCGCGCCCATGCACAATAAGGCCGCCACCGCCGCCGCCGAGCCGCCGGAAGAGCCGCCGGGCACCAGATCGGTATTGGCGCCCTCGCGCCGCCACGGATTGACGACGGGGCCGAAGCACGAGGTTTCATTGGACGAGCCCATCGCGAACTCGTCATTGTTGAGCTTGCCGAGCAACACGGCGCCGTCGCGCCAGAGCTGCGAGGTGATGGTCGATTCGTAAGGAGGCACGAAATTACCGAGGATCTTTGAGCAGGCGGTAGTGCGCAGGTCCTTGGTCGCGAACAAATCCTTGATGCCGAGCGGAATCCCCGCAAGCGGTCCGCCCTCGCCCTTTCCGATTTTCGCATCGGCCTCGCGCGCCATGGCGCGGGCCTGATCCGGCGTTTCCAGCACAAAGGCATTGAGCGCACGCGCGGCCTCGATCGCCTCGAGGTGAGCGCTTGTCAGTTCAAGCGACGTAAAGGACTTGTTCGCGAGGCCGTCTCGAGCCTCGGCGAGCGTCAGCGATGTCAAATCGGTCATTTATTAACCGGGCTGCAGAAGAATGGAGACAGCGTCTTGTCGTTGGCCGAGTCATCGCGCAAAGCCTTGCCGCTCGCTCTGTCGGCGGCTTCCAGCGCATCGAGCACCGCGTCGACCGCCTTGTCGGGATCGGCAGCCTTGCCCTGCCGCTCCATCGCGTCGAGATAGTTCATATAGGCCTGATAGGCCTTTTCATCGTCGCAGAGCAGACACATCGGATTTCCAGTCTCGAAGATTCCAGTGCTTGGCGCGCTTCCTTTGCGCGAATGTAATTATTCGACCACTTTCGGCACGAGGAAAAAATGGTCTTCGGTGGCCGGCGCGTTGCGGACGATATCGTCCGGGATCCCGCCATCATTGACCACGTCCGGGCGCTTCTTCATGGCCATCGGCGTGACCGAGGTCATCGGTTCGACGCCATCGACATTGACCTCCGACAATTGCTCGACAAAGTCGAGCATCGCGTTCAGTTCCTCCTGCAGGTGCGGAACCTCGTTTTCAGCGACCGCAATCCGCGCCAGATGGGCGATACGGCGGACGGTGGCGGCGTCGACGGACATTATATAGGCCTTTGCGGCGGGAAATTGAGCCCGCCGTATAGCAGACGGGGCTTTTGCGCCGCAACCGCGGGATGGGCTGCTAGCGCGCCATCTGGCTCAGCCGCGCCAGTGCCGCGCCGGCCAAAGCCCGGGTCAGGTCGGCCGCCGGCATCTCGCGGCCGAGCCGCACCGCTTGTCCCGCCCAAAGATTGGTGAAATCGACCTTGCCGAGTTTTTCGGCAGCCGCTTTCAGGGGCGCCAGTCCCGTGGCGGCGTGGGGAAACGCCGGCGCGTCGGCCGAAATCGGGCCGACCTCGCGCATCACCCGGTTGGCGACGCCGCGCGCGGGACGCCCGGTCATGACATTGGTGATGACGGTGGAATCATCCCGCGCCTGCGCGAGCGCCGTGCGCGCCGGGGCAATCACCCTGGATTCCGGGCAGCGCAGATAGGCGGTGCCGATCTGGACGCCGGCCGCCCCCAGCGCGAAGGCGGCCGCGATCCCCCGCCCGTCGGCGACGCCGCCCGCCGCGATCACGGGGACCCTCACCGCGTCGACCACCTGGGGCACCAGCGCGAAGGTGCCGGGCTGCTCACTGATGTTTTCGGTCAGGAACATGCCGCGATGGCCGCCGGCCTCCGCGCCTTGGGCGATGATGGCGTCGGCGCCGTTCTCCTCGAGCCAGATCGCCTCCTTCACCGTGGTCGCCGACGAGATCACGACCGAGCCGGCCGCCTTGACCCGCTTCATGAGCGCCTGATCCGGCAGGCCGAAATGGAAGCTGACCACTTCGGGCTTCAGTTCCTCGACCAATTCGCACATCGCCGCGTCGAACGGCGCGCGGTTGGCGGCGTTGACCGGTGCCGCCGGGTCGAGCCCGAGCTCCTTATAATAAGGCGCAAGCCGTTGCTTCCACCCGGCCTCGCGCTTGGGATCGGCATCGACGCTTTTGTGGCAAACGAAGTTCATGTTGACCGGCGCCGACACGCGCTGGCGGATGATATTGACCTGCTCGCGCGCCATCTCCACTGAGAGCATCGCGCAGGGCAGCGAGCCGAGCGCTCCGCCCTGCGCCGCCGCGATCACGAGGTCCGCGTCCATCACGCCCGCCATCGGCGCCTGCACGATCGGAAGCTCGGTCTTGATCAATTTGAGAAGTCGGCGGTCCGGCCACATGGTGTGCTCATTCGTTCGAATGGATTGGCGCGAGCATCGTAACATGCATCGCAGGGAGTGACACCGGCCCGCGCGTTAGCCTCGCAAGGCCCCGGAGGAGTTACGCCTTCCGAGAAGTATCTGCTCTGCCTCGGTGGCAATGCGATCGACAATCTCGGCCGCGCTGGGAATGTCGTGGATCAGCCCGACAGCCTCGCCGGCGATCACTGCCGCGATATCGAAATTGCCGGCGGCCTTGGCGGCCGCATATTCGGCGGCGACCGTGTTCACATTCTGCAAGAGTTCCAGTTCGCGGCCCGACCAGCGCCGCGCATGATCGTTGATCAGGCAACGTCCGGTAAACGGCGCCGGCCAGACATTGTTGCGGGACATATCGAAAATGATGCCGCGCGTGGTGCCGCCGCTCCTTGCGGCGCAGATCCGTCTCTTGGCCTCCTCCGCGCCGTCCGCCTCCTGACTGGCATAGAATCGGGTCCCCAAGAGAACGCCGGCGGCACCGAGCATCATCATGGCCGCCAGCCCGCGGCCGTCGGCAATGCCGCCGGCTGCGACGACTGGCGCGCGGCCGGCCGCAAGATCGACAATGGACGTCACGATATCGATGGTGGTGCGGGAGGCGCCGTGGCCGCCGGCCTCCGAGCCCTGTGCGATGAGAATATCGGCGCCTGCTTCCAGCGCCTGCTCGGCCATGTCCTCGCTTTGCACCTGGCAGATCAACCGCGCGCCCGCGGCCTTGATCCGGCGCGCAAATGGCCTGGGATCGCCGAACGACAGCATCACCGCGCGAGGTTGCGCATCGAGCGCGACGTCCAACAGCTCGGGCTGCTTTGCCAGGCTCCAGGTGATGAAGCCGATGCCGAACGGGGCCGACACCTCTGTGAGCCTGGCGGTCTCCCGTTCCAGCCAGGCTCGCTCGCCGTAACCGCCGCCGAGAATTCCAAAACCTCCGGCGTTGCTGACGGCCTCGGTCAGGCGGGCGGCGGAAACAACATCCATCGGCGCCAGCAGGATCGGGTGCCGGATACCCAGGAGAGCAGTGAGCGATGCGTCGTTCGGCATATCCAATCCTCTTCCCGATCTGGACAGCGAGAATAGTCGCGGCTATCGTTCTCGATAAATGATTTCTTGCGAACGCTACCATCTCTAAAATGAAACGGGGCCGATGCCATGGAACTGTCCGATCTGATGACGTTTGCAACGGTGGCACGCACCGGCGGCATCACCCGCGCCGCCGACGAACTCAACACGGTTCAATCGAACGTCACCCAGCGGGTGAAGGCGCTTGAGGCCGAAATCGGAACACCATTATTTGAGCGGCACAGCCGCGGCATGACGCCGACCGGCGCCGGCCGCCGGCTGCTGCCCTATGCCCAGCGCATGGCGGCGCTGTTGCGCGAGGCCGTGCTGGCCGCGCGTGACGACGGCGAACCGAAAGGGCCGCTTTCGATCGGCTCGATGGAGACGACGGCCGCCGTGCGCCTGCCGTCGCTGCTCGCCGATTTTCATCGGCGTTTTCCAGCGGTGCAGCTGAGCCTCCGAACAGCGACCACCGCCGATCTGGTCGCTGCCGTTCTCGACGGTACGCTCGACGGCGCCTTTGTCGCGGGCCCAATCGATCACGCTGAGCTCGCGGTCACCACGGCCTTCAGGGAAGAGCTGGTGCTGGTGACGGCAGGCCGCTGGAAAAGTCTCGCGGCGCTCCGCGCCGGCACGAGCGAATCCGGTCCGACGGCGCTGGTGTTCCGCACCGGCTGCACCTACCGGCAGCGGCTTGAGCAGGTGTTCACGGAATTCGGCTGGCCGTCCGCCGCGCGGTTCGAATTCGGCACGCTCGACGGCATGATCGGCTGCGTCGCGGCCGACATGGGCGTCACGCTGCTGCCGCGCGCCGTCGTCGAGCGCCGCGATCTCGCCGGCAGCATCCATCTCCACGCACTCAGGGCGTCGCAGTCGCGGGTCGATACTCTCTTTATTCGGCGCCGCAGCACCCATCAATACAGCGCGCTGCAAGGTCTCATCAGCTGCCTGGCGAAAAATGGCGAGGTCAAAGCGGCCTGACGCTCCAGCGCCGCAGCGCCACTACCGCCCAGATCGCCTCGACCAGCCCGAACGGCCAGGCGCCCTGCAGAAATCCGTAAGCCGAGCCCAGCGCGCAGGCGACGGCAAACGCCAGCACGAACCAGCGGCTGCGGTCCTCCAGCGCGTAGCACACGAGCATCAACGTCACCGCGAACAATCCGAATAAAGTCAGCCGGTCCATTCCCAACCTTTCCCGCAAAGCCTAACGCATGTTATGCGAACGCCATGGCTGCCCTCATCCTACCCTTGACCGACGCCGTCGTGCACTGGCCTGCGCGAGGCGCGCTGGTTGGACTCGATTTGGGCACCAAGACCATCGGGGTCGCGGTATCCGATCCCGATCGCAAGCTCGCGACCGGCGTCGAAACCATCCAGCGCAAGGCATTCAAGGCCGACGCGGCGCGGCTGCTCGCCATCGCCGGCGAGCGCAATGCCGTTGGTTTTGTGCTTGGCCTGCCCGTCAACATGGATGCCAGCGAGGGTCCGCGCGCGCAATCGACCCGGGCGTTTGCCCGCAATCTTGCAAAACTGACCGATCTGACGATTGCCCTATGGGACGAGCGGCTGTCTACCGTGGCCGTCGAGCGCGAACTGATCGGCATGGACATGAGCCGCGCCCGCCGCGCGGAGGTGATCGACGAGCACGCCGCGATCTTCATCCTGCAGGGCGCGCTCGACCGGCTGGCGAATTTGCGTGGATAGCTGAGCGTTACCGCGCCGCAACCCGCTCGCGCTCAGGCGTAGGCGACGATCAGCGCGACCTCAATGACGGCTGCCAGATTGATGGCAGAATGAATAATCACGGTCAGCCAGGTCGAGCCGTAGCGGTAGCGGAGGTAACCGAGCAACAGGCCGATGGTGAATATCTCGGAGACGTAGAACAGGTTATACTGGGTGTGCGCGGCAGCCCAAACCGCCGAACTCAGCACGATGGCGCCTGTGGGACGCAGGAAGGATTGCGACCAGCCGCGAAAAAGAAAGCCTCGCACGAAAAACTCTTCCGTGACCGGCGCGGCGATGCACATCGCGATCAGGTAAACCGGCAACCAGCCAGTCGCTCGCGCGCTCATGTAGCCGTTGATCACAAACGCCGGGGCCTTTTGGCCCGTCAGATACGCGATAGCCAGCCAAACGAGCAAAAACGCGCACGTCATCGCAAGCCCGCGCGCAAGCTCGCGGCCGCTTGGCCAACGCAATGCAAGATAATCGGCAAACCGCTGCCGCGCGAGCCGGATCGCGCCCCAAAGTACGGCAAGCACGAAGGGACCGGCCATGATCGCGGCGAGAGCCAACCAAGCGCCGTCATAAATCAAGGCGCGCAATTCCTCGGGCGTGTGTGGCACAACGCACACCCAACAGGCAAGCAGTACGAGGAAGGTCAGAGTCGCGGCAATCGACTGGACGAGGCAGGCGATCACTGCAAAAAACGCTGTGCCCCAAAAATACCACGTGCGAGGTCGACGCAGCGCGGCCGCCACGGCAATCGGAACGGTCGGGACGATCCAGGGCGCAGATTCCGGCAGGGATAGCATCCCGGTCTCCTCCGCCGTTAGTTGCGCCGCAGCGGAGCTTGGTTCGATCACAAGTGCCTAGGTTTGCCCCGCCAGCCAGATGCTCTGTGCCACCGCACCGAGATTGTTCAGGCCGTGCAGGCCGCGGTAGAGAAAGCCACGCGCGAAAAGCTCTTCCGAGATCGGCGCGGCGACGCAGAAGGCGAGGATCAGGAGCCACAGCACGCCGCGCCGAGGTGATCGACGAGCACGCGGCGATCTTCATCCTGCAGGGCGCGCTCGACCGGCTGGCAAATCTGCGGGAGAAGCGCTGAGATCGTTGAGGATGGGGGTCGTTCTTGCGGCGCCTGTGGCAGCTCGCCTGCTGATCGTCCCAGGATGTGTGTCGAAGCAAAGATCAGAAATAAGCGACCATCACCGCGGTCCACAGAATGACCGCGAGGTTGAAGAACCCGTGAGTCATCACCGTGAGCCATGTCGAATTGCTGCGATATCGCAGATAACCGAAAATCAGCCCGACGAGGAAGATTTGCGAAATATAGTACCAATTATACTGCTGGTGCATGGCCGCCCAAAGCGCCGATGACAGGACAATGGCGCCGGTGGGACCGAGGAACGATTTCGACCAGCCGCGAAAAAGGAAGCCGCGCACCGTAAATTCTTCGGTAATTGGCGCAGCGACGCACAATGCAATCAGCACCAGCCACAACGATCCGGCGTCTTTCCCGGTCCGGTACATATCGACCACGAAGGCAGGTGTCTGCTGCCCCACGAGATAGGAAAGCAGCTTCCACACCAGAAAAAAACCGAATGTGATCGCGAGACCGCGCGCAAGCGCGCCACGGCTCGGCCAGCGCAGCGCGAGGTAACTCGCGAATCGGCGCCGGGCGATCCGGATCGCGATCCAGAGCACAGCAAGCACGAATGGGCTTGCGGCGATGGTCATAGCGGCCATGGGGCCAGCTTGATGAAAGAACTCTCTGAACTCCGCTTCGGAGGATAAGCCATATCGGATCGCCGCCGCGATCAGCATTAGTGTCTGTGCAAGCAACATCACGCCATAGGCAAGCAGCCCGAAGATCGCGGTGCCCAGAAAATACCAGGTGCGGGGCAAGCGCGGCGTGGCCATGATTGGCGGTAAATGCGTTTCGACCGATGACATAGGCTTTGGTCGCACCGAGCTTCGGGCCGGTTCGAAACCGGCAGCTCGTTACTGCCCGGTCAGCAGGATGGTCTGCACCACCGCGGCAAAATTATTCATCCCGTGCAGGATGACCGTCAGCCAGGTCGAATTGAAGCGATAGCGGAGATAGCCGAGCAACAGCCCGATCGAAAACACTTCGCATAGGAAGAACCAGTCATATTGCAGATGCAGCACCGTCCATACCAGCGACGACAGGAAGATGGCGCCTATCGGCCCAAGAAACGACTCCGACCAGCCGCGGTAGAGAAAGCCGCGGGCGAAAAATTCCTCCGAGATCGGCGCCGCGACGCAGAAGGCGAACAGCAACAGCCACAGCGCGCCGGCGGCGCGCGCCGATTTCAGGACATCGCCCATGAACCCGGGTTCGACCTCGCGGCCGGTCGCGCGCGAGACCATGTCCCAGCCCATCACCAGCACGAACAGCGCGATAGCACCGAACAGAAGGCTGCGCCACGATGGCCAGCGCAACGCGAGATAATCGGCAAACGGCGTGCCGGAGATGCGGATCGCAACCCACAGCGCGGCGAGAACAGCGGGCAAACCTGTGATCACGGACAGCGAAATTGTGAGGCCACCGCCGACGACACGGATCATGGCGGCCATATCGAGCGGCCCCTCCTGCCGCAGGATGAACCATCCGATGACCGCGAGCTGTCCGACGAACATCGCGGCAAAGACGAACAGGCCCCACAGCAGGGTGCCCCAGAATTTCCAGATGCGTGGCGGGCGTTCGGTGCGGATGATCGGGGCGGGCGTTACCGGATCGGCGGGAGTGAGGGAATCCATCAATCGACTTTCAAATGTTAGTTGCCGTCATGTCCGGCCAAAGCAGTCTGCCTTGCGCAGACTGCGTAAACTTGTCTGCGATGCCGGGCATCCACGTCTTTCTTGAATGCGAGTGAAAGACGTGATGGCCGGGACATCTGCGCGAAGACGCGCTTCGCGCTTTTGCCCGGCCATGACAAAGACGCGCGGCAATTGGTCCGTCATCACGGCAGCGCCCGCTCCAGGAGACCCCTGATATCGTTGGCCGCGAGATCGACGGCGCCGAACATGCTGGCGTGGTTCTGAGCAAGCCGGGTGCGCGCGAACAGCTCCGCCTGATGCGGCGATGCGTCTTGAAGCGCGGCCGCGGCCGCGAGCAGTGCAAGCTTCTCGACCGCAAGCCGCGCCACGCGCTCGCCATCCG
This sequence comes from Bradyrhizobium lablabi, assembly GCF_900141755.1. Classification (NCBI taxonomy): domain Bacteria; kingdom Pseudomonadati; phylum Pseudomonadota; class Alphaproteobacteria; order Hyphomicrobiales; family Nitrobacteraceae; genus Bradyrhizobium; species Bradyrhizobium lablabi. Next base: position 7,379,317 of record NZ_LT670844.1, on the reverse strand, counting down.
GCCTTCGAAAAACCTTGCCGATGAACACGACCGCCTCGCTTGCGCCCGGCAGGCCCTTGGTTTGCCCGGCCAGGCCCTGCAATACGGCCGAAGCCGCCTCGGGCTCGCGCGACAACGCCCGCAGCACGTCGAGGCACATGACATTGCCCGAGCCTTCCCAGATCGCATTGACCGGCGACTCGCGAAAATGCCGCGCCAAAATGCCCTCTTCGACATAGCCGTTGCCGCCAAGGCACTCCATCGCCTCGTACAAAAATCCCGGCGCGCTTTTGCAGACCCAGTATTTTATGGCGGGCGTCAACAGCCGCATATAGGCCGCCTCGCCCGCTTCCTGCGGCGCGCGGTCGAACGAACGGCAGAGCCGCATCACCAGCGCAATCGTCGCCTCGACATGCAGCGCCATGTCCGAAAGCACCGCCTGCATCAGCGGCTGATCGGCGAGATGTTTTTGGAATACGCTGCGATGCCGCGCGTGATGCAGCGCATGCGCAAGCCCGGACCGCATCAGGCCGGCGGAGGCGATCGCGCAATCCTGCCGCGTCAATTGCACCATCTGGATGATGGTGCGGATGCCCTTGCCCTCGTCGCCGACGCGCAGGGCATGGGTACCATGGAACTCGACTTCCGAGGATGCGTTGGAGCGGTTGCCGAGCTTGTCCTTCAAACGCTGGAACTGAATCGCATTCACCGATCCGTCCGGCCTGAAGCGCGGCATGAAGAAACAGGTCAGGCCGTCATCGGCCTGCGCCAGCACCAGAAAAGCGTCGCACATCGGCGCCGACATGAACCATTTATGCCCGGTGACGGAATAGGCGTCGCCGTCGCGCGCAGCCCGGGTCATGTTCGAGCGCACGTCAGTGCCGCCCTGCTTCTCGGTCATGCCCATGCCGAGCGTCACGCCGCGTTTGGTCGGCCACGGCGCGAAGCTTGGATCGTAGGCGCGCGTGGCGATGACCGGCATCACCTTCGCCAGCAGATCCGGCTGCGCCGCCAGTGCCGCGACCGAGGCGCGCGTCATGGTGATCGGGCATAGATGCCCGGTCTCGACTCCTGCTGCCATATAGAATTTTGCGGCACGCACGACTTCGGAAGCACCTCCGGCCGGCTTGCCGTCGGCGGTCCAGGTCGAATTGTGCATGCCGGCATGGGCGCTACGCGCCATCAATTCGTGATAGGCTGGGTGAAACTCGACCTCGTCGCGCCTGACGCCGCGGGCGTCGAACGTACGAAGCTTGGGGCTGTTCTCATTGGCGACGCGGCCCCGCGCCGCCATCGCGGCTGACCCCCAGTGCTGCCCGAATGCGGATAATTCTTTCTCCGCATCTTTGCCGCCATTGGCCGCGACGGCCTCCGCCAGCGGCCGGTCCAGCGCGTACAGATCGACGTCCTCGAACGGCGGCGACTGATTGAACACCTCGTGGGTGGCGAATGTGGCTTGCGTCATCGAACTTTCCTGATCGAAGGCACTATGTTGCAACGACGGCGGTGAGCTCCCTCTCCCCCTGTGGGAGTGGGTTGGGGTGAGGGGTCACGGTCTATCGATAGGCCGTAACCCCTCACCCGGATCGCATCTTCGATGCGATCCGACCTCTCCAACGGGGGGAGAGGTGAAGATTGACGAAACTCTATCTGAATCGCGCCTCGATCGGAAAATCATACGCGGGCCCGCCCGCACCCGGCAGCGAAAAATGCCACCATTCCTTCGAATAATTTACAAAACCTTGCTTCGCCATGGCCGAAACCAGCACGTTCCGCCACCGCCGCTGGTCCGAGGTGATCAACCGCGCCGCGGTGTGCGCCTTGACGTCGGAACAATCATAACCGGTACCCATATCGACGCTTGCTTCCGGCGCGCGGGCGCTGGTGGGCGCGGTGCAGTCGGCGTAGGCTCTGCCGGGATCGAAGGCGGCTGAATTGTCGGCCTTCAAATCCACCAAGGTCAGGTCGACCGCGGCACCGGTGGAATGGCCGGAATGCTCGGCGATGTAGCCGAGCCGGAACAGGTCCTTCTTGCGGAACGCCGGATTATACCGCCGCTCGGCCGGCGTCTCCCGGCCGTTCTGCGCCCATATCACCATATCGTGCACCGCGCGCGCCGGGCGGTAACAATCCAGCATCTTCAATGACAGGTGTTGCGGCGCGAGTTCCCGCTGCGCGCGCGCCAGCGCAAGCCCTACGTCGCGCTTCACGACGCAGTCGGCCGCCTCGTAGCCGGCAAGCGGCCGGCCGACGAAATTATTCGATCCGGCATATCGGATGTCCTCGAGGATGGTCGGATCGATGTCGCGCAGATAGACAAAACCGCCGGGCAGGCTCTGCCCGGTCGCTGGCGAGGCGAAGGCAACGACAGCAAGCGCGATCACAATTACTTTCACGAGGGCCAATCCCTCCATTCGTCATGGCCGGGCTTGTCCCGGCCATCCACGTCTTTTTTACGGTTAATAGTGAAAGAAGACGTGGATGCCCGCGACAAGCGCGGGCACGACGAAACCGGGGAAAACTCTTTAGCCCCCTATTCGCCCTTGCCCCGCTCTGCATCTCTGCCTATAGCTCTCGCTTTAATGACCCCTAAATCGAAATCGACCTTCGTCCTCGGTCACCGGCACCTGCTGGGCATTGAGGGGCTTTCCGCCGACGACATCACCGGCCTGCTCGATCTCTCCGAGGAATATGTCGAGCTCAACCGCCAGGTCGACAAAAAGCGCACCTCGCTGCGCGGCCGCACCCAGATCAATCTGTTCTTCGAGGCCTCGACCCGTACGCAATCCTCGTTCGAAATCGCCGGCAAAAGGTTGGGTGCCGACGTCATGAACATGTCGGTGTCCTCCTCCTCGATGCGCAAGGGCGAAACCCTGGTCGATACCGCGGTGACGCTCAACGCCATGCACCCGGACATCCTGGTGGTGCGGCACCATGCCTCCGGCGCGGTGGAACTTTTGGCGCGCAAGGTTGACGGTTCCGTGATCAATGCCGGCGACGGCGCCCATGAGCATCCCACCCAGGCGCTGCTCGATGCGCTCACCATCCGCCGCAACAAGGGCCGGCTCGAGGGGCTCGTGATCGCGATCTGCGGCGACGTCATGCATTCGCGGGTGGCGCGCTCCAATATCATCCTGCTCAACACCATGGGCGCCCGCGTCCGCGTGGTCGCGCCGTCGACGCTTCTGCCGCGCGGCATCGAGCGGATGGGGGTCGAGGTTGCCCGCGACATGCGCCAGGGTCTCGACGGCGCGGACATTGTGATGATGCTGCGGCTGCAGCGCGAGCGCATGAACGGCTCGTTCGTGCCGTCAAGCCAGGAATATTTTCACTATTTTGGCCTCGACCAGAAGAAGCTGGCCTACGCCAAGCCCGATGCGCTGGTGATGCATCCGGGGCCGATGAACCGCGGCGTCGAGATCGACTCCATTGTCGCCGACGGCGCGCAGTCGCTGATCCGCGAGCAGGTCGAAATGGGAGTGGCGGTGCGGATGGCGGTGCTGGAAGCGCTCGCCCGCAACCTGCCGAACGCTTAAGAATGTTGACCGATCGCCGCCCGATCCTGCTCGCCAACGCCCGCCTGATCGATCCCTCGCGCGATTTCGACGGTATCGGCGACGTGCTGATTGCCGACGGCGTGATCCGCGAGTCCCGGCGCGGCATCGGCGCGGCCGGCGTTCCCGAAGGGACCGACATCGTCAATTGCGCCGGCAAGATCGTTGCACCCGGGCTCGTCGACATGCGCGCCTTTGTCGGTGAGCCCGGCGCCAGCCACCGGGAAACCTTTGCCTCCGCAAGCCAGGCGGCGGCAACCGGCGGCATCACCACCATCATCTGCCAGCCGGATACCTCGCCCGTCATCGACAATTCGGCGACGGTGGATTTTGTCCTGCGCCGCGCCCGCGACACCGCCATCGTCAACATTCATCCGATGGCGGCGCTGACAAAAGGCCTGCTGGGTGCGGAAATGACCGAGATCGGCCTGTTGAAGGCGGCAGGCGCCGTCGCCTTCACCGATGGCGAGACCAGCGTCACCAATGCGCAGGTGATGCGCCGCGCGCTGACCTATGCGCGGGATTTCGACGCGCTGATCGTGCACCACACCGAGGATCCTGATCTGGTCGGCGAAGGCGTCATGAACGAAGGCGAATTTGCGGCGCGCCTCGGCCTGGTCGGCATCCCTAACGCCGCCGAAGCGGTGATGCTGGAGCGCGACATGCGCCTGGTGGCCTTAACCGGCGGGCGCTATCACGCGGCCTCGCTGAGCTGCATCGAGTCGCTGGAAATTTTGAAGCGCGCCCGCGACGCCGGTCTTGCGGTCTCCGCCTCGGTGTCGATCAACCATCTGACGCTGAACGAGAACGACATCGGCCCCTACCGGACGTTCTTAAAACTATCGCCGCCGCTGCGCACCGAAGAGGACCGGCAGGCGCTGGTCGCAGCGGTTGCCTCCGGACTGATCGACGTCATCATGTCCGATCACAATCCGCAGGACGTCGAAGTCAAGCGGCTGCCGTTCGCGGAAGCCGCCGCGGGCGCGATCGGGCTGCAGACCATGCTGCCGGCAGGCCTGCGGCTGATCCACAATGGCGACATGGATTTTACGACGCTGATCCGCGCGATGTCGACGCGCCCGGCCGAGTTGCTGGGCCTGCCCGGCGGAACTTTGCGTCCGGGCGCGCCTGCCGATGTCATCGTGATCGATCCGGACACGCCATGGGTGCTCGACCCCGCCGATCTCAAATCGCAATGCAAGAACACGCCGTTCGACGAAGCCCGCTTCTCGGGCCGTGTCGTGCGCACGATTGTGGGCGGACGGACGGTCTATGAACTCGTCTGAAGCCCAATGAGCGGAAGAGCGGCGCCGGCGACTTCAGCGCGCCAGCATTTGCGTCAGCGCTTCCATCGATGTGCCGACGAGGATGGCCGCAAGATAGAGACCGAGGAAAATCAGTTCGAATCGCCTGCGCGCAAGCGGCATGTTAATCTCCCTTAATATCCGCGCCACGATCCAGATTTATGGTTAACAATCCGCTAATAGGCGCAACCGATGCGCGGGAAATATGCAGGGACGGGAGCAACCGCGATGTCTAGTGACGCCTTCCTGGTCGTTGCGTTCGGGCTCGGCTATCTCTTGGGCTCGATCCCGTTCGGTCTGATTCTGACAAAACTCGCCGGAACCCAGGATCTGCGCTCGATCGGCTCCGGCAATATCGGCGCCACCAACGTGCTGCGCACCGGCCGCAAGGGCCTCGCCGCGGCGACGCTGATCTGCGACATGCTCAAGGGCACCGCCGCGGTGCTGATCGCCAACTATTTCGGCGGCTTTAACGCAGCGATGCTGGCGGCCCTCGGCGCTTTTCTTGGCCATCTGTTTCCGGTGTGGCTCAACTTCAGGGGTGGCAAGGGTGTCGCGGTTTATATCGGCGTGCTGATCGGGATGTTCCCCCCCGCCGCCCTGGTGTTTTGCGTGCTATGGCTCGCGACCGCCGTGACCACGCGCTACTCCTCGCTGTCGGCCTTGGTTGCGAGTTTCATCACGCCGATTTTCCTGTGGTGGTTCGGCCATCCCGAATTGGCCTCGCTGTTCGTCGTGCTGACGCTATTGCTGTTCTACATGCACCGCGAAAATATCAAGCGGTTGCAGGCGGGGACCGAAGGGCGGATCGGGGAGAAGTAAGTCACCCTCTCTCCCGTCATCCCCGCGCCAGCGCCTCTTCAACGAAGCGCGCAGCCTCAAGCGCTCCCGCGTCGTCGCCAAATCCGGCGATCACCTGCACGCCCACCGGCAATCCGCCCTCGGCGATCGTGGCGGGAACATTGACGCAAGGGGTCCCCATCAGCGTCCAGAGCCGGTTGAAACGCGCATCGCCCGTCGATGCCAATCCCTTTGGCGCGGCACCTGGTGCGGAGAACGTCAGCAGGACGTCGATGTCCTCGAAGATGGCGGCCAATGCGGCTCGAGCCCGATCCGCGATCCGTCGCGCCTCGTCGTATTCGGCAGGCGTCGTGCCCCTGCTTTCGTCGAGCCTGCCCCGCAGCAAAGGCGGCATGGCGTCGTAATTGACGCGATATTCCCATGCGAATGCCTGGTGCGCCTCGAATTGCTGCACGGTCGGGTGGATGCGCCATGCTTCCGCAATGATCTCCGGCAGAGCCAGCGCGCGAACCGACGCGCCGGCGCGTTCCGCTGCAGCCAGCGCAATCCGCAATGCCTCGCTGCCGGCTGCCTCCGGCTCGCCGGCAAAATCCTGCATCACGACGCCGATGCGCGGGGCTGAGCTCGCCGCTCCGGGCAGCAATTCGGGCCGGCCCGTCATGGCCGCAAGCCCGTGCGCCAGATCCCTGACGCCGGCTGCGAACAGCCCCACGGTGTCGAGCGTCCACGAAAAGCATTTTACGCCGACGGTCGGCAGCAACCGATAGGTCGGCTTGATCGCGGCCACGCCGCAGAACGAGGCCGGCCGGATCACCGAACCGCCGGTCTGCGTCCCCAGCGCCAGCGGAATCATGCCGGCGCCTACGGCCGCCGCCGAGCCCGACGAAGACCCGCCCGGCGTATGAGCCGGGTTGTGCGGATTGAGTGTCGCCGTCGGATCGTTGGCCGCGAACGCCGTGGTCGTGGTCTTGCCCACGATCGTTGCGCCCGCCTGCTTCAACATCATCACCACGGGCGCATCAGCGCGCGGCCGCCATCCCCGGTAGATCGTCGAGCCCATTTCGGTCGGAAAGTCCGAGGTATCGATGATGTCCTTGATGCCGACGGCGATGCCACGCAGGGGACCTGTGCTCGCCGCGCGGGCGCCTTTCGCCCGGCAGACGAAGGCGCCGATGGTCTTGTCACGCTCGTCGGTGGCCGCACACGACTGGGCTATCGCGTCGTCGGCCGAAAGATCGCCGTGGTCGATACGGCGCTGAAGTTCGGCGAGCGACATCATCGGCATTTTTCCCCTTAAACGAGACCGAACCGCTTTTACGAACCGGCTCGGGATCGGGCAAGCGCCCGAGCCCGCCGCATGGCGCATTCCCCGATGCGCAATTGCACATGGGGAAATGACGGGCCCCCTTCCCCACGCGCTCAGGTTGATCCATGCTGCCCCATGGGGGACCGCGTGGACATCCAAACCTCAGAGACCACACACCTGACCGACGCCGAGCGCATCGACTGGCTGCGGCTGATCCGCTCCGACAATGTTGGGCCGCGGACGTTTCGTTCTCTGATCCGTCATTTCGGCAGCGCGCGAACCGCGCTGCAACGTCTGCCCGATCTGGCGCGGCGTGGCGGGGCTGATCGTCCGGGGCGGATTTGCAGCGAGGAAGATGCGCGCGCTGAGCTTGCCGCGAGCAAGCGGCTCGGCGTCACGCTTCTCGCGCCGGGCGAAGCCGGCTATCCGCCGCGGCTCGCCACGCTTGACGACGCGCCGCCGCTGCTTGGCGTGCGCGGCGCGCTCGATACGTTGATGCGGCCGATCATCGCGGTGGTCGGTTCGCGCAACGCCTCCGGCGCCGGGCTGAAATTTGCCGGCACGCTGTCGCGCGATCTAGGCGAAGCCGGTTTTGTCATTGCCTCGGGGCTGGCGCGCGGTATCGACCAGGCGGCGCATCGCGCCAGCATCGAAAGCGGCACCGTCGCCGTGCTGGCCGGCGGTCACGACCGGATTTATCCGCCCGAGCACCAGGACCTGCTGGCGGAGTTGATCGCCTCCGGAGGCGCGGCGATCTCCGAAATGCCGCTCGGCCATGCGCCGCGCGCACGGGATTTTCCGAGGCGCAACCGGCTGATATCGGGGGTGGCGCTCGGCGTCGTCGTGGTCGAGGCGGCACATCGCTCGGGCTCGCTGATCACCGCGAGGATCGCCGCCGAGCAGGGCCGCGAGGTGTTCGCAGTCCCCGGCTCGCCGCTCGATCCGCGCGCCGCCGGCACCAACGACCTGATCAAACAGGGCGCGACGCTGACGACGGAAGCCGCCGACGTCATCAACGCGGTCGAGCCGATCATGGAACGGCCGATCGAACTGCGTGAGCCGGACGACCAGCCGCTCGCCTCCGAGCCCGAGGCAACCGATCGCGCCCGCATCGTGGCGTTACTCGGTCCAACGCCAATTTTGCTCGACGATCTCATTCGGATGGCCGGGACAACGCCTGCGATCGTGCGCACCGTGCTGCTCGAGCTCGAACTCGCCGGCCGTCTCGAACGCCATGGCGGCGGGCTGGTGTCGCTGATCTAGCGATCAGCCGGTGTCATTGCGCCCGTCGAAGCGCGCCCGCGCGGCTTCGATCTCGGCCTGATGATCCTTCGCCCATTCGCCGAGCGCCACCACCGGGTGTGAGAGCCCCCGTCCGAGATCGGTCAGTTCATAGTCAACACGCGGCGGGATGGTTGGAAATACGGTGCGCGTGACCAGGCCGTCGCGCTCGAGACCGCGCAAGGTCAAGGTCAGCATCCGCTGCGAGATGCCGCCGATCATGCGCTTGATCTCGTTGAAACGCCGCGGGCCGTCGCCGAGCAGCATGATGACGAACACGCTCCATTTGTCGCCGACCCGCGCCAGGATCGAGGCGACGCCACGGCAATCGCTGTCGAGATGCGGTTGGGGCGGCAGGACAGGTACTCTGATGTGCTCGGGTTTCACTGATGTGCTCTTGTATCAAAAATGTGCGTTCTTGCGCGGTTTGCGGACAGTCACTCATATAGTCTCAGTTACAAACTTATACCAAGGGTGACCCAAATGAAACTCCTGCATATCGACTCCAGCGTTCTCGGCCCCCATTCCGTCAGCCGCCAGGTTTCCGCCGCAATCGTGGATCGCCTGCGCAAGGCGACACCTCGTCTTGAAATCGTCTATCGGGATCTCACTTCGACGCCGCTGGCCCATCTTTCGGGCTCGCATCTTGCCGCCGCCCAAGGGGCTACGCCCGAGGCCGCGCTATTGCATGACCTCGCCGCCGGTCAGGCCGTGCTGGACGAGTTTTTGGCCGCCGACATCGTGGTGCTCGGCGCGCCCATGTACAATTTTACCATCCCGAGCCAGCTCAAGGCCTGGATCGACCGCATCGTGGTGGCAGGCAAGACGTTCAAATATGGCGCACAAGGCGCCGAAGGATTGGCCGGCAACAAGCGCGTCATCATCGCGATCTCGCGCGGCGGATTTTATGGCTCAGGCACGCCCGCAGCCGTCGGCGAACATCTGGAAACCTACTTGCGCTGGGTGTTCGGCTTCATCGGCGTCAAGAACCTCGAATTGATTTCCGCCGACGGTGTGCAGGTCGGACCGGAGCACCGCGAGAAGGCGCTCGCAGATGCGCTGCAGGCGGCAACCAATCTTCACGCGGCGTAGCGGTCTTACTCGCAATACAGCAGATAGAAGCGACCATCATCCTCATGCCCGGCCATGTCCCTGGACTAAACACTTGTGCCGGGCATCCACGTCTTGGGGCAGAGTTAAGGACGGCGTGGATGGCCGGGACGACGCCCGGCCATGACAAACATTTGAGATTTTGTCGAAGGCGTTTAAAGCCAAACGCCCTGCACGCCGGTGAGGATCGCGACCAGCAATGCGGCCAGGCAAATTCCGGGAAACAACACGGCGGGATCGACCGAGCGATCGGTTTTCTCCGATGCGGCTGTAAATGTCGACATCGGTGTGAAGAAGTTAATGGCCCTCTGCATATCAAGCTCTCCAATGCGTCAGTGGTCAAATTGGCGTCCACTGAGATTGTCGGGCCTGCCGCGACAAAGGTTCAATTCGTCAGCCGCGTTCCGCAAGATAGCTCTGCTGCACGATGGAACCAACAGCACGATCGCGATGCTGATCATCGTCGATCGTGCTGATCGGATTCACAAATTTTGTCGAGTTCCATTTATCCGCGATAGATCGGCGCGCCAGCGGGGGATGCGGTAGCGCCTCCGTCGACGAAAATCTCCGCCCCTTGAACATTCGAAGCATCGTCAGAGGCGAGGAACAGCACGGTTTTCGCGACCTGTTCCGGCTTGCCGAAGCGTCCAAGCGGGATTGCTTTCGCGATGCGCGCTTCCAAAGCCGCGATGGCTTCCGGCGTCGGCGCGGTGCGGTTCCAGATCGGCGTGCTGGTGCCGCCCGGCGACACGACATTCACCCGGATGCCGCGCGGCGACAGTTCCGACGCCATCACGCGGGCCATGGCGCGAACGCCGGCCTTGCTGGCGGCATAGGCGGCATAGCCGGGATTGCCGAGCACTGAGATCACCGAGCCATTCAGAATAATCGAGGCGCCATCGCTCAGATGCGGTGCTGCCGCCTGCACGGTAAAGAAAACCGCGGTGATATTGGTCTTGAGCACGGACTCGAATGTTTCGAGCGACGTACCACCCACCGGTGTGCTTGCGCTGATGCCGGCATTGGCGAACACGATGTCGAGCTTGCCGAATTTTTCCACCGCCTGCTTGATCGCCCTTTCGGTGGCCGCGATATCGGTTGCGTCGGCCACGATCGGCAGCGCGTTCGGTCCGAGTTCCTTGGCGGCGGCTTCCAGCGTCGCCTGATTTCGCCCGGTGATAACGACGCGGGCGCCTTCGGCCACGAACAGCCGCGCGGTCGCAAGCCCGATGCCGCTGTTGCCGCCGGTAATGAATGCCGTCTTGTTTGCGAGCCGCATGGTGATCCTCTTTCGGTCAGGTGGTTGCATTATTAAACTTGGTTGCCATCTAGGGCATCTGGTTTCATAATGCAACCACACAACGCCGTGATCGGGAGCATCGACGGCCGGAGGACACGATGGTGAAACGGACTAGCCTTGAAAAGGCCGATTGCCCGGTTGCGCGATCGCTGGACGTGTTCGGCGACTGGTGGTCGCTCCTGATCATCCGCGACGCTTTCTTGGGGCTCCGCCGCTTCAGCGAATTCCAGAAGAACATCGGGCTGGCAAAAAACATCCTCACCGTGCGGCTGCGTGCCCTCGTCGAGCACGGCATTCTCAAGACGGTGCCGGCCTCCGACGGCAGCGCCTATCAGGAATATGTGCTGACGCCGAAGGGGCGCGGGGTGTTTCCGGTGCTGGTCGCGCTCCGGCAATGGAGCGAGGAGTTTTCCGCCGAGGGCGGCGGCTTCCCGACGCTTCTGGTCGATCGGGACAAAGGCCGGCCGGTGCGAAAGCTCGAGCTGCGCGCCAGCGATGGAAGGCTGCTCGGCGACGGCGATACGGAGCTGCGGCCGAATCCGAGCGCAAAACGCCCAAGGCGCGTTTCAGCGTGAGGGGCGCCGCGCCCTCAACTCGTCGTGCCCGGCCTTGTGCCGGGCATCCACGTCTTTCCAACCCCAACGCAAGAAAGACGTGGATGGCCGGGACGAGCCCGGCCATGACGAGAAAACATTCCCTCACGACAGCTTCCGCTTGCCGCGCAACCGGGCACGCTCCTCCGCTTCCATTTGCGCCATCTCGAGCAGAAGGATCAGCATGCCGAGCTTGTGGCGCCGCGCCAGTTTGGCCAGCTCGGTGGTCGTTTCGGCAATGAAGGCGGTGGCCTCGTCCGGCCCGCCATCGCCCACCGGCTCGTCGTTTTGCGAGCCCCTGCCCCGGGATCTGCTGGTTCGCCCCCGCTTTGTCTTGGCCAAAAATGACTTCCAGTAGGTGTCTTCTGGAAAAATTCTCCTATTGAGAGTGCAACTATGGGACGCATTTTACAACTTTTTTGACCAGGGAATGCGGCCCCTGCGGCCTCCATCAACATCTGTCGATTTGACAGGGGGCCCCTCACCACCCATGTTCGGGTCGAAACGGCCGACGCGAGTCTCGCGGAACCGGCCTTTATTTTTCCCGTAAGCCATTGGAATGACATGAATATCGTCATTGTGGAGTCGCCTGCAAAGGCCAAGACGATCAATAAGTATTTGGGCTCGTCCTATGAGGTTCTGGCCTCGTTCGGCCATGTCCGCGACCTTCCGGCCAAGAATGGATCGGTCGATCCGGACGCCAATTTCCAGATGATCTGGGAGGTCGACCCCAAGGCCGCCGGCCGGCTCAACGACATCGCCCGCGCCATCAAGGGCGCCGACCGCCTGATCCTCGCCACCGACCCCGATCGCGAGGGTGAAGCGATCTCCTGGCACGTGCTCGAAGTGCTGAAAGAAAAGCGCGCGCTGAAAGACCAGAAGATCGAGCGCGTGGTGTTCAATGCCATCACCAAGCAGGCGGTCACCGACGCGATGAAGCATCCGCGCCAGATCGATGGCGCGCTGGTCGATGCCTATATGGCGCGCCGCGCGCTGGACTATCTGGTCGGCTTTACCCTTTCGCCGGTGTTGTGGCGCAAACTGCCGGGCGCGCGCTCGGCGGGGCGCGTGCAGTCGGTGGCGCTGCGGCTGGTCTGCGACCGCGAACTGGAGATCGAGAAATTCGTGCCGCGCGAATATTGGTCGTTGGTTGCGACCCTGACGACGCCGCGCGGCGACGCGTTCGAGGCACGCCTGGTCGGCGCCGACGGCAAGAAGATTCAAAGGCTCGACATCGGCAGCGGCGCGGAAGCCGAAGATTTCAAGAAGGCGATCGAGGCAGCTAACTTCACGGTCACCACCGTGGAGGCAAAACCGGCGCGGCGCAATCCGCAGGCGCCGTTCACGACCTCGACGCTGCAGCAGGAAGCGAGCCGCAAGTTCGGCTTTGCGCCGGCGCACACCATGCGGATCGCGCAACGGCTCTATGAAGGCATCGACATCGGCGGCGAAACCACCGGCCTCATCACCTATATGCGAACCGACGGCGTCCAGATCGACAATTCGGCGATCACCCAGGCGCGCAAAGTGATCGGCGAGGATTACGGCAACGCCTATGTGCCGGACGCACCACGCCAGTACCAGACCAAAGCCAAGAACGCGCAGGAAGCGCACGAAGCGATCCGTCCGACCGATCTGTCGCGCCGGCCCGCGGAAATGCGCCGCCGCCTCGATGCCGATCAGGCAAAACTCTATGAACTGATCTGGATCCGCACCATCGCCAGCCAGATGGAATCGGCCGAACTGGAGCGCACCACCGTCGATATCACAGCGAAAGCCGGCGCCCGCGTGCTGGAACTGCGCGCCACCGGGCAGGTGATAAAATTCGACGGTTTTCTGGCGCTCTATCAGGAAGGCCGCGACGACGACGGTGATGACGAGGACAGCCGCCGCCTCCCCGCCATGAGCGAAGGCGAAGCGCTGAAGCGCCAGGACCTCGCCGTCACCCAGCATTTTACCGAGCCGCCGCCGCGATTCTCGGAAGCATCGCTGGTAAAACGCATGGAAGAGCTCGGCATCGGCCGCCCCTCGACTTACGCCTCGATCCTGCAGGTCTTAAAAGACCGCGGCTACGTCAAGCTCGAGAAGAAGCGCCTGCATGGCGAGGACAAGGGCCGCGTCGTCATCGCGTTCCTGGAGAATTTTTTCAGGCGCTACGTGGAGTATGACTTCACCGCCGATCTGGAAGAGCAGCTCGACCGCATCTCCAACAACGAGATCTCCTGGCAGCAGGTGCTGAAGGATTTTTGGGACGATTTCATTGGTGCGGTCAACGACATCAAGGACCTGCGGGTAACGCAAGTGCTGGATGCACTCGATGACATGCTGGGACCGCACATTTACCCGCCGCGCGAGGATGGCGGTGATGTCAGGCAGTGCCCGAGCTGCGGGAACGGCAAGCTCAACCTCAAGGCCGGAAAATTCGGCGCTTTCGTCGGCTGCTCCAATTATCCGGAGTGCCGCTATACGCGGCCGCTCGCCGCCGATAGCGAAGCCAGCGCCGACCGTATCCTGGGCAAGGATCCGGAGACCGATCTCGACGTCGTGGTGAAGGCCGGCCGGTTCGGCCCCTACATCCAGCTCGGCGAGCAAAAGGATTATGCAGAGGGCGAAAAGCCGAAGCGCGCCGGCATTCCGAAAAACATCTCGCCTTCCGATATCGAGCTTGATCTCGCCTTAAAACTGCTGTCGCTGCCGCGCGAGATCGGCAAGCATCCGGAGACCGGCGAGCCGATCACCGCGGGTCTCGGCCGCTTTGGGCCGTTCGTGCGCCACGAAAAGACCTATGCGAGCCTGGAGGCCGGCGACGAGGTGTTCGACATCGGGCTCAACCGCGCGGTGACGCTGATTGCCGAGAAAGTCGCAAAGGGCCCGAGCGGCCGCCGCTTCGGCGCCGACCCGGGAAAACCGATCGGCGATCATCCGACGCTGGGCACGGTCGCGGTCAAGAGCGGACGCTACGGTGCCTATGTCACGGCGGGTGGCGTCAATGCCACGATCCCGAGCGACAAGACGCAGGATACCATCACGCTGCCGGAAGCCATCGCGCTGATCGACGAACGCGTCGCCAAAGGCGGCGGCAAGCCCAAGCGCGGCGCCAAGAAAGCCAAAGTGGAGAAACCTGCCAAGACTGAGGCCGATACCAAGGTGACAAAGCCGGTCAAGAAGGCGCCGGCCAAGAAATCCGCCGCAAAGCCGACATCGGACGCCGTCAGCAAGGCGCGCGCGCCGGTGACACCGGCCGCCAAGACCTCGGTCGCAAAGCCGGCATCAGCCGCCAAAACGCCCGCGAAGAAAAGCGCGGGCAAGGCCCGGGGATAGAGTGGCGAAGAACCGCGAGCTCGGCTTTCCGGCCCGGGACGCCATCGTCGCCTTTATCCGCGCCCATCCGGAAAAAATCGGAACCCGCGAGATCGCGCGGGAATTCGGCCTGAAGAATGCCGACCGTGCCGAACTCAAGCGCATCCTGCGCGAACTAGCCGACGAAGGCACCATCAAGAAAAGCGGCAAGACAATTAGCGAACCCGCGGTGCTGCCGGCGACCTTGATGGCCGACATCACCGGGCGCGACAGCGATGGCGAATTGATCGCCACGCCGACCGAGTGGGATGAGGTCGAAAACGGCGAGCCGCCGAAAATCCGCATCCATATCCCGCGGCGTCCGCAGCCCGGCACCGCGGCCGGCGTCGGCGACCGCGCGCTGCTGCGGATCGAGAAATTGGAAGAGCGCGACGGCGCGCTCTACCGCGGGCGCGTCATCAAGGTCATCGATCACGCCAGGACCCGCGTGCTCGGGATCTTTCGTGCTCTCCCCGGCGGCGGTGGACGGCTCATTCCCGTCGACAAGAAGCAGGCCGGCCGCGAGCTCAACATCGCCAAGGCCGACGCCGGCGGCGCCGAGGATGGCGATCTCGTCAGCGTCGATCTGATACGCACGCGCGGATTTGGGCTCGCCTCCGGCGAGGTCAAGGAGCGGCTCGGCTCGCTGGCGAGCGAGAAAGCGGTCAGCCTGATCGCCATTCATGCCCACGAAATTCCGCAGGCGTTTTCGCCCGCAGCACTCCGCGAGGCGGAAGAGGCAAAGCCCGCAACATTGAAGGGCCGCGAGGACTGGCGCGACGTGCCGCTGGTGACGATCGATCCGCCCGACGCCAAGGACCATGACGACGCGGTGCACGCCGAGCCTGATCCCGATCCGAACAACAAGGGCGGCTACATCGTCAACGTCGCGATCGCCGACGTCGCGTTCTATGTGCGGCCGGGATCGGCGCTCGATCGTGACGCGCTGACCCGCGGCAATTCGGTGTATTTTCCGGATCGCGTGGTGCCGATGCTGCCCGAGCGCATTTCTAATGATCTGTGCTCGCTGGTGCCGGGCCAGCCGCGCGGCGCGCTCGCGGTGCGGATGGCGATCGGCAATGACGGCCGCAAGCGCTCGCACAGCTTTCATCGGATCTTGATGCGCTCGGCCGCGAAACTGAGTTACGCGCAGGCGCAAGCCGCGATCGACGGACGGCCCGACGACGTAACCGGTCCCCTGCTCGATCCGATTTTAAAACCGCTCTACGACGCGTATGCTGTGGTAAAGCGCGCGCGCGATGAGCGCGACCCGCTCGATCTCGACATTCCCGAGCGCAAGATCTTGCTGAAACCCGACGGCATGGTTGATCGCGTCATCGTGCCGGAGCGGCTCGATGCGCATAAATTGATCGAAGAATTCATGATCCTTGCCAATGTCGCCGCGGCGGAAATGCTTGAAAAACAGGCACTGCCGCTTATCTACCGGGTGCACGATGAACCGACGCTCGAGAAGGTTCATAACCTTCAGGAATTTTTGAAGACGCTCGATCTGCCGTTCGCGAAAAGCGGCGCGTTGCGCCCCTCGCTGTTCAATCGCGTGCTGGCGCGGGTCAAGGGACATGATTCCGAACCGCTGGTGAATGAAGTGGTGTTGCGCTCGCAAGCCCAGGCCGAATACGCCGCCGAGAACTATGGTCACTTCGGCCTCAACCTGCGGCGCTATGCGCATTTCACCTCGCCGATCCGCCGCTACGCCGACCTCGTCGTGCACCGCGCCCTGATCCGCGGCCTGGGCCTCGGCGAAGGCGCGCTACCGGAGACCGAGACGGTGGAAACGCTGACCGAGGTCGCTGCGCAAATCTCCGTCACCGAACGGCGCGCGATGAAGGCGGAGCGCGAAACCGCCGATCGCCTGATCGCGCATTTTCTCGCCGACCGCATCGGGGCGACCTTTCAGGGCCGCATTTCCGGCGTCACCCGCGCCGGACTGTTCGTCAAACTTTCGGATACCGGCGCCGACGGTTTTGTGCCGATCCGCACCTTGGGGACGGAGTATTTCAACTATGACGAGACGCGCCATGCGCTGATCGGCTCGCGCAGCGGTGCCATGCACCGGCTGGGTGACGTTGTCGACGTCCGTCTGGTAGAAGCTGCACCCGTTGCCGGCGCGCTGCGGTTCGAATTGCTGTCGGAAGGCCAGTCCATTTCGCGCGGCAGAAGGCGCGAACCGACGCGCGATGGTTCCAGGGCGCAGGCGAAGGCGCATCCCGGCAATAAACAGCGCAAGAAGGATCGCAGCCCGGGCAAGGCCAAGCCCGGCAAATCGCGAAAGGGCAAAGCTTCAAAGGACAGGTCATGGAAACCGTGAGCGAACAGCCAAAAGTCTGGACGCAGGATTCCGCGTCAGGCGAAAAACGCAACGTCTGGCTCGCCTTGAAACGCGGATTGCGCGGCCGCTGCCCGCGCTGCGGCCAGGGCAAACTGTTTCGCGCCTTTTTGAAGGTCGCCGATCACTGCGAGGTCTGCGGGCTCGATTTCACCCCGCACCGCGCCGACGATCTGCCCGCCTATCTTGTGATCGTCATCGTCGGCCACATCGTGGTGCCGACCATCCTGTGGGTTGAAACCAATTATTCGCCGCCAGTGCCGCTGCAGCTTGCGATCTATCTGCCGCTCACGCTGGTGCTGTCGTTGCTGTTGCTGCAACCGGTGAAAGGCGCCGTGGTCGGCGTGCAATGGGCGATGCGCATGCATGGATTTGACGAACAAAATCCGGAGCCGTAGATCAGGCTGTTACAATCAAGAAACGAAAATGGGGTGGCGGGAGTGAGATGAGCGAGACGGAAAAGATTGAAAAGGAAGCCGATCATCACCCCTATCGCCGCCCGGTCGACGCCGCCACGCTGATCCTGGTCGACCGCAGCGCGACCACCCCCAAGGTTCTGGTCGGCAAGCGCCACGACAAGGTGGTGTTCATGCCCGGCAAATTCGTCTTTCCCGGCGGGCGCGTCGACAAGACCGACAACCGCGTTCCCGTGGCCGCGCCGATCCCAAAAGCGCTTGAGGAAAACCTGCTCAGAGGCAGTCCAAAAATCACAGCCTCGCGGGCGCGCTCGCTGACCATCGCAGCGATCCGCGAGGCCTGCGAAGAGACCGGCCTTTGCCTGGGCAGCAAGAGCAACGGCGCGACACCGGCCCTCGAAGGCGCCTGGAAGCCCTTTACCGAGGCAGGCCTGCTGCCCGATCCATCCGGATTATTTCTGATCGCGCGCGCGATCACCCCGCCCGGCCGCGTGCGCCGCTTCGATACGCGGTTTTTCACTGCGGACGCTTCGACCATTGCCCATCGCGTCGAGGGCGTGATCCATGCCGATGCTGAACTGGTGGAATTGGTCTGGGTCGAGATCGGCTCAAAGCCGCTCGCCGACCTTCATCCCATGACCAAGAATGTTCTGGGCGAACTCGAAAAGCGCCTCGCCACCGGACCCCTAAACCACGACGCGCCAGTGCCGTTTTTCCATTTCTACGGCGGCAGGATGCACAGGGATGTGCTGGGGGCGTAGCGGCCCCTCCCCGTCATTGCCTGCGACAAACGCGAAGCGTTTGCGCAAGGGAGCATTTGCGACGAAGCAATCCATGCCTCGGCATACCAAAGCTGGATTGCTTCGCTTCGCTCGCAATGACGCAGGAATAATCCTCCCGTCCTGGTGCAAATTGCAAAATTCTTCCTGCCATCCTGATGGCACGGCTTTGCAAAATCCCCATCTATTCCTGAACAACAACCATCACGGAACGGGGCCATGGCAAAACGGCAACTCAAGCTCGGCGCGTTCATGCGGCCGGTCAGCATTCATACCGGCGCGTGGCGCTATCCCGGGGCCTGGCCGGATGCCAATTTCAACTTCGCCCACATCAAGCGCCTGATCCAGAAGCTGGAGGCCGGCAAATTCGACGCCTTCTTCATGGCCGATCACCTGGCCGTGCTGAACATGCCGGTCAATGCCTTGAAACGCAGCCACACCGTCACCTCGTTCGAGCCGTTCACGCTGTTGTCGGCGCTATCGGCCGTCACCGAACATATCGGGCTGATCGCGACCGGTTCGACCACGTTTGACGAGCCCTATCATGTCGCCCGCCGCTTTGCCTCGCTCGATCACATCAGCGGCGGCCGCGCCGGCTGGAACATCGTCACCACGTCGAACCCGGACGCAGCGCTGAATTTCGGGCTCGACGACCACATGGAGCACGCCGAGCGCTATCGTCGTGCGCGCGAATTCTACGACGTGGTGACGGGCCTGTGGGATTCGTTTGCCGACGACGCGTTTGTGCGGGACGTCGAAAGCGGTCTCTTCTTCGATCCCGAAAAAATGCACGTGCTCAATCACAAGGGAAAATATCTGTCCGTGCGCGGCCCGCTCAATATTGCCCGCCCGGTGCAGGGCTGGCCCGTGATCGTCCAGGCCGGCGCCTCCGATGACGGCAGGCAGCTTGCGGCGGAAACCGCGGAAGCCGTATTCACCGGCGGCGGCAGCCTCTCTGACGGCCAAAAGCTTTATGCCGACATCAAGGGCCGCATGGACAAACTTGGCCGCAACCGTGACGACCTTAAAATCCTGCCGGGCGCCTTTGTCGTGGTCGGCGACAGCGTCGAAGAGGCAAAAGAGAAGCGCGCGTTGCTCGACAGCCGGGTGCATTACGAAAGCGCGATCGCCTCGCTCTCGGTCATGCTCGGCACCGATGCGTCCGGCTTCGATCCCGACGGGCAATTGCCAGACATCCCCGAGACCAATGCCTCCAAGAGCGGTCGCCAGCGACTGGTCGATATCGCCGCCCGCGACAAGCTCACGGTGCGCCAGCTGGCGCAACGCGTCGGCGGTTATGGCGGGCTGTCGTTCGTCGGCACGCCCAAGGTCATCGCCGATCAGATGGAGGAATGGCTGACCAGCTTTGGCTGCGACGGTTTCAACATCATGTTCCCGTTCCTGCCCGCCGGCCTCGACGATTTCGTCGACAAGGTCGTGCCGGAACTGCAACGGCGCGAAATTTTCCGCACCCACTATGAGGGCCGGACACTGCGGGAAAATCTGGGACTGCCGAGGCCGAAAAACCGGTTCTTTGAGGGTTAGCTTATTTCAAGAAAGCCGGCGTCGGTTTGTGACCGCCGTCTAGGCAGGAAGATGTGCCCGGAGGAAGGAACGTATCTGGCGCACCGCCAACGGTATCCGCTCCTTGGGCTCCTTCCAGGGGAACATGCTCACTTCGGCCTTGGGCGCGAGCGTCGCGGCCTCCATCGCGACGGCATACGGATGCGCCGGGATGTCATCGGGCAGGATCAGTACGGGCGTCTGGCAATTGCGGACGAAATCGCGCGTCACGGTGAAGACGAAATCCGGGTTGATGCGGTACATCCTGGTCAGGAATTTATCGACCACCTCCATTGTGATATCGGGCCGCCGGGCGACTAGCTCCGGGCCCCAGCCCTTCATATTGTTTTCGTAAAAGAGGTCGCGCATCTCCGGACGCGACCCGCTGGGCTGCGCCAGCACGGCCGCAACAATACGATCGGGTGCCCGCCGCAACAGGTTCCAGATCATGGGACCGCCGATGCAGAATCCCAGCACCAGAAACTTGTCGATGCCCAGATGGTCCATCAGACCAAGGTGGTCGTCGGTGTAGGCGTCCCAGGGTCGGTCGGCTTCGAGCGGGCCGGACGATTGGCCGCCCTTGGCATTGCGCAGGTCCGCCGCGATGCAACGGTATTCCCCCTTGAACTCCTCCATCGGGTTGAAGGGCGAGCTGCTGGTCAGGGCTGAGATCGTCGAGTTCAGTCCCCCGCCGGCAATCACCATCAACGGGAAGCCGGAACCGGCCTCCTCGAAGTAGATGCGAACGGCGCCTTTCTCGTAAGTGCCCATGGCCGCTCCTCCCTGCCCGGTTTGCTGCGCAAACAGGCGCGTGCCCGCGGTCGCCACCGCCGTCGCCGCGACACCCGTTGCCAGTATAGTGCGTCTGATTGGATCCATCGCCGGCTTGCTTCCCGGTCCTTGCCATAGCCGCGGAGGGCCTCGTGAATGTTGGCATCCGGGGTGCGCAACTTTGTAGCACAGGTCGTAGCAGCCAAAAAACCGCCTCTTGGGAAGCTAATTACCGAAAATATGCCGGTTTCGACCTTCAAACCTTGACTTTGGGCCGTCAGAAGCTAGGTTGCGCGGCGAATGCGCCCCCTTGATGGGCTGGCGCCCGATTCCAGAAATCAAAGGTTTTTAACATGGCCAAAGCGGTCACCATCAAGGTCAAGCTCGTTTCCACGGCGGATACCGGCTTCTATTACGTCGCCAAGAAGAATTCCCGCACCATGACCGACAAGCTGGTCAAGAAGAAGTACGACCCGGTCGCGCGTAAGCACGTCGAGTTCAAGGAATCCAAGATCAAGTAAGATCGCGGATAGCGTGACTTCGACGGGGCCTTGCGGCCCCGTTCTTATTTGTGCGCCGGACTACGCCGTAGCCACCAAAGGCGGCCGTGTCGGCCGTATCAGCGCGAACGCCACCTGGATGATCCCCGCCGCAAGCCCCACGGAGACGCCGATCCGCCAGGCCAGCGTGTACGAGCCGAGCGCGTCATAGATCAGCCCGCCGCCATATGCACCGACAAAACTGCCGAGCTGGTGGCTCATGAAGGCAAGCCCCTGGATCATCGCCTGCCATTGCAGCCCAAACATCTCGGCGACCGCGCCTGCGACGAGCGGCCCGACGCCGAGCCACAAAAATCCCATGATCGCGCCGAACAGCAAGGTCGTTGCCGGCGACGGCGGCAGCATGAAATACCAGCCGAGCGCCAGCGACCTGAAAACGTAGATGCCGCCGAGCAGCGCGAGCTTGTTCCAGCGCCCGCCGGCCCAGCCGAAAAACAGACTGCCCAGCACATTGAAGCCGCCGATGACGCCGAGCGTCTGCGCGCTCAACATCGGGTCCATGCCGCAGATCAACAGATAAGACGGCAGATGCGTGGTGATGAAGACGAGCTGCATGCCGCAGACGAAATAGGCGCAGGTCATCACCACGAAGGAGGCGTTGCCGAACGCGATTTTCGTCGCGACCGCCGCCGAAGTATCGGCGATATCGTCGGAGGCCCGCGGCGGCAGCGGGACCTTGTCCACCCTGCCGGCGAACCAGGCGGCTGGCAGCAGCGCCAGCGACAAAATGACAAAACCGGCAAGGCCGGTTCTCCAGCCGTAGCCCTCATTGAGCATCTGCCCGATCGGCGCCGACAATAACGCGCCGAGCGACCCCGCCGCCGAGACGATGCCGAGGACCGTGCTGCGGACGACCGCGGGTACCGCACGCGCCGCCACCGACATCGCAATTGCTGCCGCCGTGCAGGCCAGCGACATCCCGATCAACACGCCGGCGCCGAGCATGACGCTGACAAACCCCTGCGCGCCCGCCATCAGCGTCAGCCCCGCGATATAAAGCAGCGCGCCCACCATCATGATGGTGCGAAAGCCGTACCGCACCGTGAAGGCGCCGGCGAGCGGCTGCAGGAAACCCCAGGCGAGGTTTTGCACGGCAATCGCCAGCGTAAACTGGGTCACCGATATGCCGACGTCGTGGGTCAAAGGCTGCAGGAAGATGCCGAGCGACTGCCGCAGGCCCATGCTCAGGCTGAGCATCAGCGAGGCACCGATCAGAATGGGAAGCGTGGGGCGGAGCATCTGCACCAGGGGCATTTTTCTTGTTCTCCCTCTCGGTCGCAGCTTTGAAAATTGCGGCCAGCCGTCGCATCGGGCTTGATTACACCGATCTGTGTAATTAACATGGCATTCGGCGCTGCTGTCAAGGGCAAAATAACACAGGTCTGTGTAACGATGTCCACCCCCGAAAAGCCCACCATGAAAGAGCGGATTCTCGAAACCGCCGACCGGCTGTTTTATCTGCAGGGCATCCGCGCCGTCGGCGTCGATACGATTGCCGCCGAGATCGGCATCAGTAAGCGCACGCTCTACAACCATTTTCCGTCGAAAGACGCGCTGATATCGGCCTATCTCGAGCGCCGCTTCATCCAGGCGCCGGCATCCGACAGGCCGCCGGCCGAGCAGATTCTGCGCACCTTCGATTCGCTGGAGCGGCGCTTCGGCTCACGCGATTTTCGCGGCTGCCCGTTCGTCAACGCGGTTGCCGAACTCGGCGCGGAAGACGCGGCGGTCAAGAAGATCGCGGTCGCCTTCAAGGAAAGCCGCCGCGTCTGGTTTCGCGATCTGTTGATCAAGCTCAAGGTCGCCAACGCCGACGATCTGGCGACACAGCTCACGCTTTTGGTCGATGGCTCGATCGCGCAGGATCTGGTGCGCAACGATCCGTCGATGGCGCGTGCCGCGAAGCAAGCCGCGCGGGTGCTGCTGGAGAATGCGGGCGTTGAGGTCGGCGAGCACACACCCTCGTCGTCCCCGCGAAAGCGGGGATCCATACGCCGTGACCGTGCGATGTGAAACAGGTGGCCGTGGCTAGATTACTTTCAACCATGACCGCTGATGGTGACGACTATGCCGCGGCTGCCACCACGCGGTTGCGGCCGTCATGCTTGGCGCGATAGAGCGCGTTGTCGGCGCGCTTGAGCACGTCGGCGACGGGCTCGCCTTTCAGCTCCAGCGTCGACAGCCCGATCGAGATCGTGACCTCGATTCGCTTTGCGCCCTTGTTGACGGAGAAAGGTTCGCCCGCGATCGAGCGTCGCAGTCGTTCGGCCACCATGCCCGCGACATGCAGATCGGTCTCCGGCATGACGATGACGAATTCCTCGCCGCCATAGCGGCAGGCGAGATCGATGCCGCGGATCGACTTGCGCACCCTGACCGCGAATTCACGGAGCACGTCGTCGCCGGCGTCGTGGCCGTAAGTATCGTTAATCGCCTTGAAGAAATCGATGTCGAGCATCATCAGCGCCAGCGGCTTGCCGCGGGCCGCGGCCTGCTCGGCGAGCGTACTGAGATGGCTTTCCATGTAGCGGCGGTTATGCAGGCCGGTCAGCGCATCGGTGATCGCCATCTCGATCGAATTCTGCACGTTGTCGCGCAGATGGTCGGTGTAGCGGCGCTTGCGGATCTGGGTACGCACGCGCGCCAGCAATTCGTGCTTGTCGACCGGGCGCAGCAGATAGTCGTTGACGCCGATCTCGAGCCCGCGGAGCAGCCGCGTATTGTTGTCGGCGTCCGCGATGGCGAGTATAGGCACCGCCCGCGTCCGCTCCAGCGAGCGCGCCTGGCTGCACAGCCGAAGGCCGTCGAAATTGTCCAGGCCAAGCGAGACGATCAGAAGATCGTAGTTGCCATCGGCGGCATGAAACAGCGCTTCGGATGGATTGGTTTCGACGTCGACGCTGTGCTCGGCGGAGAGCATCGGCGCCAGCCGCTCATAGGATGACGGCCGGTCGTCGACCAGGAGGATGCGTCCGCCCTTGCCGGTGTCGGCCACCGCACTTCGCTCCGGCGCCTGCACGCCGATCTCGAGCGAGGTGATGGCGCGCATGCGCAATTCATCGGTCATCATCTTGAGCCGCGTCAGCGAGCGCACCCGCGCGATCAACACGATGTCGGACACCGGTTTTGTCAGGAAATCGTCGGCGCCAGCCTCCAGGCCGCGGACGCGATCGGCGGGACTGTCCAGCGCCGTCACCATCACCACCGGAATGAAATGGGTGGCCGGATTTGACTTCAGGCGGCGGCAGACTTCAAAACCGTCGATATCGGGCATCATGACGTCGAGCAGGATGATGTCGCATTCGGCGCGCGCGCAGATCGCCAGCGCCTCCGCGCCGTTGGCCGCCGTCAGGACGTCGAAATACTCCGCCGACAGTCGCGCTTCCAATAGCTTGACGTTGGCGGGGACATCGTCGACGACAAGGATACGCGCGGACATTGAAAATTTCCCCTACCCGATAAAGCGCCGAACCGTTTCAATAAATTTGCCGACCGAGATCGGCTTGGACAAATACGCCTCGCAGCCGCCTTCGCGGATGCGCTCCTCGTCGCCCTTCATCGCGAAGGCCGTGACCGCGACCACGGGAATCCCGCGCAGCTCGGGATCGTCCTTGATCCAGCGCGTCACCTCGAGGCCGGAAACCTGTGGCAGCTGGATATCCATCAACACGAGATCAGGACGCAGCTTGCGGACGAGATCGAGCGCCTCGAAACCGTTGGAGGTGCCCGACGTCTGATAGCCATGCGCTTCCAAGAGATCGCGAAAGAGCTTCATATTCAGCTCGTTGTCCTCCACGATCAGGACGGTTTTTGCCATCCCGTCCCTCCCATTCCCCGGAGACAGACCCCGCCGGGCGTCTCAAAAAGTGAATTCAAACTAGCGCCAGATTCGCTCCAACCCGTTAAGCCCGGGTGCGATGGTTCGCGAAGTGGTTTCCACTTGCTTGAACACGTTCCGCAGACTCGGGCATGATGGTTTTAAAATAGAGACCATAAGTTAGCGAAAGGCAAACGCATCCGTTGAAAAAGCCTGTTCAAAACCCCCGGGAAGTAGCTGAAATCGTTGCAGTTCAGGCTCTCTCTTTCATTGCGGGCGAGCCCGAACGGTTAGGGTTATTCCTGGCCGAAAGCGGGATTGGCCCGGAGACCCTGCGCACCGCGGCGGCCGACCCGCGCTTTCTTGCCAGCGTGCTGGATTTCGTGATGCGCGATGACGCAACCGTGAAGGCGTTTGCGAGCGCCTCGCAACTTCATCCGACCAACATTGCCGCAGCGCACCAGGCGCTCAACGATCCCCAGTGGGAGCGCGATGTGCCGTGAAACCTGCCGCGCCAGCGCTCGGGGGGCCGACCTGCTTTTGCCGGGACTGCCTCCATGACCTGGACTTGGCGGCGCGGCGATGCGGCGAATGCGGCTCCCCTCGTCTGGTCCGCCACCGCGCGCTGCCACAGCTGACGCTTGCCCATATCGACTGCGACGCGTTCTACGCCACCGTCGAGAAGCGCGACAACCCTGATCTCGCCGACAAGCCGGTCATCATCGGCGGCGGCAAGCGCGGTGTGGTGTCGGCGGCCTGCTACATCTCCCGCACCTTTGGCGTGCGCTCGGCGATGCCGATGTTCAAGGCACTCGCGCTGTGCCCGTCGGCGACGGTGATCCGGCCCGATATGGCAAAATATGTCCGGGTCGGACGCGAGGTGCGCCATGCCATGCAGGCGCTGACGCCGCTGGTCGAGCCGCTTTCGATCGACGAAGCCTTTCTCGATCTCTCCGGGACCGAGCGCGTGCACGGGATGATCCCGGCAAAAGTGCTGGCGCGTTTCGCCCGTGAGGTCGAGCGCAATATCGGGATCACGGTTTCGGTCGGCCTGTCCTGCAATAAGTTTCTGGCCAAGATCGCATCCGACCTCGACAAGCCGCGCGGCTTTGCCGCGCTCGATCAGGAGGAAGCCCGCGCCATGCTCGCCGAAAAGCCGGTCGGATTCATCTTTGGCGTTGGACCGGCAACGCAGGAGCGGCTGATCCAGCGCGGTTTTCGCACCATCGCCGATCTGCAGCGCGCCGATGAGGTCGAACTGATGAAACAGTTCTCGAGCGAAGGCCGCCGGCTGTGGCAGCTGGCGCGCGGCATCGACGATCGCCGCGTCGTTGCCGATCGCGGCGCCAAGACCATTTCCAGCGAGACCACTTTTGAAAATGACATTCGCGATTTTGCGACGCTGGAAAAACTGTTGTGGCGGCTTTCCGAGAAAGTATCAGCGCGGCTCAAAAATGGTGAGCTTGCGGGATCCACCATCACCTTAAAACTGAAGACCGCCGATTTCCGGCAGCGCACCCGATCGCAATCGATCCACGCCCCGACCCAGCTCGCCGCAAAAATCTTTGCAATCTCCCGCGAAATGCTGGCCAAGGAAATCGACGGCACGTCGTTCCGACTGATGGGCACCGGCGTCAGCGCGCTGCGCCCGGGCTCGCAGGCCGACGACACCGACATGCTCGACCGCCGCTCGGCCCATGCCGAACGCGCGATGGACGACCTGCGCAAGAAGTTTGGCAGCACCGCCGTGATCAGGGGAATTGCGTATGACGGGCCGGAGAAGACGGCGGAGGAGGACGAGTGACACCCGAGCCGCCTACCACCGTCATTGCGAGCCAACAGGTCGCGCGAACGCGCGCCCGATGACAGGCTCTGCGAAGCAATCCATGTCTCCGCGGAACAGGCTGGATTGCTTCGTCGCAAGCGCTCCTCGCAATGATGGCGGAAGGAGCTTGGCCCGCAATGACGCGGGCTACTTCGGCGCTTCCGCCGTCTTACACGGCTTGGAATCCTTGGCGTCGAATTTGCCGAGCGCGCCGGAAATGACAAAATCATTGTAGTCGAGCACCAGCGCCCGCGAGACGCCGTTCTCGAACAGCTCGAACGACATCGCGTAAACCGGCGTCTGTTCGCCCTCCTTGGCCTTGGCGTCGCGGTCGTAATAGCTCACGGTCACCGGCCAGCGCGTCATCGCTTTCATCTGATCGTTGGTGGTGGAGGGATCGGGCTCCGCGATGGTGCGGTCGCCCGGGATCGGCTGCCCGATCACGGTCAGCGTGTTGTAGACTTTTTCGCCATTGTCCGATCCGTCATAGACGGTCAGCTCGAGCAACGATTTGCCCGCCTTCGCCGCGGCAATGATGCGCTGAATCTGCTCGGTCGGGAACACCGTGGCACCATCGAGCGTGAACGTCTTGACCTCGGGCAGCTTCAATTTGACGGTGATGTGATCGCCGGTGCGCTCCGCGACCCCGTCGACCGGGCTCGAATCGGCGTCGTTCATCCGCGCATCGATCTTGAAGCGGTAGCTCTTGCCGGCGCCATCCTCCCAGGAGGTCGAACGCAGATCGCTCAGCGTCAGCTTGCCCTCGCCGCTGTCGAGTTCGGAGACCTGCCTGAATTCCGAGGTGTAGCCTTCGCAGGCACTGCCGGAGAAATTATAGAGGATGCGCCCCCGCGCGCTGTTGATCGAATTTGAACCGCGCGATTTCACGAGGCTCAGTTCATACAGCGCCTGATGTGCCAGAAAGGGTCCGCCCGCCGCCGCCTCGACGCCCGTGGTCGCAACGTTCGATACAACCGCAACGGCGGCCGCGGTCCACAGCAGCGATCGGACATTTCGGGACGAAATCCGGAACGAGCAGGCCATGTGTTTTCCTCGAAATTGGGATATGTCACCTTAATGACCGCCCTATTGCGCCGCAACTAGGGCCACTTCACGAAAACGTACGGATTTGCCACCGCCATGCCATGTTTTTTGGCATTCCGCCGCTGAGCGGCGCTGGCTTGCATGTGAGGGCGCGATGCGCGAAACAAGCGGGCCCGATCCGAGCGGGATCGGGCGCAAGTGAAATCAAACGGGGACGAAACATGGCGGGTACGGTCGAGCAGAAACTGGCGGCACAGGGCATCGTCTTGCACGAGCCCGCAAGCCCGGTGGCGAATTATGTCGGCTTCGTGCGCACCGGAAACCTGCTGTTCGTGTCGGGCCAGGTTTGCTTCGACGCGCAGGGCAAATTGATCGCCAAGGGCAAGCTCGGCGCCGGCGTCACCGTCGAACAGGGCAACGCCGCGGCGCGCGGTTGCGCCATCAATTTGTTGGCGCAGATCAAGGCCGCGCTCGGCGACCTTGACAAGGTGGTGCGCGTGGTCCGGCTCGGCGGTTTTGTCAATTCCGCCCCGGATTTTCTCGATGGTCCAAAAGTCTTGAACGGCGCCTCCGACCTGATGGTCGCGGCCTTCGGCGATAAGGGGCGCCATGCCCGCACCACTGTCGGCGTTGCGTCGCTTCCCGCTGACGCATCGGTGGAGGTCGAAGGAATCTTCGAGGTCTCGTAACGGACGGTTCAAGGTGAGCGCGCCCGACTGGCTGACGGCCCGCCCGGTAGCCCATCGCGGCCTGCACGACCGCGCCCGCAGCATCATAGAGAACATGCCGGGCGCGGCACAGGCCGCGGTATCAGGCAATTTTGCCATCGAATGCGACATCCAGCTTACCGCCGATGGCGAAGCGATGGTGCATCATGACGACGCGCTCGGGCGCCTCACCGAAGGCTCAGGGCCCCTGCTCGGCATGACCGCATCCGAGCTTCGGGCGGTCAGGTTCAAGGATACGTCCGAGCGAATGATGTCGCTTGGCGATCTCTGCGCGCTGGTCAACGGCCGCGTGCCGCTCGTCATCGAGGTGAAGAGCCATTTCGACGGCGACCGCAAGCTGGTGAAGCGGATGGCTGAGGTGCTGTCGTCCTACGACGGCCCAGCGGTCGGCATGTCGTTCGACCCGGATCAGGTCGAGGCGTTGCGCAAGCTCATCCCGTCGCGCCCGCGCGGCATCGTGGCCGAACGCCATTACACCGAAGCCGACTGGCCGGAGGCCTCGCCCGCCCAGCGCCGCGGCATGACGCATCTGCGGCACTTCTTTCGCAGCAGGCCGGATTTCATCGCCTATTGGGTCGACGAATTGCCGGCTGCCGCGCCCTGGATCGCCCGCAACATCTTCGGCTGTCCGCTGCTCACCTGGACCGTACGCACGCCGGTACAGCGCGAGTGGGCTTCTCGTTATGCCGATCAGATGATTTTTGAAGGCTTTTTGCCGTAGGGTCTGATCCAGCTCTGCTGGACCAGACCCGTCGTTTTAGTTTTGGGTATGATCTTATCCGAAAACCGGTTCCCACTTTTCGGGATCATGCCCATAACCTGACCAAGCGGCGCGCCCTTGAAGTCGTCGCTGCAATGCACGATCTTTGCATGAGGTCACCATGTGCGATGGCTGATCGTAACGCGTGACCGGTCTTAAATCCTCGATGGCGTCATCCGAACTAATCCTTGAAGCCGTGTCCTCGGTCAGCCAGATCCCGGCTGCGGAATGGGATGCCTGCGCCAATCCGGCTCCTGACCCAGGGAGCCTGAATGGGCTCGACACCCTGGCTTCACCCGGCGGCCGTTCCTGCACCAATTCAACATTCAGCTATAACCCCTTTGTTTCCCACGCGTTTTTTTCAAGTCTGGAAGCCTCCGGGTCGGCTGCTCCGCGGACCGGCTGGGGACCGCGCCATCTGTTGGCCCGGCTCGACGGCGCGATCGCCGGCATCGTGCCGTGCTATCTGAAATCGCATTCGCAGGGCGAGTACGTGTTCGACCGCGGCTGGGCCGATGCCTATGAGCGCGCCGGCGGACGCTATTACCCAAAGCTGCAGGTCTCGGTGCCCTTTACGCCTGCGACCGGACCGCGCCTTCTGATTCGCAATGGCGTCGATCGCGAGGTGATCGGCACGGCGCTCGCGAGCGGATTGGTGGCATTGTGCGAGGCGACCAAAGCTTCCTCCGTTCACGTGACGTTTGCGCGCGAGACTGAGGCCAAACATCTTGCCGCTCACGGCTTCCTGCAGCGCACCGACCAGCAGTTCCATTGGCACAACCAGGGCTACGGCTCGTTCGACGATTTCCTGGCGACGCTGAATTCGCGCCACCGCAAGGCGATCAAGCGCGAACGGCGCGAGGCGGTCGGAAGTGGCATCACGATCCACGCGCTCAACGGCAGCGACATCACCGAAGACGCCTGGGACGCGTTCTTCGCGTTCTACATGGAGACCGGCTCGCGGAAATGGGGCCGGCCCTACCTTACCCGCGCCTTCTTCTCGCTGATCGGCGAGAGCATGCCTGAGGACGTGCTGTTGGTGATGGCGAAGCGCAACGGCCGCTGGATCGCTGGAGCCATCAATTTCATCGGCTCCGATACGCTGTTCGGCCGCAACTGGGGAGCGATCGAGCATCATCCGTTTCTGCATTTCGAGGTCTGCTATTATCAGGCGATCGATTTTGCGATTAAGCGTGGCCTGAAAGTGGTCGAGGCCGGCGCGCAAGGCGAGCACAAGCTCGCGCGCGGATATCTGCCGCAAACCACCTATTCCGCGCATTTTATCGCCGACCCCGATCTGCGCCGCGCGATTTCGGATTACCTTAAGCGCGAACGCGCCTATGTGGCGGAGGCGGGACGCGAACTCACCGAGGCCGCGCCGTTCCGCAAGACTGCCGACCCGTCCTGACCGTTTGATGTGAGGAGCCGCCATGACCGCGTATGACCCGCAAAACCCGTTCGCGAAAATCCTGCGCGGCGAATTCCCCTGTTACAAGGTCTATGAGAACGACCATGTGCTGGCTTTTCTCGACATCATGCCGCGCTCTGGCGGGCATACGCTGGTGATTCCGAAGGCGCCGGCTCGCAACATCCTCGACATCACGCCGGAGGATTTTGCCCATGTCGCGCGCGCCGCCCACAGAATCGCGGCCGCATCGATGACGGCGTTCAAGGCCGACGGCATCACCGTGCAGCAATTCAACGAGCCTGCCGGCGGACAGGTGGTGTTTCATCTGCACATGCATGTGATGCCCCGCCACAACGGCGTCGCGCTGCTGCCGCCGGCAAGCCGAAAGGAAGATCCAAAAGTGCTGGAAGAGAATGCGGCGAAGCTGGTGGCGGCGTTGAAGTAACCCTCCTCGTCATTCCGGGATGGTGCGTTAGCACCAGACCTCAGATGCGCAATTGCGCATCGGGGAATCTCGAGATTCCGGGTTCGATGCTGCGCATCGCCCCGGGATGACGACAGCCCCTCACTCCGTCTGAAAATCCCCGGCCTGCGGCGGCGCCAGCGGCGAGAATTCGCAGCGGTCGGGTTTTAGATCGAGCAGCGGCGTCTCGTCGAGGCAGTCGAGGCCGCGCACCAGCACGGTCGAGCCCTCGATGCCGACCAGCCTGACGATCGAGGTGCCGATCGGGTTCGGCCGCACCGGGGAGCGCAGCGAGAACGTGCCGCGGGTCGATTTATTGTTCTTCGGGCTCTGCAACACGAGGTCGCGGCGCGACAGATGCAGCCAATAGATCACTTCAAGATTAGTGTAGAAATCGACGCCCTTCAGCGCCGGCACCCAAGGTTCAAAAATCTCGATCCGGCACACCGGACCATCATGGCGGCCCTGCCGCGGCGCGTCGAGCCGTGAGGTCCAGGGCGTGCGGATGCGGCCGATGAAGACCAGGGAAGCGTCGCGCGGCGGCGGCGTCTCGACGGCGAGCTCGCCCTCGCGGATTTCACTTTCTCGAACCATGTCTCTCAATCCACCATATCTCTAATCCAATGTGATGTTCTGCGATTTGATCACACCCGACCACCGTGCGCGATCGGCATCGATGAATTCCTTGATCTCGGCGGCGCTGCGCGGCCGGAACACCGGAAAGCCGACCTTTTCCAGCGAGGCGCGAAACGCGTCGTCGTTCAGCGCCCGGTCGAGGCTCGCGACTATCCTCTGCGCGATATCGTCGGGCAGTTTCGCCGGCGCGGCGATACCATACCAGACGCTGACGCGATACTCAGGATAGCCGCTTTCGGCAATCGTCGGAACATCCGGAAGATCGGGGCTGCGCTGCGCAGAGCTAACCCCCCAATGCGCGCACCAGTCCGGATTTGACCGGGGGCAACGCTGCGCTGATGCCGTCGAACATCACCTGGATGTTACCCGAGATCAGGTCGGTCAACGCCGGACCCGCGCCCTTGTAGGGCACATGGGTCATCTGGATTCCGGCCATCTGTTTGAACATCTCGCCGGCCAGGTGAGTGGTGCCCCCGGTGCCGGCCGAACCGAAATTGAGCTTGCCGGGATTTTGCCTGGCGTAGGCGACGAACTCCGCCACCGTCCTCGCAGGCACCGAGGGATGGATCTCCATGACCACGGGCAAATCGGTGATGAGCTCCAGCATCCGAAAATCCTTGACCGGGTCGTACGACAGTTTCTTGTAGAGCATCGGATTGAGCACGATGATCGAACCCGCCGGAATAAACAACGTGTAACCGTCGGGCTCGGAGCGGGCGACCGCCTCGGCGCCGATCGCGCCTTGCGCGCCGGCCTTGTTCTCGATGATGACCGGCTGCTTGAGATCCTTGCTGAGGAAATCGCCGACCAGCCGGCCGAGAAGGTCGGTCGGACCGCCCGCGGCATAGGGAACGACGAGTTTTATCGGGCGCGCCGGAAACTCCGCGGCTCTCGCGTCAGGCACCGCCGCAAATGCCGCAACCATCACCGACAGCGAGATCAAGGCCGACCTTGCGCGCGAACCCATGCCGTTTCCCCCGTGCTTTTTGCCGCACAGTATCAGCCGAGCCACCCTTTGCCAGCAAGGATCACCAGTCGCCGCAGATCACGCCGGCGAGCGCCCTGATCGGCGGCCGCGAGCGCCGCGCGCTGGGCGGCCGGTACCGCGTCGAAACAGTCTTTACTCATGGCTGTTCCATACTGCACGCACGGCGCCGACGCCTAACGATCGGTAATCCGGGCTACTCTCACACTCCGTCATGGCCGGGCATAGCCGTCCGAAGGACGGCGTCGCTCCCGCTCGCCTATGCCCGGCCATCCACGTCTTTCTTGCTGCGCCACCGTCAAGACGTGGATGTCCGGCACAAGGCCGGGCATGACGGTGGGTGTCTCACCCCCTCACGCCCATGTTCCGCAGCACAAAACACGCCCCTCCCGCGCGGCGGATGCGGTTGCAGAGGTCGTCGGCCGCGGGACGCGTGTCGGCGCCGATGCGCACCTGATAGAAGGCGTGGTTGCCGCGGCTGCGCATCACCGAGCTTAACAGGCTCGGGTCCTGATCGCCGATCACCGCACGCAACCGTGTCATCGCGCGCCCATACATCGCGAGCGCCTTGTTGCGGTCAAAGCCGGCGGCGAGCTGCACGCCCCAGACTTTCGCCGCGGCAAGGTTCACGTGCTCTTCGAGCTGCGTGACAAAGGGATTGGGCGCGCGCCGGAGCAAGGCCATCAATTCGCGGCAACTGGTATTCGGTGCGCGGGCGGGCGGCTTGTCATTCTTGGCTTTGGCCCACTCGTCGATCGTGGAGCCGGTAATCGCGGCCACGTAATTGCGCGTCTCCTGCGGCATGTAGCCACTTCCGGCGAGCCATTCCTGGACGCGGCGCGGCCCGGCATTGTAGGCCGCAGCGGCAAGCCCGAGATTGCCGAATTGCGCGCGCAATTCGTTCAAGAACTCGGCGGATTTCGGCAGCGCCTGCACTGGATCGAAGGGATCGAGCAGCCGCCTCTCATTGGCGGTGCCGGGCATGAATTGCGCGATGCCCTGCGCACGCTGGCCGCTGCGGGTGACAGGTCCGACCGCGTCGGATTGAAAGCGGCTTTCCTGCCAGATCACCCGCGCAAAGAATTCGAGCGGCAGGTCGTTGGCCCGCGCCGCCGATTCGATCATCAGGCACATCGCCTCGCGGGTGTCGGTTTCGCGCGCGGTGTCCGCGGGTTTTTGCAGCACGCCCTTGTTTTCCGGCAGCGGAATGGCGAGCTCTTCGACACTCGGCCGCGCGACGTTGCCGCTGCTCGGCGCCGGTACGGCATCCTCCGCGATCGCGCACATTACCGGAGACAGCGTCAGCCACACACCGCAAAGCGTCGCGCGCAGACCGATGAACGATTGCATCGCCATATCTCGTTCCCCGCGAGACTATTGTGCGGCGACCGGCTACACCGCCGCGCGCGCGGCAGCAAGCACCCGGCACGCAAACCACCGTGAGGTCGCCGCTGCAGCGCAAAACCCAGAAATCACCGCGCAAAACCCGGAAATCCCCGCCCTCCCGCCGCGGATCGGTTTACGTTAACGCCGCATTTTGGCGGCTGCGGTCTTTCGCCGGCGGCCAAGCCGGATATGGTCCTCCCTCTTTATTGGGAGATTTTTCGATGTTCGACCGACGCCAGAGCGCGCGCGACAAGGTTATGTATGGCGGCGTCGCCGAGCTCGGCGAACACGGCGCGACGAAGGAGTGTGTCGTCCGCAATATCTCCGAAAACGGCGCCCAGGTTGAGTTCAGCAACGTCGTCAAGCTGCCGAAACAGCAGATGTCGCTGACGATCGCGCGCAAGGGCCGCTCGTTCCTGGCCAGGATCATCTGGTGGCGCGACAATTTTGTCGGCGTTGCCTTTTCGGAGACGCCGCCGGAAGTCCCTGTCTCCGATCTCGCCGAGCGCCTGCGCAAGAGCGAGCAGAAGAAGCGCCAGTTGCAGCGGCGTATCGAGGAGCTTTTGGGCGAGCGCTGAATACGGGCCCTACTTCGGCAGCCGCTTGTTGAGTTCGGTAAGCTCGGCTTGCGCTTTGGCATCGCCCTGGTCGGCCGCCAGTTTCAGCAGCCGTGCCGCCTCATTATCGTCTTTCGCGAGGCCGCCGCGGCCTTGTTCGTAATAGAGCGCAAGGCTCAATTGCGCGGGGGCATAGCCTTTGTTGGCGGCCAGTTTGAAACGCCGTGCGGCCTCAGACTCATCTTTGCGGAGCCCGCCGAGACCGCCCTCGTAAAAGCAGCCAAGGTGGTATTGCCCGGCGGCAAAACCCTGATCGGCGGCCATTTTGTAGAAGCGAAGCGCTTCGCCCTCGTTTTTCGGCAGGTCGCCTCGGCCATTTTCATAGAAACCCCCAAGCGCATCCTGCGATGCCAGATTTCCCTGGTCGGCCGCAAGCCGATGCAGGCGCGCGGCCTCGGTATCCAGCTTGGGAAGTCCACCGCGCCCGCTTTCATAAAAAAAGGCCAGCAGACTTTGCCCGTAAGCGTCTCCTTTGTCGGCGGCCGTCTTGTACAGACGCGCCGCCCGAACGTCATCCTTGGCAAGCCCGCCGCGTCCATCCTGATAATATTTTCCGAGATTAGCCTGCGCCGGCGCGAGCCCTTGGTCAGCGGCCAACTTGAACAAGCGTGCGGCCTCGGTGTCGTCCTTGGCAAGGCCGCCGCGTCCGTCCCGATAGAAATTGGCGAGATTGTTTTGTCCAAAGGCATTTCCCTGGTCGGCGGCCAATTTGTAATAGCGCGCGGCCTGCAAATCGTCCCGGGGAAGTCCGCCGCGACCGCTTTGGTAGAACGTGCCAAGATTGATTTGCGCGGACGCGTATCCCTGGTCCGCGGCCAATTTATATAAGCGCCCGGCCTCGTTCTCGTTCTTGTCGAGGCCGCCCCGTCCCATCTGATGGAAATATCCGAGATTGGTCTGCGCGATGTAAGATCCGGAATCGGCTGCCTTCCTCAGGAGGCGCAAGGCTTCAGTATCGTCGACGGGAAGGCCCCCGAGCCCTTTCTGATAGAAGCCCGCGAGTTCGGTTGCGGCGAGCACATTGCCCATCCGGTTGGCCTTGTCGAACTGCATCCGCGCGGCATCATAGTTTTTGGCGGCGAGATAGGCGCGGCCGAGCTGCATTACCACCCGGTCGTTGGTGGGCGCTGCCTGTACCGCCCATTGGCACGCCGCAATCGCAGAACTGGATTCGATCTTGTCCACGGGAATGCCGGCGATTCCGGCCGGCTTGCTGGCATCGAACGGGCTTGCCGCCGCGCGGTCACAACCTGCGACGAATGCAGCGTTTTGCGCCTCGTCGGCGGCGGCGACGCGACAAAAGCCGATCACAAAAGCTATCGCAAAACACGCTAACCGCATGGCGGTCCCCCCTTGAGTTCTCGGAATTTCCCGCGTTGGCTTGCCTTTCATGTACGGACCAGCAGCCGCTATGGCGCACGTTCCGCTGGTTCTTGTATGATCTTGGTCACAGTGCTGGTCTGGCGAATGTGATGTCAGTGGTTCAGTAGATGGGGATCGGAAATGACACACCTGTTTCAGATCGCCGCAGTCCTCACCCTATTATTTATCGGAGCGAATTTCGAGACGGGCGCAACATATGCCGCCGATCTGCCGCTCGTCTCCGGCCATGCCCGAACCCGAATGCCGACCAGCCCTGCACCGAAGCTCAACGGCGAAATGCGGCTTGAGGATTTTGCCAGAGGTCCCCACGCAGCTTGCACCGCATGGACCGATGGGTGCCGTGCGTGCGCGCGCAATCCGGACGGCGTTTTCTGCTCGAATGTGGGCTTCGCTTGCCAGGCGTCAGAACCGCACTGCACCCGCCCCTAAAACGCGGAACCATGGCAGGCTTGGAATGACCCTGCATCTTGTCAATGATTGAGGCGCACGGCCACTATGTGGCCAACCCAGGCGGCAACCAGCGACAGCACAACCACGAGCACCAGATAAATCCCGGCGAGCGGGATATCGCCTTGTAGCAGCAGGACGAAGGTGTCGAGGCTCATCGCCGAGAAGGTGGTAAAACCTCCGCAAATGCCTCCCATGACGAACTGCCGGCCCGCGGCGCCGACCAGCAGCCGGCCGTCGGGAGCCGTGAGCGCTGCGAACAGCCCAATCACGAACGAACCGACGACGTTCACAAAGCCGGTGGCCCACAAGGCGCTCAGCCCCATGACCGATACGATCAGAACGCCGGATAGAAACCGCAACAGCGATCCGAGCGCCGCCCCCAACCCCACAGCCAGATAGACTTTCAACACCGCCCTCTTTTCGTCGCGCGCCGCGCTTTCATGCCAAAACCCGAACCACACTCCAGAACCCGGCTCCGACCGCCGCGATGCAGAGGCCGGTCGACAGGATGCCGTTCATCGCGGCCGGCAGCCCCTGACCGTCGATTGCGAGGTTGAGCGTTTGCAGGCAGAACGAGGAGACCGTCGTATAGCCGCCGAGAAAGCCGACGAACGCCAGATCGCGAAACATCTCGCCTGCAAAGATCCCTCCCTGCGCACGGGCGAGCCCGGCAAGCGCGCCAATGACGAGGGCGCCCGAGACGTTCACGACCAGCGTTCCCCACGGAAAGGTCTCGCCAATCCTGCGTCCGACAAAGCCGGAGACAAAAAAGCGCAAAATGCCGCCGAAGAAACCTCCGAGCAACACCAGGGCGCAGGATTGGAATGTCATCACGATCGGGTTTCCGTCAGCGGTTGAGGATCATCGGGCGCGCGTTCAGGTGCTGGCATGCTCAGGAGCAAGGCCCGATTCGTCCTCGCCGTAACGAATGACCGTCACCTTTTCCAAGGTGATCAGGCAGCTCTTGGTAAGTTCTTTGAGGACCGGCAGGAAGCCGTTGATTTTCTCCTCGGTGTCGACGATCTCCACGACCACCGGCAAGTCCTGCGACAGGCGCAACACCTTGGCGGTATGCAGCATGCTCGAGCGGCCAAAACCAAGCGGCCCGCGCAGCACGGTCGCACCGGCCAGATGAACCTCGCGGGCCTTGAGGACGATCGCCTCATAGAGCGGCCTGCCGTCGGCCTTGTCGTCCTCGCCAATGAAAACTCGCAAGAGGGAGGCTTTTTCAGGAATTTGCATCTTTCGATTTCCTTCTCGTTCGCAGATCGACTGCGCGATCGAGGCGATCCCGCGGGAACGCTCGCTTCCGAGGATAATTCGTCTTGTCCGCCGCCGTCATCCGCGTTGTCGCTGCCCCTTGCTTCAGGACAACAAAAAAAACCCGCCAGTGGCGGGTTACAGAGATGCTCCCGCCGCGACGGGGCTTTTGGTCGCCCCACCCAGCAGGAGTCATCAGCCCACGACGGGCGGGTATCGGGGGACTCCATCCCCATCTTCGCGGCTAGCTTACTCGCGGAGGCCGACAACGGTCAATTGGCATGGTCCAGCGTCCGGCCGGGGCAAGAAGGCATCGTCTTGCCTTTCTATTCACGGGCCCGCGGTACAAATAGGTCGTTCGAAATCGGGCACCGGATGCCCGGCCGACGACCGTTACAGAATTTTGCCGGTGATCGGGTCGATGTGAATCTGTTGGGGCTTTGTTGTGTCTTGAATGAGAATTTCCCATATTGCGCGCCCGCGCACCTGCTCCAATCCCGCGTTCAGTGCACGGCCCCCACCCGCTTTCTCGGCTGACGCAACGGCTTGGCGCAGCGTGATTTTGGCCCTTTTCAACGCCGCCAACTCAGCCTTGTCCTCGGCGTCAAGCGCGGACTCATCCATCGCCGTGCCTTGATCGATGGCGGCGCCGCTGATGCCGTCGAGGAGACCGTCCCATACCTTTCCGTTCGCGTAGGTCCGCACCGCATAGGCCGGCTTGCCGTCCTTAGGCTCGAAGCTTACGTCAAGCACGCTCGCGCCGGCCCGCAGCTTCTCAGCCGCGGCAATGATGTCGGTCACCGAGAGCCTGGCGGTTTCGATAGAGGCGGATTCTCCAGCTGCAGCCGTTGCGCCTTGGTTGGATCGATCAAAGCTCGCGAGCAAGCTTTGTAACGCAGCTTTCGACGCCGAAGCTTCCGGTTTGTGGGCACGCAGTTGCACGAGGGCGGCGTCGATTGCCTTGTCGATCGTTAGCCATCGCTCGGGATCGCGTGGACGGAGCTTCGCTTCAGCCCGATCCCAGTTCGTTTCCAGATCTTTGATCCGCGCCTTGGCACGGGTGAGGTTTCCGGTATTGACGATCGCGAGCGTGTCCGCGGCGATGGTGCGGAACGGCGAAAGGTCTCCCACCGGCTGATTTTGGTTTGCCGCATCCTGCGCCGGGGCCCGGCCGGTCAGGCCGAGTGCGAACAGCAGAAGGCAAATGGCACCAAGGGTCCGGCCGGCGAAAAACCTCATCATGAATGATCCTTCTCGAGGAACGGGTTGGCATTCGATCGATCATGCCTAGGGTCCGATACTTAGGAGAGAATGAGAGATCTGCCGGTCTTGCAGTTCGAGTTCATGATGCCCTTAACGCCAAGGGATATTCGACGCACCGGGCAGTTTAGTGGTGCTCTGCTACTCCAGCCTGCCGCTGCCCGTGGTTCGCCCCGCGGTGGATGGTCTTGCGGCGGTCATGGGATTGTTAAGAGCGCCAAATATAACCGCAAAAACTGTGCTCAGAGCGCCCGGCCTCCGATGACATTTGATGGAAAAATCCGAGCGCTCGGTCGGCTCAACCCAACGATGGCTGCATGGCGTCGGTCCACGCGGACACAAAGGGATTTAACATGAAACGCACTATTGCCGTTCTGCTTTCGGTTTGCGCGCTGGTGACCGCCGCGTATTTCACCGCCAGCAAGTGGGCAATCCATCACAAGACGCTGACATTCAGCGACCCCTTGCGCAGCGACCGTCCGGTATCGGTCGATATCGCCGTCCGCTACGACCGCGAGCTCGAGGCGATGGCCGACGTGATCGAGCTGCCGGTGGCGATCCTCAGCCACGGCAACACCGTCAAATTCACCGAATATTCTTTCCTGGCAAACGTTTTCGCCGCCCGCGGCTACATGGTCGTGAGCATCCAGCACGATCTGGAAACCGATGAGCCGATGGTGACGAAGGTCGACGAGGAATATGTCGGCCGGCGGTCGCAGTACAACCGCGGCATTGCCAATATCAAGTTCGCGGTCGACGAGTTGAAAAGGCTCCAGCCGAACTCGGATTACAACCATCTGACCATGGTGGGGCACTCCAATGGCGGCGACATCTCGATGTACTTCGCCAAGCGGTATCCCGACATGATCAAAAAGGTCGTCACGCTCGACAATTTGCGCGTCCCATTCATGACCGACGGCAAATTCAAGATTCTCTCGTTTCGTTCGCAGGATCCGGTCTTCAAGGCCGATCCGGGCGTCGTTCCCGACGACGAGGCCTGCGCGAAGGCCGGCATCACCGTGGTCAAGACCGGCTATCAGCACACCGATATGAGCGATCGCGGTCCCGATGAGGTCAAGTCGAAGATCAGCAGCATTCTCGACAAATTCCTGGAGGACGACACTCCGCCCAATCCGGGCGCGACCAATCAGCCGAAGGTGACCGTGCCCAACGAGCTCGCCCTATCCGCGGCGGCGGTCAAGAACTGACAAACGCCATCGCGCGCTTCGATCCGCATCAAAAAAGTCGCAAAAAAGCCGGCAGTGTCTTGCGACGCGCCGGCTTCTTGTTGGTATTTCAGCCGCTCAAACCTTGACCAGCGGACCTCGTGAGGCCGGGCCCTTCGATCCGCCGCCGCTCGGGCCACTCGGTTTCGGCTTGCGCGGCACAGTGCGCTTGCGCGCGCCGGGCAGTTTTTCCGGCTTCGGCGTCACCGGCCCCTCGACATATTCGAAGCCGATCTTCTGCTGGTCGGCCTCGGCCGCCGCCTCGTCCTTTACCAGCACGACGCGGACATGGCCGCCGCCCTTGAGCTTGCCGAACAGCACTTCGTCCGCCAACGGCTTCTTGATGTGCTCCTGGATCACGCGTGCCATAGGCCGCGCACCCATCTGCTCGTCATAGCCATGCTGGATCAGCCACGCTTTGGCCGGCTCCGACAGTTCGATGGTGACGTCGCGGTCGGCAAGCTGCGCCTCGAGCTGCAGCACGAACTTCTCGACCACCATGCCGATCACGTCGGGATTGAGATGCGCGAACGAGACGATGGCATCGAGCCGGTTGCGGAATTCGGGCGCGAACTGGCGATTGATCGCTTCGTGATCGTCGCCTTCCCGCTTGTTGCGCGTGAAGCCGAACGCCTGACGCGCCAGATCGGCGGCGCCGGCGTTGGTGGTCATGATCAAGATGACGTTGCGGAAATTGACCTGCTTGCCGTTGTGGTCGGTCAACCTTCCATGATCCATGATCTGCAGCAGCACGTTGTAGAGATCCGGATGCGCTTTCTCGATTTCGTCGAGCAGTACCACGCAATGCGGATGCTGATCGACGCCGTCGGTCAGCAGCCCGCCCTGGTCGAAGCCGACATAGCCCGGAGGCGCACCGATCAGGCGCGACACGGTGTGCCGCTCCATATATTCCGACATGTCGAAGCGGATCAGCTCGACACCCAGCGAAGCTGCGAGCTGCTTTGCGACTTCGGTCTTGCCGACGCCGGTGGGCCCTGAGAACAGATAGGAGCCGATCGGCTTCTCCGGTTCGCGCAAGCCCGCGCGCGACAGCTTGATCGAGGCCGACAGCGCTTCGATCGCCTTGTCCTGGCCGAACACCACGCGCTTCAGCGTCGTTTCGAGATGCTTCAACACCTCGGCATCGTCCTTCGACACGCTCTTGGGCGGAATCCGCGCCATGGTCGCGATCGTGGTCTCGATTTCCTTGATGCCGATGGTCTTCTTGCGCTTGTTCTCCGAAACCAGCATTTGCGCCGCACCGGATTCGTCGATCACGTCGATCGCCTTGTCCGGCAATTTACGGTCGTGGATATAACGCGACGACAGCTGCACCGCGGCCTCGATCGCCTCGTTGGTGTATTTCAGCCGGTGGTAGTCCTCGAAGTAAGGCTTTAGACCCTTGAGGATCGCGATGGCGTCCTCGACCGTCGGCTCGTTGATGTCGATCTTCTGGAACCGGCGCACCAGTGCGCGGTCCTTTTCAAAGTGCTGGCGATATTCCTTGTACGTGGTCGAGCCCATGCAACGGATGGTGCCTGACGCCAGCGCCGGCTTTAACAGATTGGACGCGTCCATCGCGCCGCCGGACGTAGCACCAGCGCCGATCACGGTGTGGATCTCGTCGATGAACAGGATGGCGTTCGGATGCGCCTCGAGCTCTTTCAGGACCTGCTTCAGCCGTTCCTCGAAATCGCCGCGGTAGCGGGTACCGGCGAGCAAGGTGCCCATGTCGAGCGAGAACACCGTGGCCGCCGCCAACACTTCGGGCACTTCGCTATCGACGATCCGTTTCGCCAGGCCTTCTGCGATCGCGGTCTTGCCGACGCCGGCTTCGCCGACGAACAGCGGGTTGTTCTTCTGCCGGCGGCACAGCACCTGGATGGCGCGGTTGATCTCGGAGTTTCGTCCGATCACCGGATCGATCTTGCCGTCGCGCGCCTTCTTGTTGAGGTTGACGCAGTAGGTCTCCAGCGCCTCACCCTTCTTCTTGGTGTCCTCGTTGCCCTTGGTCTCGGTCTCTTCGTCGACGCCCCGCACGGGCCGCGCTTCCGACACCCCGGGCCGCTTGGCGATGCCGTGGCTGATGTAATTCACCGCGTCATAGCGCGTCATGTCCTGCTCCTGCAGGAAATAGGCGGCATGACTTTCGCGTTCCGCGAAGATCGCGATCAGGACGTTGGCGCCGGTGACTTCCTCCCGCCCCGATGACTGGACGTGAATCACCGCGCGCTGGATCACGCGCTGGAAACCGGCGGTCGGCTTGGCGTCGTCGGCGCCGTCGGTCACCAGATTTTCGAACTCGGTTTCAAGATAGTTGACGAGACTGGTGCGTAGCTTGTCTAGATCGACGCTGCAGGCGCGCATCACGGCGGCCGCATCCGAGTCATCGATCAGCGAGAGCAGAAGGTGTTCAAGCGTCGCGTATTGGTGGTGGCGCTCGTTGGCAATCGCCAGCGCACGATGCAGGGATTGTTCTAGGCTTTGGGAAAAAGTCGGCATTCGCGTCCTCTATGGCCCCCGGGCCATCATGATCGCCGTTGCCCGATCAGGCAACAACAACCTTTGTCATATAGTTACACCCGATCGGGGCGAAAGACCGGTTCCCGCTTCTCGTTTTCCGCGCAGTCCACATGCGCCATACCCGGGCAAATACGGACAATCACCCGGGGACGGCGAATGCTGGCCTGATCCGTCGCATTGTTCCTGCGTTCTTCCCGCAGGCTTGCCTGCAGGTTTAATGCAAAACCCGTTCCCGTTTCCGGCGGATTTCGCGCGGCGTTACTTCTTTTCCATCACGCATTGCAGGGGATGTTGGTGCTTGCGCGCGAAATCCATCACTTGCGTCACCTTGGTCTCGGCGATCTCGTAGGTGAATATTCCGCACTCGCCGATGCCATGGTGATGGACGTGCAGCATGATCTTGGTCGCGGCTTCGACATCCTTCTGGAAGAACTTCTCCAAGACGTGAACGACAAATTCCATCGGCGTGTAGTCGTCGTTCAAAATCAGCACACGGTAGAGATTCGGGCGCTTGGTCTTCGGCTTGACCTTGGCGATGACGGATGTCGCCGGGCCGCCGGTCCCGCCTGTGCGGTTCTCATCATTGCCCATTCGGGGAGCAGATGCCGCAAGCACTGACGGCGCGGACGAATCGGGTCTGAAAGTTAGTTGCAGCATGGCACAGGCGTTCGAAATCCCCACGGAAAATCGGAAAACGGCCGGCTGATGTACTCCTGCCGGAGCCATCA
Organism: Bradyrhizobium lablabi; assembly: GCF_900141755.1. Classification (NCBI taxonomy): domain Bacteria; kingdom Pseudomonadati; phylum Pseudomonadota; class Alphaproteobacteria; order Hyphomicrobiales; family Nitrobacteraceae; genus Bradyrhizobium; species Bradyrhizobium lablabi. Next base: position 7,335,815 of record NZ_LT670844.1, on the reverse strand, counting down.
TGAGTTCCCAGGCACGAATTCCGGATCACCGCTCCCGGCCCGACCCATCAGCCGGATCGATCAGCTTGGAATATGGGTCCAGCATCGGGTCGCCGCAAGCGCGTAGATTTGCTCGGATGCAGCCCGCGGCCGGCCCGATTCCAGGTTCGGCAATCCGCCCAAGGTTAATCAATTCTGTCGGATTTGACAAAGCAAAGCCGCCGGCGGCTTGGGCTGCCTGGCTGGCGCAGCGGGCGATGCCTGCGAAACGCCAAAAAATAAAGCCCGGCGATGACGGCCGGGCTTTTGACTTTCGAAAGCGCGTTGGTGTCAGGCGGCAGAGGCTGGCGTGAATTTCGCGACCAGGGTTTCCACCGGCTTGAACGTTTGCTTGGCAAGATCGCCATAGAGCCCCGCGATCTTCTGCGCGTCCGCCACGAAGCTCTCGTAGGCCGATTTTGCAAATTCGGTCTGCACTTCGAGCGCCTTGTCCAGCGACTTCACACTGGACAGTTTTTCGACAAACGATTTGGTGTCTTCATACGATTTCTTGGTGTAGTCGCCATAGGCGCTTGCGATGGCCTGGAGGCCGTTCTGAACGGTGGCCGCGGAAGCAACGCAGGTCTCGAGATGTTCCTTGCCGTACTGCTGAATGTCTTCAACCTTGATCATCATGGCGCCCTTTCCGGACTGGATGTGCGATTGACCTTGCCCGGAGGTCCCCGCCTCCGACGCCGTGCACGTGTACCGCGATGCACAAAAAAGTCAAGAATCTTGTGCGACGCACAATAATATTTCAATCGGTAATTGCAACTCGCTATAAACACAGGGGGATTACGCAAGGGTTTCTTAACTTTTTGGAAACTCCGGCAACCTAACCTCTTTCCCGACTTGTCCGCGGTCCGGGCAGGCACCCGAAAAGTCGTTCGCGCACAGTCTCTTAGCTAGAATAGCGGCGTGAACCGCGATGCGTCCTGCGAAGTCTGGCCGGCGCAAACGGTTCAAGCAGGGAAACATCGCCGGCCGTTGGGCATAATTTGGCCTCACGAACCGGTGATCAAGACAGAAATTGGGACGGGGAAGTCTATGCTTCGTACAAATTTGGCTTCCTCGCGCGTGGTGCGAGTTGGCGTGTTCGGGCTGGTCACGATCGCATCAGCCGTCGTCTTCACAAACGACACCGCCGATGCGCGCCATTACCGGCATCGCCATTATGCCCATCACACTCATCACCATGAAGCGGAGGAGAGCTACAGCCCCGCTTTCTCGTCGATCATCGTAGACGGCAATTCCGGCGCGACGCTGTCGGCCAACAATCCCGACGGCAGCCGCCATCCCGCTTCGCTCACCAAGATCATGACGCTCTATCTGCTGTTCGAGCGCCTCGACGCCGGCAAGATGAAGCTCGACACCGAGATGGAAGTTTCAGAGCACGCTGCCGAACAGGCGCCGACCAAACTCGACTTGCGCCCGGGCCAGACCATTAAGGTCGAAGACGCCATCAAGGGCCTGGTGACGCGTTCGGCCAACGATGCCGCCGTCGTGATCGCGGAAGCGATCGGCGGCAGTGAGGACGATTTCGCCAAGCTGATGACGCGCAAGGCGCGCGCGCTCGGCATGTCCAAAACGGTTTATCGCAATGCCTCAGGGCTACCCAACGACGACCAGGTGACGACCGCGCGCGATCAAGCAACCCTCGGCCGCGCCATCCAGGACCGTTTCCCGCGCTACTACCGTTACTTCTCGACCGAGGCATTCAACTATCACGGCCAATCGATCCGCAACCATAATCATCTGCTCGGCAGCGTCGAAGGGGTCGACGGCATCAAGACCGGCTACACCCGCGCGTCGGGCTTCAATCTCGTGACCTCGATGCGCCGCGGCAACCGCCATCTGGTCGGCGTTGTCATGGGAGGCCACAGCGGCGGCTCGCGCGACGCCATCATGCGCAATCTGCTGGCCGAAAATCTGCAAAAAGCCGCGACCACGCGCACGGTTGCCGCGATCACCGAGCGCAATTCTGCCGACGCAAATGTCGAGGTGGCGGAATCCGAAGCCCCGTCGCAGGGCGCAGCCGAGCCCGCCGCCGCCGCGCCCGAACCCGTCCCGACACCGCGCGCGCCGGCTTTCCGGTCGGTCATGGCCCAAGCCACCGCCGCCGTGCCGCCGCCGCAGGCCAAGACTGAACAAGCAAAGACTGAACCAAAGGTTGAGCAAGTTAAGCCTGAGCAAGCCAAAACCGAACCAGCCCCGCTAACTTCCGGCGTGATCCAGACTCAGGCGATCGCCGCTATCCCCGGCTCGTCCGAACCGATGAAGCCTGTCAAGGTCAAGACCGTCCAGATCAAGGCCGGGCAGATCAAACTAGCTTCCGCCGGACCGTCGCAGCCTGCGTCCCCGAGCACCAGCGCGATCCCCCCGGCGCGTCCGGAGATGCCGGAGACCTCGAGCGCGCTCGTGGCCAAAGCTGAAATCAACAAGGTGGAAACCAGCAAGGACGACGTTCCGGGCATGCCGCCCCAGCCGGCAAACCACGGCACCGGAAACGGCGTGCTTGGCGTGCTTCCGGCATCGAGCGTAGCCGCCTCTCCCGCCCCGCAGGCGCTGGCCTATGCCGATCCAACCCCTCGCCCGCAACTGCCGCAGCCGCAGGCCACCCAGCAGAACTCCGCCAACAAGCCGCTCGCCGTCCACACCGGATGGATCGTTCAGGTCGGCGCGCTGGAAAGCGAAAGTGAAGCGCTGCAGCGCATCGACGCGGCGCGCAGTCAGGCCCACGGCCTGCTCGCCAAGGCCGATCCGTTCACCGAACCGGTGGTGGCCAAAGGCGACCGAAAGCTGTTCCGGGCCCGTTTTGCCGGCCTCGACCGCGATCAGGCGGAAGCGGTGTGCCGGACCTTGAAGCATTCCGACATCTCCTGCATCACCGTTCGGAACTGATTCATCCGAAATCGTCGGGTGGGCAAAGGCGCGCTTGCGCCGTGCCCGCCATGCGCATGAGTGGCTCCATGGTGGGCACGCTTCGCTTTGCCCACCCTACGATCCCGGTGCCGGCGTAAATCCGCGCGCTTGCAAACCTCTCGTCAAGACTTTGCGATTAGAACTGAGATCAACGATCGACCACGCCGGAACGGCGGGCGACAAAGGGGCATCGGCCAGAGACCAAGACAGAGGCAGCTCGCGGTTCGTAGCGTTTGGTAGCGTTGCCGGAGTTAGCTGAGATGCGTGCGAAGCAGAGTATCCTTGGCCTCGTTTACACGGGAGGCGAGGTACGTCGACCCCCCCTGGTCGGGATGCAGTTTCTTCATGAGCGCGCGGTGCGCCCGGCCGATCTCGTCGCGCCCCGCCCCCGGCTGCAGGCCAAGGATCTGATAGGCCTCCTCGTCCGTCATTTTGCCGCTCGGCGCCGGGCGGCGCTGCCCCCCTGCCGGGTTTCCCTGCGCGTCCTGACGCCAGGCGGGAAACCGGCGGTCCAGATAGCTTTCAAGTAACGACACGCTCTCGGCATCGAAGCCGGGGATCATCGCGGTCAATTGCGCGAGGTCGAATTCGCCGACGAAACGGCCGGCATGGGGGCCGGCCACGATCTGGCCCGACAGTTCGCCGCTGTCGTGATCGAGGATCATATCGAGAAACTGCGAACGCACCCGCGAGGTCTGCCCCGCCGAGCGCTGCGCGCCCGCGCCTGAAAACAGCCCACCGATATTGGCGAAACCCGAGGCCCCGAACGGCGACCAGCCCAATAACCCGGCGCCGAAAATGCCGAGCGGGATGGCGACGGCGAGTTCGCCCTTGATGCCGGTGAAGGCGGCAACCGCGAGGGCTACGATGCCGCCGCCGATCTTGATGGCGCGCGCGAGCACGACCGGATTGGCCGCACGAAACATCTGCAGCAGCGAGTATAGAAGTATGACGGCCACGACGCCGGCGATCAGGGTAGGCATGCGTCCAATATAGTGGGATCGGCGGCAAAAAACACGCCGCCCCTCCGGGCCCAAAAGGGCCGGTGAGCGAAAAGCTGCGTGGCGTTGTCAACGCGAGTTTATTAATCTTCGGTATGACCGTAGCCGGATAGCCAGGGAGCGCGCGATGGCGGTGGACGGACTGACGACGATACCGAGCGGCTTCGGGCCGCAAGATACCATGAACCGGCTCGAGACCGCGGTGAAGGCAAAGGGCATGACGGTATTCGCCCGGATCGATCATGCCGCGGGCGCGGCGGCGGTCGGACTGCCGCTGCGCCCGACCGAGCTTCTGATCTTTGGCAATGCCAGAGGCGGCACGCCACTGATGCAATCGGTCCAGACCATCGGGATCGACCTGCCGTTGAAGGCGCTGGTTTGGCAGGATGCCTCGGGCAAGACCTGGCTTTCCTACAATGACCCGGATTGGCTTGCGAAGCGGCACGGGCTCGGCGGCGAGACGGAGGCGGCGGTCAAGATGATGACGGGCGCGCTGGCTGCCGTCGCAAAAGCCGCGACGACGGGTTAGCGCTTTGGCGCGATGGCTTTGTCGTGATCGGGAACAACGCCATGTCGATTAAGATCAGTCTTGTCGTGGCGGCGGTCGCGGTCTTGGCGTCGGCCACCACAGCCGAGAGCGTAGAGATCAACGACCTCGTGATCGCCGCGCCGATCGGCAGTCCGCAAGGCGAAGCCGGCCTAAAAGCGGTCCGCGCGTTCTACGAATTCTGGAACAGCGGCGACGAGAGCCTCTTGAAGCAGGCTATCGCCGCCAACTTCACCGATCACACGCTGCCGCCCGGCCGGCCCCAGGGACCGGAGGGCCCGGCTTTCGCGTCGCGGCAGTTCCGCGGCGCGGTACCGGACCTCAAAGTGGTCGTGGAAAAAATGATCGTCGCCGGAAGCTACGTTACCGTGCACATGAAATTCACCGGCCATTTCACCGGCAAGCTCGGGCAAACCCAGGGCCACGGCCAGGAGATCGACTTCATCGCCACCGATCTCGTCAAAGTCGAAGACGGCAAGATCGCGGACAATTGGCACATCGAAGATAATCTGACGCTGCTCAAACAGATGGGCGTTGCCCATCTCGATCCCTAAAGAGCAATTGGCATCACCTCATCTGGCCGAGCAATTTGGCGGCGCCGGCGCCGGTTCTAGACAATCGCAATAGCGCCTCGCGTCCGCCGGCCGCATAGGCGGCCGCGGCGCGCAACAATTCGCGCAATTGCGCCGCGGCGCCGGGATCGAACCTGCACCAGGCTCCGCCGGTCAGACGCGCGATCTCCCGGAACGCCCGCTCGGCGGTGTCGTCATGACCTTCCTGAAACATGAACACCGGCACTTTGAGCAGCCCGAGTTCGCCGGCCTTGACGCAGAGCGCGTCGACCTGCTCCTCCATGGCGTCGCCGACGAACACCACCGCGCGCACGGCGGACGCCACCGCCTCGCGGCGCGCTTCGGAAAGCACCTTGCCGATCTGGGTGTTGCCGCCGCGGCAATCGATCTTGCTCATCAGCTTTGCCAATTGCGCGCTGTCGGAAATCCACCCCGAGGCGCGGCACTCGTTGAGGCCGCGATAATAGACCAGGCGGATATCGAGACTGCCAAGCGAGGCCGCTTCGCGAAACATGTCGGCCTGCAGCGCGCAGGCCAAATCCCAGGTCGGCTGCCGGCTCATGGTGGCATCGAGCGCGAACACCAGCCGGCCCCGCGCGCCTGCGGCATGCGGCGACATCGCGTGCGCCTTGGCGACAAAGGCGGCGATGTCCTCCGAGGCCGAGGCTTTTGTCTCCGGCAGCGAACCGGCTTTGCCGGACGCGGCCTTTTGCGCGGGCGACACTTCGCCCTCGGATTTCGGTTTGGTCGGTTCGCGGGACATCAGCGGCTCGCAAAAAAGCTGCAAGCTCTATGTGGGCCGGGATCGGCGAACGGTCAATGCGTGCAAAGGGCGCAAAAGGGCAACGCCCGCGGAGCGCGATCGAAGCTTCGGTCAGGGCAGGATGCTGGCGCCGGTCAGTTTTTCAGTTCTGGACCGGCCCAACCGGCGCATAGGGCGCGACCGGACCGGCATCGGTCATGACAGGGGTGGTGGTTTCGACCGGCTTGAGCGGGCTGTCATCATCCAGGAATTTGTCGAGCATGCCCTGGATCGATGCCTTCGCTTCGTCAGGACCGGTATCGCGCATATCGTTGTGCTGGAAGCCGGTGCGGACCACCGTAATGCCGGCCTTCTCGCAGACATCGTCGGCCGGAATGACCCCGGGGTCGGTCTTGAAGACAGGATCCTTGGAGCGGAACGAGAGGATCTTGAATCGGCCGTCGGTCATGAACGGCACGCGCAGATTGTCGAGCGTCACGACCTTCTTGATGTGGTCGGGGTACAGTTTGGCGAAGTAGAGCGAGACGTCGGCGCCCATGGAGTGTCCCACCATGGTCAGATGGTCGTAGTCGGCGTTGGCCTGGACCTTCTGCATTTCCTCGATCGCGAACTTGATGTTGGCGATGTCGCGCTGGTACTGCGGCAGACGGCCAACATAAAGCTCGCCGACTTTCGTCACCATCGGCGGATCGGTCGGCAGATCGTGCTGGATACTCACGACGAGATAGCCGCGGGCGGCGAACGCGTTTGCGAGGAAGGAATATTCGGTGAATTTGACGGTGTTGCCGTGATTGAGGATCGCAACCGGCAGCGTGAGCATGCCGGCATTGGCCTGCAGCTCCTTGTCGCGCCTGACCGCGACGTCGACGGCCACCGGGCGGTTGTCGCGTGTCGGGTCAAGGAAGGTGATCGTCTCGTGACGGATCGCCCATTTGCTCGCGGTGAAATATCCAACGGTCACGAGCACGCAAAGCGAAAGCAGAATGGTAATTCCACGCTTCATGTTGTCCTCGGCTTACGCCGTCCCCTTAAGGGGCCCTGTTCCAGTACCGGGACTCTTCGGTCCCTTGTTAAGGATATATGTCACGCCCCCGTGACGGGAAGAGTAAATGTTGTGACTTGACCGCCTGTTCCTTGTGCGGCGCACCATAATTGGGCAGTGCACAACCGGAAAGTGCCACCCCGCTTGTGCTCGCACTGTGAGACGGGACAGATCAAGGTTCGGTTCAAATCTTGGGTAAAATCGCGGTAAAAGCCGGAGATAGAACGTTTCTTTGAGGCGGTTCCTTGTGGCGGCCATGGAACTGTGGCGGCCATGGAACTGCCCGCCGGGAACCAGCCGGTTTCCGCCCGGCCGGAATGCGCGGCAGTGGGGTCAGTTTGGAAAAGTTACCCACCGGCTAGTTTTTGACCGACCAAGTTTCTTCGAAACCCCAGCGGCCATCGCTTGAGCGTCTGATGGGTGCGGACAAAATCGTAAATGCTTCGTATGAAGCGCGATCGCGGCGGCGCCGTCCACTTCAATGGCTCATCGTGCCATCAAAGCCTCTTCACCCAATATACCGAATTCTCCTCCCAGGGCTGCTCCGGCTCGCATAGCTCAAATCCGGCCTTGAGAAAGTTGGCAACTGAGAATTTATTTTCGGCGCGGCATTCTGAAACGAGATGCGTCCAGCCCAATTGCTTGGCCTTCACTTCTCGCGCGGACATCAATCTAAGCTGCAATCCATGCCCATGATGATCCGGCATGACATAGCAGCGTTTGAGATATCCTATATTGGGAAATGGTTCGAAAGGAACCAAACCAGCGAATGCAACTGGTTTGTCGTCAAGATAAGCGAACCACCAATATCCGTTAGTGAAATGACGCTGCTGCAGCTCCGGCCATGCTGGCACGAGTTTATTAAAGGCGTTGATTGTTGCTGCGAAGCTGACGCCATTAACCTCGTGGATTTGGTAGGGCATCTGGGACTTGCTTAAATTACGTTGTTGATGGTAAGCGATTTGCATGACTTCGATGGTCAACAATTCTCCCGTACAACCGCGCTCGACTGAGGGCGTGGGGGAGTTTGGCCGCCCCCGCCGCACTTGGAATACTGGGATCGCAGGTTCAAATCCTGCCGCCCCGACCCTCCCGCTCCTCCTGTTACCTTACTGACGCTCCTCCGCGTTTTGCCTTTGGGTAGGCGGCAACGATGGCGGTGTTGCGTCAGACTGTAAATCTGATCCCTGTGTGGTGAACATAGTTGGTTCGAATTCATCCCTACCCGCCAAAGCCCCGTTAGCACAATTGATCGAGCCGTTCGCCTTAGAAGCGAAAGGTTCACGGCTTTGAATCTGGGACTTTCGGGTTCAACTCCCGACGGGCTTACCAAGTGTACCGGACGACGCCCTTCCCGGCGTAGGAGCGGGTGACATCAGAGAACTCGCCTTCAAAGGTCGCGGCGGCGGACCAGCCGTTCATCCATTTCATCTCGGCAGAGGCCGTGGTCAGTGCGGAATCGCTCGCTTGCGCCGCGCCGTTGACGACGAAGGAAGCGCCCGAGCTGTTGCCGTCGCGACACAGCGAAGCGATCGCGCGAGCGCATTATTTGGGCAATAGCAAATCACGCGCCGAGAATGTCGTGCACTTCGAGCGGCTTGTCGACCTGGGTGAACCACTCGGCGCGGTTGGCGGCGCGGCGGCGGCCGCGTTCGTCGAGCGGCAGTTTTAGCTGGCGCAGCAGGCTCGTGACCTCCTCGCGCGCGGTGACATGGCCGAGGTTCGGGCGGGTGCCCAGCGTTGCCTCATCGAGATCGTCGAGCGCGGTCAGCCCGCGCGGAAAGAACTCGCGATAGACCACGCGCTCGGCAAAGCCGTCGATCGCGCGAAAACCTAGCCGGAACGATAATTCGTTGAGGCCGTCGGCGACCAGCTGCTTGTTGCGCGAGCCCAGCATCGACAGCCGGTTGCGGACCACGATCCAGTCGGAGGTGGCTCCGTCGAGCTGGCGGCGTTTTCGCCTGGTGTCGCGCACCATCTCCGCATAATGGCTCTCGCCGGTCACGGCATAGGTTTGGGGATCGACGGTTCCGAGCACGTCGAAATCCAGAAAGCTGTCGTTGATCGGCGTCACCAGCGTGTCGGCCATCGAATGCGCCAGCCGCATCAAATAGCTGTCCGACCCCGGTGTATCGATCACGATGAAATCGAAGATACGCTCGACCACGCTGACGGCATCCATGAATTGCTGGAACTCGGAGGTTTCATTCTCCGCGATCTGCATGGTCTGGCCGAGCTTGATGCAGCAATGCACGGGAATTTCGAGATCGAGCCCGGTGCGGCGGGCCCAGGCGCTTCGGTTGTTGATGTAACGGGTGAAACTCTGCTGGCGGCAATCGAGGTCGATGGTGGCGACGCGCTGGCCGGCTTTCATCAAGGCAACGGCGATATGCAAGGCCGTCGTGGATTTTCCCGACCCGCCCTTCTCGTTGCCCAGCACGACCACGTGCGCCGAGCCCGATTGCCCCTGACTAGCCTGCAGCAGCATTTTTCGACCCTTGCAGCATCATCAAATTACGCGCGACTTCGGTCAAGTAAATTGCGTGATAAGATTCTTGAATCGCTGATGGTGTGACTTAATCGTGGATCGCACGTCCGGATCGGCGCGTCTGTGATCGAACGCACAATTGCCGGGCGCTGATTCTCGCGCGTGCAAGTCTCGTCCGCGCGGCGACGGCTTGGCGACCAAGCGTTGGCGTTGATAAGGTCTTCGTTCCCGCCGAGAGGCTCGGAGCCGGCCGGTTCCTTAACCCCCAAAGATCGAACCCCGATGCCGCGAACCCCCATGATCGCCCGCACGATCCCCGCATTGCGTCGCGCCATGGACAGCCTTCGCGCGAAGAAGGCCACCACCGCGCTGGTGCCAACCATGGGAGCACTCCATGACGGCCATGTGTCGCTGGTCCGGCTGGCAAAACGCCGCGCCAGACGGGTGATCGTTTCGATCTTCGTCAACCCGACCCAGTTCGCGCCGACCGAGGATTTTGGTTCGTACCCGCGCACCTGGAAGGCCGATGTCGCAAGGCTTGCCAATGAGGACGTCGACCTGATTTGGAATCCAGACGTCAAGACCATGTACCCCGACGGCTTCGCCACCAAGATCCTGACTGAGGGACCCGCCATCGCGGGGCTGGAGGATCGCTTCCGGCCGCATTTCTTCGCCGGCGTCGCCACCGTGGTCGGCAAGCTGTTCACCCAGGTCCGGCCGGATTTTGCGATCTTCGGGGAAAAGGATTTCCAGCAATTGCGGGTGGTGACCCGGATGGCCGTCGATCTCGACCTCGGCGTCAAGGTGATCGGCTCGAGAACCGTGCGCGAGCGCGACGGGCTCGCCATGTCCTCGCGAAACGTCTATCTGTCGCCGGATCAGCGCCGTGCCGCGCCGGAACTCTACCGCGCGATGCAGGCGAGCGTGCAGGCCTTGCGCGCCGGCGAGGAGATCGCGGCGGCGATGGCCGAAGGCGCGGCCCTCGTCACCGGCGCCGGTTTTGCACTGGATTATTTCGAACTCCGCCACGCCGAGACGCTGGCGCCGGTCACGTCCGTCAAAGATGGGCCGATGCGGATCCTGGTCGCGGCGCGAATCGGCGCCACGCGGCTGATCGACAATATCGCGGTCAGAGCGTGATGACTTTAGGTTGAGGCGCAGCGGTGACTTCCCCCTCGCCCCGCTCTTGCGGGGAGAGGGTTGGGGTGAGGGGCTGTTTCCGCGAATGGTGAAGCACAAATTATGCGGAGAATCCCCCTCACCCGGATCGCTGCGCGACATAGCCGAAGCTTCGCTTCGGCGTCCTTCTTATCTAAGGACGGCCGCCAAGGCGGCCTATGCCTCTCCCCGCAAGCGGGGCGAGGTGATCGAACTTGCACAGGCGACGATTCAACTCAAAATCATCATGCTCTAGGACGCTCTATAGCAGCCCGAGGTCGCGCAGTTCGCGGCGGAGCGGCTCGGGCATGGCGGCGACGCCGGTGCCGGCGGATTTGAGATCCTGCGGCGTGTCGGCTTGCGCAAAATAGCGCCAGCCCTGGAACGGGCGCATCGGCCGCGGCATCACCGCGATCACCTTGGGCTGCATCACCAATCGGCAGCGCCCGATACCGTCGCGATCACGGAACGGCTCGATCGCGATGATCTTTTCCCGCGCGGCGATCTCGCCCCGGATGACCCAATATAGCGAGCCGCCCGCCAATATCTCGTCGACGCGCTTCGGCGTCATCCGGGTGATATGGATGTGATGAAGCGGCAGGCCTTTTTTCCTGGCGGTCTGCATCCGCTCGGCGACCCAGCCTTTGAGTTCCCTGACCGACTCGCAGCCGACGGCAAGCTTGATGAGATGTAGCGGCATGGAAAGACGTTAGAGCATGATCCTGCGAAGTGGAAACCGGTTTTCCCCAAAAGATTGCCGGCTTCTGCGAGGATCAATCGTTCGACGCCGCCGGGGCTGACGCTGCAGGCGCCGGCGCAGTCGGCGCGATCTGAACCGGGGCGGCGGCGCTGCGAGCGGGCTTGGCTGCAGCCGGCTTTTTCGCTGACGCCAAGGCCGAGGCTGGTGGACGCGGTGACGGCAGCGGCGCGTTCGCCGCCGGTGCCGCCGCAGCCGCGCGCGGCGCAGGCGCCGTGCCCGGTTCCGGCGTCATGATGCTGACGGGCGGGGTCGAGGCTGCGGAGGGAAACTCGGCGTTGGTGGGTTTGCCCGTCGGCATGGTCGGCGCAAGTGCTGCTACTGGAGCCGCAGCCGTGGGCGGCGGCGCGTTCCACGACGGCGCGTAACGCGCGATCAGGCCCTCATAGGTCCGCTCGTCCATGTTGACGACGATCTGGTGATAATCCGTCAGCGCGCGGAACGCCGCGCAGTCCGCGGCGGTGCAATGGTCGCGCGCGGCGAGCACGTAAGCCATCAGCCCGTAGCGGTCGCGTTCGATCGCGCGGCGCACCATCTGCAATTCAGGCGTCATGCTCTTGTTGGCGGTGGTGACATCGCCGAGCGCGGTCAGCCGCGTGATCTGGGACGCCGCATAGGACAGCGCCGCCGCCGCGGTTTCGGGCGCACCGAACAGCGCTTTTTCGCACGCCGTCAGCACGGTCTCCCCGGCAATATCGTCGATACACGACAGTGCCGGCAGCGCGATGCTCGCCTGCCGGGAAGATGGCGGCTCGGAAGACGCTGTCCTATCGAAAGGACCGAAGCCGCGGATGGTGGCGGCGGCCGCGATGCCGATCGCCAATAGCGTGATCACCGTCAGCGCGCCGTTGGCGACCGATTTCTCGGCGCGCAACAGCGTGATCAGAACGATGATCCCGAAGAATCCCGCCGCGGCCAGCGTCAGCCACATCGGGAAAGTTGGCGAACGCCAGATATGATCAAGCGAGCTAGCCCAGGCCCAGTTCATGCGCGATGTCCCCTCGACGCAGCACAAACGCATTCAGCGAAAGTGAGTGCGTCCATTTCCGCACTCAGATTCTGGCAGAATGGTTCTGCGAACGGGGCCTTTTCACGGCAGCGACGCGGAATCCGCGTCACCCGGCCGTGTGTACCATCCGTCGGTCCGCGCTATTTGTCAGCTCGCGCTATTTGTCAGCTAATGTCGAGCTGACTTTCCTTGGCCACCCGTTCGAAGGCCTCGGTCGAGCTTTTGATCCGGTACTGGCAGTCGTCGCCGTCGGTCGGGAGCAGGCGGACCACCTCATAGGTGCCGCTGGCGGCTGGACGTGCGACATTGCTGGCAGTGAAATAGACGGTCTCTCCAACGGTGAATTTGTGCTTCAACACCCTCTCCATCACAACAAAAGTCGGCCGCGCTCACGGTCCCGCTGCAACGGCTGACTGGAAAACCCGGGCGCGGTATAGCACGGCGGCGGCCGCGTTGGCCAGTTACATCCGCACATGGCAAATACGCGGATTTTGCAGGTTTTTCAGCACGATAAAGGCAATTCGGCGGGTAACCGGCAAATCTACTAGGCGCCGCCGCGAACTCGCTTCTGCCCCGCTTTAAGCCGTATGTGGGAGCTTGCCGTTCGGACTAGCGTGATCGATGACCGCGGGCAGCACCTGCGCCAAAACCGGGCCGAGCTGATCGATCGGGATATTGAACCGGGCCGCCAGTTGCTTGACGGTGTCGCTGCCCAGCACCTGCTGCAGTTGGTCGGCCGTGATCGGCAGGTTCTGACCGTTTCCGAGCCAGGATTTGACCTGATCGCCGAGGCCTGCCTGCTGCAGCTTGGCGACGATCGCGTTGAGCCCGCCCTGGCTGCCATTGCCGAGCACTTCGCTCAGCACGACCGGCACCACGGCCGACTCGAGCTGGCCGAGGATCCCCTTGAACGCCGGTGAATTTTCAAGTGAATCGAGAATTCCCATGGCCAGGCCCTTTCGCTGGATGCGGTTGTTAGGATTCAGACCGCTTTCGCCAGCTCCCGTCAAGCTGCGAATATGACCAAGCTTGGCGCAAATTAGCGCTTACACCGTCTCAAATTTGTCAATGACGATGGTTTCGACGAGCCCCGCTCTGGTCCATTCCTGAAACGCCGCTAACGACATCATCGTCTCCATATAAGCCTTTGCTTCCGGCGCCACCTCAATCGCGTAAGTGCGGAAGCGATGCACCACCGGCGCAAACATGGCGTCGGCGCCGCCGAAGGCGCCGAACAAAAACGGCCCCGAGGTTCCGTAGCGCGCGCGGCATTCGAGCCAGATTTGTTCGATGCGCGCGATATTGGCGCGCGCATCGTCCGACAGCGCGACGGCGCCGACCGGGCGATGCAGGTTCATGCCGCATTCGTTGCGCAAGGCCGCAAAGCCCGAATGCATCTCCGCTGAAATCGACCGCGCATGCGCGCGGGCCGCGCGGTCCTCCGGCCACAGCCGCGCGTCGGGAAATTTTTCGGCGACGTATTCGATGATCGCAAGCGAATCCCAGATCGTGATGTCGCCATCGATCAGCGCCGGCACCTTGCCGGAATGGGTGAAACCAAGAATCCGCTGCTTGTCGGCCGCACCCGTATAGAGCGGGATGAAGATTTCGTCGAATGCGATGTTGCTGGCGCGCAGCGCCAGCCACGGCCGCATCGACCACGACGAGTAGTTCTTGTTGCCGATCACGAGCGTCAAGGCCATGCGAGAAAATCCCTTCAATCCGTTCGTCATCCTGCCATAGCGCGCCGGAAGTGTTCAACCGCACATCCGCCACCGTGCCGGTTGCCGCGATTGCCCACGCATGGCAGCATTCGCGCTCCATTGGGGGCGGCGATGCGTGCATATTTGGTCGATATCCTAGCGGTTGCCTTCTTCATCCTTGAATGGAGCGTGTACGCCGTCACGCTGGAGCATACCAAATACGGGCGCGACAGCCTCTCCGCCCGCATGCATGCCTATCGCGAGGTCTGGATCCGCCGCATGCTCGACCGCCAGGCCCGCATGGTCGACATGCAGATCATGGCGTCGTTGCAAAACGGCACCGCGTTTTTCGCCTCTACCAGCCTGCTCGCGATCGGCGGTGCGCTAGCGCTGTTGCGCTCGACCAGGGATGCGCTCGCGGTATTGAGCGAACTGCCGATCGATCTCAGCCCGACGCCGGCGCTGTGGGAGATCAAATGCGTCGGGCTGACGCTGATCTTCGTCTACGCGTTCTTCAAATTCGCCTGGGCCTACCGGTTGTTCAATTACGTCGCGATCCTGCTCGGCGCGATGCCGCCGGCGGAGGCGCGCGACACGCCGGAAGCCGAAGCGCATGTGATCCGGACCACCAGGCTATTCGAAGCCGCCGGCCGGCATTTCAACCGCGGCCAGCGCGCGTTCTTCTTCGCGCTCGGCTATCTCGGCTGGTTCGTCAGTCCGTGGGTATTGTTTGTCACCACCGCCCTGGTCGTGATCGTCACCTGGCGCCGGCAGTTCGCCTCGAACGCCTGGCGCGCGATGGGGAAATAAGCGCCCGCCCCGCCGTCGCATTGACGCCAAGAATCCACTAAGAACACCGTCAGCCGCCCGTAAAATCCTGCGGCGTAAAACTCAGATCGAGCACTTTCCATTCGCCGTAGCGGTCGGCCGGCAACATCGCGTAGGGCTGGCAAGCCTCGAGCGCTGCGATCGCGTTTTGCATCAAGGCCGGTCCCTTGGCGGAGGCGCTGGCCTCGATCAGGATCGGATCGGCGGCGAGCTTGCCGTCGGGCGCCATCAATACCCGCAATTTTACCCTGATCGGATCGGTGGGCGCGATCGACGCCGGCAGCTTCGAACATGCTTTAAGATGACGGCGAAACTCCGCGATCATGCTGGAAGCGATGTCGGCGGTCTGTGATGCCGGGGCGTCAAATCCGTCGCCAGGTTTGTCTTGTGGCACCGTTGGGGGCAGTTCCGGGGGCAGACCGAGCAGCACGTTGTACTTGATGGTCAGGTCGGGCTGAGGCGGAACGAAGCCCGGCACCGGCGACGTCGCCGGCGGCTGCGGCTGGGCGGCTGCCGGTTGCTTGACAGGGGGCGCATGTGTCGATGCCGCTTGCTTTGGCGTCAGCGCGGCCTGCTTTTGCGGCGGGGCGGCGGCCTCCTGCGGCGCGGCAGATGCCGGTGCTGGCGGAGGCGCTGATTTCGAGGAAAGGTCCAAGGCGTCGGAAGGCTCTTGCTTTGGCAGCTCCAGCCTTGGCGGCTCTTCCTTCTTGGGGGGCGCCGTCACCTCGGCCGGGGAGACGAGATCGACCGTGATCGGCTCGGCCGTGACCGAGCCGAACGGATGCACCTCGGTGAAAATCAGGACCATTGTCAAAATTGACAGATGGCCGATCGCCGACGCCGCGATGCCCGACCGTATGAACCGCAGTGGTTCCACCGTAGTAGTCAATCAACGTTTGCAACGTTTGGGGGCGCCCCTGCCCGCCGCCAGCATAGCGGGCGTTGGCGCGGCCTCAATCCCATTTCGGCGCGAAACCGAAATCGGTTAGCCGGCCCTTGGCGCTTCCCATCTGCGAGATCTGGTTCATCTCCTCCTCCGACAGTTCGAAGTCGAAGATTTCGATATTCTCCGACAGCCGCTCGATCTTCGAGGTTCGCGGGATCGCCGAAACATTCTGCTGCACCAGCCAGCGCAGGCAGACTTGCGCCGCGGTCTTGCCGTGGGCCTGACCGATCCGCGTCAGCGTCGCGTCGCCCTTGATGCGGCCCTTCGCTACCGGACTATAGGCGACCAACGCCATACCATGCCGCGCGCAGGCCTCCCTCACCTTGGTCTGGTCGAGATAGGGATGGAATTCAACCTGGTCGCAGGAGAGCCGCTCGGGACAGGCGGCGACGGCCTCCTCGATCAGCGCTACCGTGAAATTCGAGACGCCGATATGTCTTGCCATGCCGAGCTTCTTGGCGTTGGCCAGCGCGCCCAACGTTTCCGACAGCGGCACGTGCGGATTGGGCCAATGCAGGAGCAACAGGTCGACTTCGGAAAGCCGCAATTTGGTAAGGCTCTCCTTGGTCGAGCGCTCCAGATCGTTCGGCGCGAAATGATTGGTCCAGACCTTGGTGGTCACGAAGACGTCGTCGCGCTTTACCCGCGAGGCGCGAAGCGCCTCGCCGACCTCGCGCTCGTTCTCATAGACCTGCGCCGTGTCGATGTGGCGGTAGCCGAGCCGCAACGCCTGCTCGACCAGCCGGGCGCAGGTGCGCCCACGCAGCTCCCAGGTACCGAGCCCGATGGCTGGGATTTTGACGGCGTTAGCCTCGACATATTGCATCTTGGGAACTCGAACAAAACGAGCCCCATTATGTCCCGCGGCGGCCGCGCTGCCAACAAGGCCGGGACGCAGGTGTGGTGCCGGGATAAGGACTTGCTCCGGTGGTTAAGCTCTCGCCAAAGCGGCAAACACGGTCTCCGGCGCGTGCGCGATCACGGCGAGAAGCGCCCTCGCCGGTCCGCGCGGCATGCGTTTGCCCTGCTCCCAGTTGCGGATGGTCTCGACCGGCACGCCTAATCGCGCGGCGAATTCCTGCTGGGTGAGGCGCGCGCGCCGGCGAAGGTCGCGCACCACCGGAGCAGCCGCGTCGACCGGCATCACCGGCGCGAGCGGAAATTCCTGCCCGTCGCGCAATTCGACGATCCGTCCGTCCGCCTTCAGCCGCAAACGCCGCATGCCCGATCCCCTCGCGAACCGATCATCGTCGAAGCGCATTAATACTCGATTAACGATACAAATAGCTGTCGCGGCGGGCCTATTTCAGCCCGAACCACAGCGTCGCGATGCCGAGGAACGAGAAGAAGCCGACCACGTCGGTAACGGTCGTGACAAACGTGCCTGACGCGACCGCCGGATCGGCGCGCACCCGCTCCAGCACCATCGGAATCAAAATGCCGCCGAGCGCACCGGCCACCAGGTTGCAGATGATCGCAAGCCCGATCACGACGCCGAGCCCGGGGATCTTGAACCAGGCCACCGCGGCGACGCCGGTGATGATCGCAAACGCAAGCCCATTGACGAGGCCGACCAGGCCCTCGCGCACCACCACGCGAAACGCGTTGTTGGAGCCGAGCTCGCGGGTGGCCAACGCGCGCACCGCGACCGTCATGGTTTGCGTGGCGGCATTGCCGCCTTGGCTCGCGACGATTGGCGCCAGCACCGCCAGCGCCACCATCTTCTCCAGTTGGCCTTCGAACAGGCCGAGCACGGAAGAGGCCAGAAAGGCGGTGGCGAGATTGACCAGCAGCCAGTTGAAGCGGCCCCGCGCGATGGTCCAGACATTGTCGGAAAGTTCTTCGTCGCTGGTGACGCCGCCGAGCGCCTTCAAATCCTCATCCGCCTCTTCCTCGATCACGTCGACCACGTCGTCGACCGTGATGACGCCGACCAGCCGGTCTTCGGTATCGACGACGGGCGCGGCGACCAGATTGTATTTCTCGAACAGCCGTGCCACCTCGGCCTGGTCTTCCAGCACCGATACGCGGCGGCGGTCTTCCTCGATCAGGTCGGCGAGCGGCACCGCCCGGCGCGAACGCAATAGCGCGTCGAGCGGCACCGCGCCCTGCAAGCGCTGCGCGCCATCGACCGCGTAGATTTCGTAGAAGCGATCCGGCAGGTCGGGCGTGTCGCGCATGTAGTCGATCGCCTGTCCCGCGGTCCAGTCCGGCGGCACCGCGATGAATTCGGTCTGCATCCGCCGGCCGGCGGAATTTTCGGGAAATTCCAGGCTGCGCTCGAGTGCGACGCGCTCCGAGGGCGGCAGCTTTTCGAGGATTTCCTCCTGCTCCTCCTGGTCCAGCGCCTCGAGCAATTCGACGGCGTCGTCGGATTCGAGTTCGCGAACGCCCTCCGCTAACGTCTCGGGCTCGAGCTCTTCGAGGATCTCCTCGCGGACGGCGCCGTCGACCTCGTCAAGGCCGAGAAGTCGAAATCCGTGCCGGTCAGTTCGACCAGGCTGACACGATCTTGCGGCTCGAGCGCGGCGACCAGATCGCCGAGATCGGCCTCGTGCAGTTCGGCGACCTCCGCGCGCAAGAACGGCGTATCGGCGGCATGGATCGCACGCGTCATCTCCGCGACGAATTCGTGACGAATTTCGCCGTCTTCGTCGCGCATCGGCAGACGGTCGAGCACGGTGGTATCGGCGGGTTGGGCAATTTCGATTCGTTCGGCCATGCCACGCCTCGCCGGTTTGACAGATTTGCAGAATTCGTTTGAGCTATCGCTCCACGCATTACCCAATGGGCAACGCTTAGTGCAATGACAAAGATGCGCCGCGGCAAACCGGCTCGGAAGTTCATGAAATTGGCCGCGGCCGGCTTCGTCGCCTCGATGGCTGGGATCGCGGCGGCCCAGGCCGCGGACTGTCCGCGCCAGGGAACGCTTGGCACCTCGCGCGTCCTCAAGATGGATGCCGCCACCTGGCCGCGGGTAGGATTGAAAAATTATCCGCTGACGCTGCCGCTCGCCGACCACGAGGTGGTACTGACGTTCGACGACGGCCCATGGCCGCCGACTACCCCGAAGGTGCTGGCGGCACTGGCGCACGAATGCGTGCAGGCGACGTTCTTCCTGATCGGCAAGCCGGCTTCCGAACACCCCGATTTGGTGCGACGGATCGCGGCCGAGGGCCACACCATCGGGCATCACACCTGGCTGCACCGCAGTTTGATGCAAATTCCCCCGAGCGAGACCACGGACGAGATCGACCACGGCATATCAGCGGTTGAAATGGCGCTTAACGGGGTTGCAACCACGACCCCGAGCACGCCGTTTTTTCGCTTTCCCGGCTTCGAGACGACACCGGCGACGCTCGAGCTGTTGCAATCGCGCGGTATCGTCGTGTTCGGCACCGACCTCTGGGCCAGCGACTGGAATAAGATGACGCCGAAGCAGGAATTGAGGCTGCTCACCAACCGGCTCAAGAGCGCCGGCAGGGGCATCATCCTGCTGCACGACCCCAAGGCGCAAACCGCTGCCATGCTGCCGGCGTTTCTCCGCTATCTCAGGGACAATCACTATCACGTGGTCCATCTGGTGCCGGCCCGGCCGGGGGTCCAGTTTAGTGGCGTGCCCTGAAATCCGAAATCATGTACGAAAGTCGAACATTAAGGCGCCGTTCATCGCGCCCTATGTAATGATTTGCCCCCAATATGTGAAAGCAGACGGTGTTTCATGATCGGTAATGTGTCAGTCGGCGTCCGGACGCGGCCAGGGGCCGCTCTATTCCTGACACTGCTGCTGGCCTGCATCACCGGCCGGCCCGTCGCTGCCGCCGATTGTCCCGGCCATCCCGACGCGCTCGGCACCTCACGGGTCCTGGTGGTTGATCCGAGGGAGCATCCCCGGATCGGCACCATGCAATATCCGGAAACCTTGCCGCTCGAAGACCATGAGGTTGTGCTGACGTTCGATGACGGGCCGCTGCCGCGCAACAGCAATCAGGTCCTGGACATTCTCGCCTCGCAATGCGTGAAGGCGACCTTCTTCACCATCGGCCGCATGGCGCAGGCCTATCCCGAAGGCGTCCGCAAGCTGCGCGCCGCCGGCCACAGCATCGGCACCCACACCGAGGACCATCCGCTCACGATGGATAAGATGCCGATCGAACGCGCCAAGCAGGAGATCGATGACGGCATTGCCTCGGTGAAAACGGCACTTGGTGACGACGCAGCCCTGGCGCCGTTCTTTCGAGTTCCCGGGCTGCTCCGCGCCGACGGCGTCGAAGAGTATTTGGCATCGCAGGGCATCCAGATCTGGAGCGCCGATTTTCTGGCCGACGACTGGCGGCATATTTCGTCCTCACGCGTGTACGATCTCGCGATCAAGCGGCTCGAGGAGAAGGGCAAAGGCATTCTGCTGCTCCACGACATCCAGGCGCGAACGGTCGCGGCATTGCCGAAGATCCTGCACGAGCTGAAGGCGCGCGGCTACCGCATCGTCCACGTAGTGCCGGCGACGGCGGAGCGGCCGGCGACGCCGACCGAGCCGGTGCAATGGCAGTTGCATCCGCCATCGGAAAATGTGGCGATCTCGCACTGGCCCAAAGTTCCGAATTTTGCCTTTAGCGGCGATGAAACCCTGTCCACCCGCGTGCTGCCGGAGCTGGACTGGCGTGAGGCGCAAGCGATGACGCTTGCGGAGGCGCTCGATCACGGAAGGGGCAACGCGCGCGGCGTTCCGCTGCCCCGCGAAGCCCCCTGGCCGCGGCAAATGGAGCTCCCGTTGGACCGCGCCGCGCCGGAGCTACCGGTGCCGGCGCAGATTATCTTCGAGGTCCAGGAAGGGCTGCACGTCGCCTTGCGCGCCGCGGCGCCCCCGCCTCACCGTACCGAACAAACCGTTGCGGAGCACGAAGTCCGTTCGATCGAGAAGGGCAAATCGCGGCGGGCCAGCCGTGGCAAACCTCACTCCGGGCACGCTCGCCAAATTGCCAGTCACGCAACTCCGCATCCGGCGCAAGGGCATGGCGGCAAGCTGAAGCATTTGGTCCAGGTCAGAAAACGAAGCGCGTGACGGCTTAATTCGTCACGATCTTCGAGACGCACAGCAGCACGACCATCGCCAGAAACAGCAGGTCGATATAGGCATTCACTTCGCCGCCGCGGCGCAGCGCGCTGACGTCGCTGACAATCTGCTTGCGCGAGGCCGATGCGGCGGGGCCTTCACCGCCCAAGGCCGCAAGGCGCCGCGCCTCGAGCTCGAGCCGCTCGACGCGCTGAAAGAAATAAAATGAACGCAATGTCGTGGCCGCGCGCATCGCGGAATAGACCAGCACGAGCAGCGCGAGAACCGCACGCTGCGGATATTTGTCGATGAAATTCAACCCGTAATAGACCATCGCCAGGAAAACAAAGTTGGAGACGAACCGGTAGGCGTGGCCCAGAAATTTCATGCGTATGTTCCCCCCGCGTCCGCCGATGTATGCCAATGTTATCGCAGCAAGGCAACGGACGCGGCGTTTCGGCGCCGGTTGCCCCGTTCCGTTTCCGCAGGGAACAGCGGCGCGGATGTCAGGCATTGACGTACCGGCGTTCCGGCCGGTGCGTCACCATCGCTAGGATTTTGGTGCGCTCGGAGGGACTCGAACCCCCACGATGTTACTCACTGCCACCTCAAGGCAGCGCGTCTACCAATTCCGCCACGAGCGCTAGAGAGATCGGCACGGGGAAGGCCGGGCCGGATCAACGGCGCCGATGTAACAAATCAGGGATGGAGGGACAAGGCCTAGAGGCCTACCGAACGCCGGGGGATTTCGGCAGCATTTGCTTGACTTCGACCGCGATCCGGTTGCGATCGACCAGCACCACGCCGCTGGCGATCGGCAGGTTGTTGGCGAGGATCTTGACCTCGTCCGCCTCGGTGGCGTCCAGTTCGATGATGGCGCCGCGGCTCAGCCGCATTACCTGATGGATGGGCATCGTGGTGGTCCCGAGGACCACCATGAGGTCGACACTGACTTTATCGAGGGTTGGCACTTCCGGAACCTGGACCGACTGACGCTTGCAAAATTGCCTTTAGGAGAGATCACCACGTTATGGTTAGCCAATGGTTAATGACCGCCAAAGCCTTGATTTGACGACGTTCGCGGGCCCTGCTTGCGGCGCGGTCGAATGGCGGATTTCCGGCTCCCAGGTCGCCTATCCCGAGGCCGTGGCGGCCATGGAGGCACGGGTTGCGGAGATCGCGGCCGGCAGCGCGCCGGAACTGGTCTGGCTCTTGGAACACCCCCCGCTCTACACCTTGGGGACCAGCGGCAAGGCCTCGGACCTGCTGGAGCCGAGGTTTCCGATATTTGCCACCGGCCGCGGCGGGCAGCTCACCTATCACGGCCCCGGCCAGCGGGTGGCCTATGTGATGCTCGACCTCAAGCGGCGGCGGCCTGACGTACGGGCCTATGTTGCCGCCCTGGAGCAATGGATCATCCGGACGCTGGCGGCTTTCAATGTACGCGGCGAGCGGCGCGAGGATCGCGTCGGCGTCTGGGTGAAGCGGCCAGACAAGGGCAAAGACTTCGAAGACAAGATTGCCGCCATCGGGGTGCGGCTCAAGCGCTGGGTGTCGTTCCACGGCATCGCGATCAATGTCGAGCCGGAGCTTGCACATTTCGACGCGATCGTACCTTGTGGTGTGGTCGATCCGCGCTACGGCGTCACCAGTCTTGCCGATCTCGGCCATGTCCTGACCATGGCGGACGTCGACATCGCGCTCCGGCAAGCCTTCGAGGAAGTGTTCGGTCCGCGGGAAGCGCGGCTGCCGGTAGCGACAGTCTAGGGGGCCTTCAGGCTGGCTCGGACCGAAGCGCGCCGAGGCCGTGAATGAACACATCCACCGCTGTGGTGCACATCTGTTCGTAAACGACGATTTGGGCTTTGCTTCATCTAGCGGCGCGTTGCGGCGAAACCTCGAGCTTGCCGGCGATGTAGCGACGCTCCTGCGTCAGCCCGCCAAAGCCATAGGCATCACCCCGGACTTCGTCGACGTGGAGATAGCTCTCATTGTGCAGCGGCCCGAGTAATTCGCCCATGCGCTTGAACATGGCCGCGAGATAGGCCGCCTTTTCGTCCTTGGTGTTGGTCCCTTCGCTGATGTGGATGTCGAGCCAGTAGCTGGCGAGCCTCTCGTCCGCGAGCGACTTGCCGCCGGCGAACCAGTCGGCCGCGTCGACTGACTTGACGATGATCGCCGTGACCTTCGGATCCTTGTGCAGGATTTGGGCGGTGAGTTCCGAGACGGCGGCGGCAATGTCGGCCTTCAGCGACGGCGCGGTGCGCGGGCTCGAATAAGTGACAGTGATGAGCGGCATGATCGTTCTCCTAGTGAGCGGCACGCGGTTGATTGCGTGCAATAAACCTAGACCCGCCCGCATCATTTTGGTATCTTATCTATATAAATAGTAATGATAACTGTTCGTGATGATAAGATGACCACCCTCGATATTTCTACGGTACAGGCCTTCCTGCTGGTGGCTGAACTGCAAAGCTTTACCCGCGCAGCGGAAGCGCTCGGCACCACCCAGGCCGCCGTCAGCATGAAGCTGCAGAGGCTCGAGGCCGTGACCGGCAAGCGGCTGGTCGAACGCTCGCCGCGTGCGGTCAGGTTGACGGCCGACGGTGTGGGGTTTCTCGATTCGGCGCGCGCCCTGATGGAGGCCCACGATCGCGCTTTGTCGGGCGAGCGGCCGGCCCGGCAGCAGATGTCGCTCGGGATCAGTGATCATGCCGCGGGTCCGGAACTGGTGCCTCTGCTCGAAAGGCTACATGCGGTGTCCCCCCAGCTTTCGCTCGCGGTGAGCATCGGTTTTTCGCGCAGCCTGCTGGAAGCCTACGATGGCGGAGATCTGGACGCGGTGATCGTGCGGCAGGAAGGCAGCCGGCGCGGCGGCGAGAAGCTGACCGAGGACGAATTCGGCTGGTTCGCTGCGCCGCGGCTGCAATGGCACCGCGGCGAAAAGTTGCGGCTGGCGACGCTGGCGCCACCTTGCGGGGTGCGCGCGACCGCGGTTCGCGCGCTGGAAAAGTCAGGCATCGAGTGGAACGAGGCGTTTGTCGGCGGCGGCGTGACGGCGGTGATCGCGGCCGCGCTCGCGGGCCTCGCGGTCGCGCCCCTGGCGCGGCGGATCGCGCCACCGGGCATGGTCGATATCGGACCCGCAAACGGATTGCCGCAGCTTGGGTTCTCCAAGGTGATGTTGCATTCGAAGGTCAGCGAGCCCTTAAAACTCGCCGCGCTGCGGACGCTAGCGGCAACATTCCGGAGCGTGGTTGCGGCGACCTGAGGGGACGCGGATACTCCTGTTCGCCGCAAATTCAAATCCCGCGCCGACGGCTCCCTTACAGAATGGCCTCGAAAGCACTGCGCAGGGTTTCATGCCGAAACACAAAACCGCTGCTCAAGGCCTTGTTCGGGATCACGCGCTGCCCGCCCAATAGAAGTTCGTCCGCAAAATCGCCGGCCAGATAATGAAGCAATGTTCCCGGAACACGAAATATCGCGGGGCGCCCAAGCCGGTGGCCGAGCTCCTCGGTGAATTTCATGTTGCGGACGGGGATCGGCGCGGTCGCGTTGATCGGTCCGTTGATATCGGGCCTTGCGACGGCATGAACGATCAGGCGGATCAGATCGTCGCGCTCGATCCATGACATCCACTGCTGTCCCGATCCGATCGGGCCGCCAAGTCCGAATTCGAATGGCGTCAGCATCCGCGTCAGCAACCCGCCCTCGGTGCCGACGACCAGACCGATCCGCAAGTAGACGACCCTCACGCCATGTTCTGCCGCGCGGCTTGCCGCTTTCTCCCAGGCATCGCAGAGTTCATGGCTGAAACACGCATGGGCCTTTGCCGACTCGGTCAAGGGCTGATCCTGCCACAGACCGTACCAGCCGATCGCCGAACCGTTGACCAGCACCGCGGGCCGGCGCTCGAGGCGCGCGATCAAGCGAACGATGTCCTCGGTCATCCCGATCCGGGAATCGATCATCTTGCGGCGCTTGGCCTCGGTCCACAGCCCGTTGCCGATCGGCTCACCCGCCAGATTCACGATCGCATCGATCTTGGCATCGGGCGGCAGCTGATCGAGGCTGGTAATCAGGGTGATCGGCGGATGCAGCAGATCAATTTTGGCCGGATTTCGGACCAGCGCGATGACCTGATGACCGGCCTCAGTGAGGCCCGCGACAAGCCGGCTGCCGATGAAGCCGGTTGCGCCGGTGACCATGACGGTCTGCCGTCCGGACAATTCTTTGGCGAGGCCGCCGGCTGGTGCGTGGGTCATTCGCGCCAGACGTTTGGATGCCGCGAAATCACGTAAGCCGCTAACGCCGACGCCAATGGCCGACACCGCGGCAAGGATGCTCCAAAAACCGTGATACGCAGGTTTGACGGCGCTTGCGTCGCCGGCCCATTCGATCAGGATCGGCAGCAACAATACGAGGATGGCGCCGTAATTCAGCGCCAGCAAAGTGTGATTGATCCGTTCGCTCGCCGGAAGTTTCCGGCTCATGTCCTCTTCGACAAAATCCATCAACGTAATGACGACTTCCACGACAAGCACCGCGATCACCAGTATCGCCCAGATGCCGTGAACCTCCAGCCAGCCGAGCGTCAGGAACAGCAGCGCATAAAGCGCGTTGCGCACGCTATGGAGCTGAAGCTCATGCCGCTGCGAAGGCCGCCAGGCCAGCCGCTCCGTCATTTCGTGATGATAAAGCGTATCGAACGCGCCCATCGCGATCTGAATGGCGATCAACGTCCAGAGATACGGTGAGGTCATGACGATGCCTCCTTGAACACGGCAGACTGACGTATGAGCGTGCCGAAGCGGGGATGAACGATTTCGAGCGTGAACTGGAATTCGCCGCGGCCGAGGTCGGTATGGCCAACGGTGAGAACGCCGGGTGTCAGGAACGCCGGCAGCCGCAGCCTGCGACGCCCCAGCTGCAGAAAGTAACCCGCGCTGCGAAACAACAGGGTTTGTCCATCGACCAGGATCCGCAGCGCCATGCACAGGCCGCATCCGACATACTCCTCCAGACCCGTCGGTCCCGCGAAGCGCTTCGATGAATGAATGACCTGCGGAAACCCCTGCCTGCGCGCGCAGATGCGGGTCCAGACCTGCCCGCTCGTCGCCACATCTTCGGTCACGGTCACGATCATCGGAACACGGGTTTCGCTTCCGGTCGGCAGCGGTCCACCAATCAGGCGCGCCGCCTGGGCGAGCCACCAGCCGACCGGAGCGAACCTCGCCTCGACGATCTCGCCGACGTAAACGGTGGTCTCGCCCCCGGCGAGACGCTTTGAGAAACGTCGCCTTGTAGCCGGCGGCAAGCGCTCCCAATCGTCGCGGCACAGCAACGCGCGGAATCTGAAATCGTCGAGGACGATATTTTGATCGGGAACGGTTGGCGCGGGAAGCCTGGAGTGTTTGCCTTGCAACGCCATGATGCGCCCCAGCACGCTTACGCTTTACCTGGACTTCCCTGCCGGCAGGAAACTGACGATCTTTTCGCCGAGCTTCATCAAGGCGACCAGTCTCGGGCGTGGCACGGTCAACATTTGCGTATACCAGCGGTCGACCAATTCGGTGAACGCCAGCATTTCCTTGAGCCGCTTGCTCGCAACCGGGCTCATCGTCGGATCGTCGGCGGCGTCGGTGACGCAGGCGCGCAGCGCTTCGACCGCGGGGTCGATCTCGCGCACCTTGCGGCCGGCGGCGATCCGCGCCGCGACCTCCCAGATATCGGTTTCGGCCTCGAAATGATCGCGGCGGTCGCCGAGGATCGGCACGCGCCGGATCAAATTCCAGGCCAACAGCTCCTTGATGGAGTTGGAGACGTTCGACCGCGCCATGCCCAAAGTGTCCGCGATATCGTCGGCGGTCATCGGGGCTTCGGACAAATAAAGCAGCCCGTGGATCTGGCTCACCGAGCGATTGACGCCCCATTCGTCGCCCATGTCGCCCCAATGCAGGACAAACCGTTCGACCGCGGCCGGCAATTTCTTCTTGGCTGTTATTTCTGTCATGACAGAAATATCTGACAGAAACAGACGGAAGTCAACAGGCCCGGTGCGCCCGCTTGGCGGTGATTTTCGTCAAATTGTCGGGAGTACCGAAAACCGCTCGCCGGCCGCCCGCAGCTTCAGCGCGTCGGGACCAGCGGGTTCCTCCTGCACGGCATCGACCCGCGCCGATGACGGCCCGCGACGGCATAACGCAACCATGTCGGCGACGGCATCCGCAGGCCCCGCAAACACCGCCTCGACACTGCCGTCCCTGCGGTTGCGCACCCAGCCCTCGAGCAAGTGCGCCTGGGCCCGGTGCTCGACCCAGGCGCGGTAGCCGACGCCCTGCACCCTGCCCCGGATCGTCACGTGGCGGATCGCGTCGCTCATCTATTTCTTCAGACCGAGAAACTCAGCGCTGCGCGCTTTGACGTCCGCATCGCGCATCACGCGCCCGGTCAGTTCGGAGGACGCCAGGCCCTTCAGGCTTTTCGGTGACTGGCCCTCGCCCAAGGCTTTGAGCGTCTCGTAGACCGCCTGCGTCGCGGCGGCGATCGGCGCATGGCCCTGCAGCGCGATCCGCACCCGTTGCGAAGCGAGGTAACCGAGATCGGACATTTCTTCGGGCGCGCCGCCGAGCACGATCGGCAGTGTCGTCGCACGGGCGATCGCCTCCAGTTCGGATCGCGCCTTGATGCCGGTGACGAACAGCGCATCGACACCCGTCGCCTCATAGGCTTTGGCGCGCGCGATCGCATCATCGAGCGAGGTGATCGATGCAGCACCCGTGCGGCCGATGATGACCAACTCCGGATCGTCGCGCGCATCGAGCGCCGCCTTCATCTTGCCGACGCCTTCGCTAAGCGGAATCAGTTGCGTCGCAGTCTGCCCAAAGGCCTGCGGCAGCAAAGTGTCCTCGATGGTGAGGCCGGCGGCGCCCGCAATTTCCAGTTCCTCCACGGTGCGGCGGACATTGAGCGCGTTGCCGTAGCCATGGTCGGCATCGACCAGAACCGGCAAGGCTGCCGCGCGCGACATCCGGCGCATCTGCTCGGCCAGCTCCGTCAGCGTGATCAGCGCGACGTCGGGGTCGCCGAGCACCGCGAGCGAGGCCACCGATCCCCCGAACATGCCGACTTCAAAACCGAGGTCCTCGGCAATGCGGATCGATATCGCGTCATAGACCGAGCCGGGCCGAATGCACGTCGATCCCGACAGGATCGAACGCAAGGCAACACGGCGCTTTTGGAAAGTCATCGGGGAACCTCTTTAGGACTTACTGTCATTCCGGGATGGTGCGTTAGCACCAGACCCGGAATCTCGAGATTCCGGGTTCGATGCTTCGCATCGCCCCGGAATGACGATATTACGCAAATTCCAAGATCAGCGCATCGACCGCCAGCGTCGCGCCGGCGGCGGCGTGGATTTTCTTCACCGTGCCGTCGCGCTCGGCGCGCAGCACGTTCTGCATCTTCATCGCCTCGACCACCGCGAGCGTCTCGCCGGCCTTGACCTCCTGGCCCTCGGTCACAGCGATCGACACCACGAGCCCGGGCATCGGACACAATAGTTTCTTGCCGGTATCAGCCTTGGCGCCGACCGGCATCAGCCGCGCCGCCGTAGCCTCGGTCTCCGTGAAGACGTTGACCGCGACCTCGAACCCCTGATGCGCGAGGCGAAAGCCGTTGGCGATCGGGCGCACCTGCATCGCCACGATATGCCCGTCGATGGTGCCCTGCCAAACCGGGTCACCCGGCACCCAGGGCGAGACCAGAAGATGCGGTGCGCCGAGCGTGCCGTCGGCGCCAACAAACCGTACCGCGATCCCGGCCGCCTCGCGGGCAACATCGAGCGCGATCTCGTCACGCTCGAGCCACACCGCGCGGCGGCGCTCGCGCTGCACCAGCCGGCCGTTCATCTGGCCCGAAATCTGCCGCTTGCGCTCGCCGATCACATGATCGATCGCAGCCCCGACCGCGGCCAAGCGTCGCGCGATCTCGCCTTCGGGGGTTCGGACCGCAAACCCCTTCGGAAATTCTTCCGCGATAAAGCCGGTGGAAAGATTGCCGCCGCGCCAGCGCGGATGGTTCATCAGCGCCGAGAGGAACGGAATGTTGTGGCGGATGCCGTCGATGTAGAACGAATCGAGCGCGGTCGATTGCGCCTCGATGGCAGCCGCCCGCGAAGGTGCATGGGTGACGAGTTTGGCGATCATCGGATCGTAATAGATCGAGATCTCGCCGCCCTCCTGCACGCCGGTGTCGTTGCGCACGGTGATGCCATCCGCGGTGCTTTCAGCGGGCGGCCGGTATTTCACCAGCCGGCCGATCGACGGCAGAAAATTGCGGAACGGGTCTTCGGCATAAACCCGCGTCTCCACCGCCCAGCCGGTCAGCGTGACGTCCTTTTGCGCCAACGCGAGCTTCTCGCCGGCGGCGACCCGGATCATCTGCTCGACCAGGTCGATCCCGGTGATCAACTCGGTGACGGGGTGCTCGACCTGCAGGCGGGTGTTCATCTCGAGGAAAAAAAAGCTCTTGTCCTGGCCGGCGACGAATTCGACCGTGCCGGCGGAATCGTAATTGACGGCTTTCGCCAGCGCCACCGCCTGTTCGCCCATCTGGCGGCGGGTGGTTTCATCGAGCAGCGGCGACGGCGCTTCCTCGATCACCTTCTGATTGCGGCGCTGGATCGAGCATTCACGCTCGCCGAGATAGATCACCTTGCCGTGCTTGTCGCCCAGCACCTGGATCTCGATGTGGCGGGGATCGACGATGAACTTCTCGATGAAAACGCGATCGTCGCCGAACGAGGACTTGGCTTCCGCCTTGGCGAGGTTGAACCCTTCCGCCACTTCCGACTTCGAATGCGCGATCCGCATGCCCTTGCCGCCGCCGCCGGCGGAGGCTTTTATCATTACGGGATAGCCAATTTCGTCGGCGATTCTCACTGCATGCTTTTCGTCTTCGATGACGCCGAGGTGGCCCGGCACCGTCGAAACTTTTGCCTTCGCTGCGGCCTTTTTCGATTCGATCTTGTCGCCCATGGCGGCGATCGCCCCGGCATTGGGGCCGATGAAGACGATACCGGCCTCGGACAGCGCGCGCGGAAAGGCTTCGCGCTCGGACAGGAAACCGTAGCCGGGATGCACCGCCTCGGCGCCCGTCTTGCGGCAGGCCTCGATGATCTTGTTCATCAAGAGGTAGCTCTCGGCCGCGGCCGGCGGTCCGATCAGGACGGCATCGTCGGCCATTTCGACATGGAGCGCGTCGCGGTCGGCCTCGGAGTAGACCGCAACCGTCTCTATTCCCATGCGGCGGGCAGTCTTGATGATCCGGCAGGCGATCTCGCCGCGATTGGCGATCAGAATTCGTTTGAACATTTGCTTGCTTACTTGAAAACCTCTGGGGCGGGACTTTGCCTAGCGGGACAGGGCCGCAATCTGGCACGCGGGGGCAGACGTAACAATTCCGTCGTACAGCAAAACGAACGGGAGGCAACGGTCTATATCGGCAGTCTTATCAGACTTGCGAGTTCTCTCATTCGCGTCAGCGGCACGTCAGCCCGAATAGGTGTGAAATCTGCCGCGGGTATAGGCGTGCGAAACGGCCTTCATCAGCTCGCTCACCTCGGACTCCAGATAATCATTGGCAACGATCAGCGCGCGGATCGTGGCGCGCACGTCCCCGCCGCAGGCCGTGATCGCCTGGTCCACGGCGGCTTCCAACCCGTCATCATCCTGCGTGCTCGACTGTGAACGAGAGGACATGACGTGTTCCAATTATTTGCTATTCCCGAATGTTCCTATTTTGTTCTGACTATGTCAAGATGGAAGCGAGTTCGTTGCAGTCTTCGATATGACCTTATTCGATTGCCGTTATCTCGGCCTCGTCGCGCCCGGCCCTGACGACATCTCCGACGGCCTTCCTGAGAAGTGCGCGGGCGAGCGGAGACGCGTGCGAGATCGTTCCGTGCGCGGGATCGGCCTCGTCCTCTCCGACGATGCGAAAGGTCTGCTGCCGTCCATCATCGCGAACGATCGTCACGGTACTTCCGAACTGAACATTGGAAATATCGGGATCGGGGGCGACGAGCTGCGCGCTGGCGCGTCGGGAATTCCAGTAACGAAGATCGCGCGCGGCCTTCGCCAGCGCATCGCGGTCGCCCGCCGCCTGGGCTTCGCCATGGCTCCGCCGTGCCACCTCCAGCGCCGCCTCGATCAATTCCAATCCACGCTGGGTGACATAATTCGGATGCTCGGAAAGGGCGCGATCCGGCAAGTCCTCGACGAAATGGTCTTCGTTTACAAAGGCTCTGCTCATGGGAGAAATATGGGTGTCATCAGTGCATTTTGAATGCCCGCAAACGACGGTCGGGAACGGTTCCGGAAGCGGAACGTTCTCCAGAGCGTCCGCAACGAGTGCTCCACCGTGACGCAGCTTGCCCTTTTTCCGAACCCCCGCACCGGCCCCGCGGGCCTGCGCTACCAGCCTGAATTCATCTCGCAGACGACTGAACGCGAACTCGTCTCCCGCATTTCGGAGCTGCCGCTGCAGCCGTTTCAGTTCGGCGCGTTCGAGGGCAAAAGGCGGGTCGCCTCGTTCGGCTTCCGCTACGATTACGAGCAGAGAAAGCTGCGAGAAGCTGACCCAATCCCTACATGGCTCACACCGATCATTGCTGCGGTCGAGAAGTTCGGCGATCTGCCGGGCGGAAGCGTTCGCCAGATCCTTTGCACCGAATACGATGTCGGCGTCGGCATCGGGTGGCACCGCGATAAGCCACACTTCGACAAAGTGTTCGGGCTCTCGCTGGAAGCTTCTTGCAGGTTTCGGTTTCGCCGCGCCGTCGGAGACAAATGGGAGCGCTTCGCGCTCGCCGCCGAACCGCGCTCGCTCTACATGATGAGCGGCGAATCCCGCCACGTGTGGGAGCACAGCATCCCCGCGGTCGAGCAGCGTCGATACTCGATCACTTTCAGAACAATGAAAGCTGAGGGGCGTTGAGCCCGCGATCCGCCCGATGGCCCCTTCCGGGTTCGCTGTTGGCAAGCCGGAAGTTGGTTACAGAATGCCCGCCCATGCTAGTAAGCTCTGACCAAACACGAACTGTGCGAGAAGAAAATGCGGTCACGAGCATCCATCCAGGCGAGTTCGACGTCCTGGATGCTCTTCATCCTGGTTCTGCTACTTTTCTCGCCTGTCCAAAGCTTCGCCGCCGGCGCGATCGTCAGGGACGGCGCTACCCTTCAGCTTGCCGATACGACGTACCGGCTCGACGGGATCGATGCACCGGAGCTGGACCAGATGTGCATCGACGAGCACGCCGACCCCTGGGCCTGCGGCGTCGAAGCGCGCGATCAATTATCGAAACTGATTGGTGGCCGCCAGGTGCGCTGCGAGGATCTGGGCCTGGCGACGCCCTACAAGAAACGACATGTCGGTATCTGCACCGTCGAGGGTGAAACGGCCAATCTGAACCAGCTTCTGGTCCGTCAGGGTTTTGCCTTGAATTTCGAACCTTATGCGAGGGGACGATTCAGGGAAGACGAGGCCGGCGCCAAGGACGATCGCCGCGGGCTTTGGAAAGGCTGCTTCGTCGCCCCGCAGGAATTTCGCCATGGGCGAAAGGATGGCGCCCTGTTGGGCGCCTCGTGCCGGGCCGACAAGGACCGCGAGATACGCGCGGCGCTGTTTCCGGAGGAGCCGGCCATGCCGTCGGGTTGCAGCATCAAGGGCAAGTTTGCCGTGCGCGCCCGCTTCACCGGCAATGTAGGGGTCTATCACTTGCAGGGCTGCCGCAGTTACCCCGCGCTGACACAACCGGATCGCTGGTTCTGTTCCGAAGACGACGCCCAGGCGGCAGGATTCCGGCGGGCCTACAATTGCCGCGGGCGGACCTGACGATCCCCTTGCCTGGACCGCCAGGCGGCAGCGCGGCTTGCGAGTTCTTGCTCCAAAGCCCTCAGACCCCTAGCATGTCACAAAACTGTCAAGCGGGGCCGGCGATGAAGGATGATGCGAGTTTTAGCGTATTGACGGGCAATAATATCGATGCCCGGCCGGTGAAAGCCGGGGGCGTCATCTTTCGGGAGGGCGACGAGGCTCACGAACTCTTCGTCATCAAAAGCGGCGAGGTCCGAATCCAGATCGGCAACCGAACCATCACCGAGCTTACCGCGGACTGCGTTTTCGGCGAAATGGCGCTGATCGACAACGAACCGCGCAGCGCGACCGCTATCGCGATCACCGATGTCGAGCTTGTCGCGGTGTCGGAAAAGCAATTCCTGTTTCTGGTAAGCCAGACCCCCTATTTCGCCCTCAAGGTGATGCGTGTCCTCGCGCAGCGGCTGCGGGCAACAAACAAGACCTTCGGCTGAATCTTCCTGTCGCCGCACCTGCGGCTGCCGCGGACCCGCTCTAAAGGCATGCAAGCTGCGCCGTAACAAATCTGTCACACAGCAAAACTAAACAGAGGCGACGGCCTGACTGGCCGGAAATCCACCTTCCCAGGGAGATGTTGATGCGCCGCTCACTCGCGTTGCTGTCCGCCGGCCTGACCTTGCTTTCCGCCGGTACCGCGCTTGCGCAAAACGCCACGCCCCACAATCTCATCCTGTTCGTGCCCGACGGATTGCGCGCGCTGAAAGTCACCCCCGAGACCGCGCCTGCGATGGCCGCGGTCCGCGACAAGGGTGTCAACTTCAAGAATCCGCACTCGCTGTTCCCGACCTTCACCATGGCCAATGCCTCGGGCATGTCGACCGGGCATTTTCTCGGTGACACCGGAACCTTCAGCAACACGATCTTCACCGGCTACACGGTCAAGCCTGCCGGCGATACCGTTGTCCCCTTCATCGAAAACGATGCGGTGATCGGCGATATCGACGAGCATTTCGGCGGCAATTATCTGAACGAGGAAACGATCCTGAAGCTGGCGCGGGCGCAAGGCTTCAGCACCGCGGCGATCGGCAAGGTCGGCCCGACGCTGATTTTCGACCATACCGACCGCGCCGACCGTCCCGGACTGCATTCGATCGTGATCGATGATTCGACCGGCGCCAAGAACGGCGTGCCGCTCTCCGACGAAATGACGGCGGCGCTGACGAAAGCCAATCTTCCGCTGGTCGCACCCTCGCGCGGCGACAACGGCAAGGCCGGTGACGCCAAGACGCCGGGGACGCTGGTCGCAAATACCGCGCAGCAGGCCTATTTCGCCGACGTCGCAAGCAAGGTCGTGCTGCCGATGTTCAAGGACCGCAAGAAGCCGTTCGTGCTGGTGTTCTGGTCGCGCGATCCCGACGGCACCCAGCACAATACCGGCGACAGCCTCAACACCGTGACACCCGGGATCAACGGCCCCACATCGATGGCCGGTATCAAGAATGCCGACAACAATCTGGCGCAGTTGCGCAAGGCGCTCGACGATCTCGGCCTCTCCGCCACCACCGACGTCATGGTGTCGGCCGATCACGGATTCTCGACGATCTCGAAGGAGAGCAAGACCAGCCCCGCGGCGAAAGCAAGCTACGAGGATACGCCGAAGGATTTCCTGCCGATGGGCTTTGTCGCCATCGATCTCGCCAAAGCGCTTGGCTTGCCGCTGTTCGATCCCAACGACAAGAACGCACCCGTCGCCGACAATGCTCACCCCAAGGCCGGAAACGGCGTGCTCGGGCAAGACCCGGCAAAACCCGATCTGGTGGTTGCCACCAATGGCGGATCTGACCTGATCTATTTGCCGAACAAGGACAAGAAGCTCGCCGAGCGCACCATCAAGGCGCTGCTCGAGCAGGACTATGTCAGCGGATTATTCGTTGACGACAGTCTCGGACGCTTCCCGGGCACGCTGCCGATGTCGGAGATCGCGCTGAAGGGCAAAGCGGCGACGCCGAACCCGTCGATCGTGGTCAATTTCCGTTCCTATGTGGCCGGATGCGACGAGCCGACCAACTGCTCGGTCGAAGTCGCCGACACCGTGCTGCGCCAGGGCCAGGGCATGCATGGCAGTTTCGGTCGCGGCGACACCATGAATTTCATGGCCGCGATCGGGCCGGATTTCAAAGCCGGCTATGTCGATCCGCTGCCGGTCAGCAATGCCGATGTCGGCATGACCATCGCCCAGCTCATGGGCTTGCACGCCGTTGCCGCAGGCGGACTGGTCGGCCGGGTGATGTCGGAAGCCCTGCCCAACGGCATAACCCCGAAGGCGTCAGACGCAAAGATCGTCTCCAAGCCGGCCTCGAACGGCCTGCAGACGGTCGTGAAGTACCAGCGCGTGCTGTCGCAGCGCTATTTCGACGTGGCGGGATTTCCGGGCCGGACGGTCGGGCTCGACGCGGAAAGCGGCAAACAAAAAACGGCGGGGAAATAACCCCGCCGTCGCGATCTCTGCATTTATTGCCGATCACATCCCGATGTCGAAAACCTTCGGCAGCTGCGCCAGCGGCAGCGCCGCGACGCCGACGATGGTGGCGACCAGCGACATCAGGGTGCGGTTGCTGCGGCGCTTGCCGCGCATCTGGCTTGCGATCCATTCCAGCACTTCGATATCGACACCGGTAGCATGCGCCGGCGCCCAGCTCTCGATCGCGGTTTCCGGCGACAGCGCCACGGTGCGCGGCGGCACCGGCAGGCCGGAGGCGGAGGCGGCGTGGTGCACCACGGCCTTGGCCAGCAGATCGTCAAAGCGTCCGTCGTCGCTGCGCTCCGTGGCCGCGTCATTGATCTCGAACAGCGCCTCGGCCTCTGCCCGGCTGACCGGCTGATGCTCGACCGCGGTCGCGGTCAGGATGCGCGCGCACCAGGCAGCGTCATCGGCGTCCAACTCACGCGAAAAATGAACACGGCCCCTGGTGGTCGGGCCCTCGCCGGTGATCACGCCATCGCGCACGACGGTAAGGGCAAGGGCTGCGGTATCGCGGCAGGAAATCTTCGTCGGTTCGACCGCGCCGATCGGTTCGGCGGACTTCAACGTAGGGGCAGACATTGGGTACTACTTCTTCTCAGTTTCTTGCTCTGGGTCAGCATGTCGGTGCGGGCGTAAACGAGTGGTTAATGATTCGAAACTCGGTTCGCGAGATTCTTAGATGGTTGCTTATTTGTCGCTGTGAGCACTGTCATGGTTCGGGGTTATCACAACCGGAGGCGGGGTGATGGGGGCTTTAAGCGGCAATATCGGGGCGGAGGGAACTTTTGCCGCCGCTGTGGTCTTTTCGCCGCAGGGACGCGGATCAAAAGAAGATGCTAGAGGTCCCGCGGTCGGGAGAAGGATTTGCCATTTTGTCGGCGGCCGTTCCCTATGGCGTCCCCTCCTCCTATAATCAACAGACAAAATTCACCTGCAACTCGAATGACATGAGGTCGTAACATGGCTCTCCAGATAGGCGCTGTGGCCCCGGATTTCGAGGCCGAAACCACCGACGGCAGGATCAAGTTTCATGACTGGATCGGTAACAGCTGGGCGCTCCTGTTCTCGCACCCGAAGGATTTTACGCCGGTCTGCACCACCGAACTCGGCGCGCTGGCCAAGCTGAAGCCGGAATTCGACAAGCGGGGCGTCAAGCTGATGGGGCTTAGCGTCGACCCCGTGGAAAAACACGCGAAATGGTCCGAGGACATCAGGGAGACGCAAGGCGCGGCGCCGAACTATCCGATGATCGGCGACACCGATTTCAACGTGTCGAAACTGTACGACATGCTGCCGGCCTCGACCTCCGGCGACCCCGCGACGCGCACCGCTGCCGATAACCAGACCGTCCGCAACGTCTTCGTCATCGGTCCGGACAAGAAGATAAAGCTGGTGATGGTCTATCCGATGACCACTGGGCGCAATTTCCAGGAGATCCTGCGCTCGATCGATTCGTTGCAGATGACCGCCAAGCATCGCGTCGCGACACCCGCCGACTGGAAACAGGGCGAGGACGTCATCATCGCAGGCTCGGTCAGCGACGACGAGGCCAAGACGATCTATCCGCAGGGCTGGAAATCGCCGAAGCCTTACATCCGGATCGTGCCGCAGCCGAAGTGACGGTTCGCGGTTGCAAGCGAAGCGAAGCAATCGAGACCGTCATTCCGGGATGGTGCGCCAGCACCAGACCCGGAATCTCGAGATTCCGGGTTCGATGCTTCGCATCGCCCCGGAATGACGGCGGCTAGTTTCGCGGCGTCAGCCAATCGGCGATCGCAAGCCCTGCGGTCGCCGACACCGCGGTGACGAACGACCCCCAGGACACATCGACCGCCGCGACCGGCCAGGTCCAGTGCTTCAAGAGCGACAGCGACGTCAGCTCGAAGGTCGCGTAGCAGAACAATCCGAACAGCGCGCCGTAAAGCAGCGCCGATTGCGAGGTCGCCTCGCGCGGGCCGCTGACGAAAATCAGGATGCCGACCACGTAGAGCAAATAGAACAGGATCGCCGGGAGAGGCCTGATCTCGCCCAGCATGTCGCCGACTTGCGCGGTGAAAAAGCCCTTGGCGACGATGCCGAGAAAGACAAAATCCACTGGGACCAGCACGATCAGCGTCGCCAGATAGAGAACGATGTACCGTTTCACGGCGACCTCCAGTGCGTCCGGGCATCTTGATTTCAGCTACGGATCGGGCTTGAGAGAGTTGCAATGTCTTCCCCGGACCTAAGTCGATCTCGGCACGACCTATCCCGCGCCGATCATCGATCACAGCAAGGGGCGCGAGCGCGCGCTGAAGGCCTACGCGAAGCTCCGCGCGGCGTAACCCACCGCCTCTCTTTAACCCGCGATCGAATCCCGCTATCGTGATCGCTTCGTTTAAACCCTGGGGGACCATATGGACGACGAGAAACCTGTTCTTGAGCACATGACGGATACGATGGGCAGCGCTGTCGAGGCGACGAAGGAAGCCGCCAAGACGGCGGTCAAGAAGGTCAAGAAAGCCGTCAAGAAGACCGCGAAAAAGGTGATGCCGAAGAAAGCCAAGAAGGCCAAAAAGGCCGCCAAGAAATCTTCGGCGAAGAAATCGCCCAAGAAAGCGGTCAAGAAAGCGCCCAAGAAAGCCGCCAAGAAGAAAAAGAAGGCCAAGAAGTCGAAGCGCTGAGCGCATCGCGCAAGCCTCACTCGCGCCGAGCCTCTCTCGCACCAAGCCTCCGGACCAGCGCCGGGGGCTTTTGCTTTTGGTTTCCGCTTCATCCAATTAGCCGCGCCGGTTGACCAGAAACACTGCGGCCGCGCACGCCACCATGCCCGCGATCGCAACCGCATCGAGCCGTTCGCCGAACAAGAGATAGGCCATCGCCGAAGTCACCGCCGGCACCAGATAGAACAGGCTCGCCACTGACGTGGCCGCCTGACGCCGGATCAACCAGTACAGCAGCCCGATCGATCCGATCGACAGCACCACCGCAAGCCAGGCCAATGCCAGCACGAACTCGGTGGTCCAGTGCACGACATTGTTCTCGAATAGAAGCGCGCCGATGCCATAGAGGACCGTGACCGTGATGTATTGCACGAGATTGCCGGCGCGCCAGTCGATCTTGCCGCAATAGCGCCGCTGATACAGGGTCCCTAAGGTGATGCTGACCAGCGACACGCCGGAGGCGAGCCACCCCCAGCCCGCCTCCCCGCTCATCGGACGGTCATGCAGGATCAGCACCACGCCTGCGAGACCGAGCAATAGTCCGCCCCATTGCAGCGGCGTCACCCGCTCGCCGAGCCAGCGGTTCGCCAAGGTCGAGGTCAGGATCGGCTGCAGCCCCGGTATCAGCGCCGACAACCCGGCCGGGATCGAATGCGAAATCGCGACCGCGGTGCCGCCGAGATAAATCCCATGCACCAGAATGCCCGCAACCGCGCTGTGGGCGATGCCGGTTGCGTCGGGCCATCGCGGCCGCGCGATCGCGACGATGATCGCCATCAAGCCAACCACCAGGGCCATGCGGATCGCGAGATAGGTCAGCGGCTCGGCATCGCGCAGCACGTATTTGGTGGCGATGAATCCGGTACTCCAGAGCACGACAAAAACCGCCGGCGCCGCGCGCGCGGCAAGTTTTTCGAATTTTTTATTCATTGCCCGCTTGGATGCCCGATCACGCATC
This sequence comes from Bradyrhizobium lablabi, assembly GCF_900141755.1. Lineage (NCBI taxonomy): Bacteria > Pseudomonadati > Pseudomonadota > Alphaproteobacteria > Hyphomicrobiales > Nitrobacteraceae > Bradyrhizobium > Bradyrhizobium lablabi. The sequence continues at coordinate 7,296,944 of NZ_LT670844.1, read as the reverse complement.
GGGCGGCAACGCCAATTTGCGGTTTTTGGTCGGGGGTGCTGCCATTATCATCGGTCGTCATACCCCGCGCATGCGGGGTATCCAGCACACTGCGGCTTCTCGGTTCTATCGCTGGCGTCTCTGGAATACTGGATCGTCCGCCTTCGCGGACGATGACAGCGGGGGGGGGGTCCTACGGATTCGAATTTCAAACAGCTACAGTTTCGCGATCTCGCGGCGCCTTGCGCCCGAGTTTTGCTCTTGATTCCCGCCCTCTTAAATCAGAGGGCGCAGGGAATGCCGGGCGCCCGATGCGCCCGATAGCCGCGTGTGCAATGATAGTGTGAGAGCGCACACGCGTTAGTCAGGTCACACCGGAATCACCCGGCACTCCCCGCGCAATGGTTTACGGCTTATTTCGTGCTCTCCCCGGCGACCGGGCTCTTTTGCCACCGTCGCCGGCGGAATTGCTTCCACCGACTTGACACCAGCGTCGGGGTGTCAGGACCACACGACTTCGCCGTCCGCAGGACAGCGCCCTCGTCTTTGGCACCACCTGCGTCCACCGCATCCCGCCCCGCGTCCGTGACGATCGCGAGCCGCCCCTCTGTGGAGCAGGACGGGGTGAGTCCTAGAGGTGATTTGGGCAAATCGCGAAGCGGAATATTTTTGCGCAGAGATCTGGACGACCCAAATCAGCCTGATTTTGTTCAACAATTTTTCGTTTTGGCGCAAGTCCACAAGCGGCCATTCGAGGAGGTCGTGGACCGATATGCGATGTTCGAACCGGTGGTCGGGCAGAGACGACCTATCGCAGGAGATCCTTCTTTGTGTTTGTCGGTGGGTTCAGGGCACATGCCATTCCGTCATCTGTTGTCGCTCGCTGTCGCGCTGATCATTGCCGGCCCGCTTCCGGCGCGGGCGGATGATCCGGCGGCAAAGGATGTCGCCACGATCGGCGACTGCCTGCGCAAGCAGGAGAAGAAGAAGGGGGGGACATCGCAGGAAGCCGAAGAGGCGGCCTGCCTCATGACGGTAGCGAAGCCATGCATGGGCGGCGATGAAGCAAGCGCGGCCGACCGGCGCAAGATCGACTGCCTGGATCGCGAGCAGCAGGTCTGGGACAAGATCGTCAACGATTCCTACAAGACCATGATGAACGCGCTCGATCCCGACCAGCAGGCCAAGCTGCGCGAGATGCAGCGATCATGGATCCAGACCCGCGATCTGACCTGCGGGTTCTGGTACGATTATTTCCAGGGCATGATGGCTAATCCGATGATCAGGTATTGCAACAACCGCGAGACCGCCCGGCGCGCGATCTTCCTGCGGGTTTTCGCCGCTGACATCGCGGACCGAAAATAGCTGATGCGATCGAGAGGCCCGCCTGGAGGGCGAGCCGCCGTCGCCAAACCAGATCACCACTCTTCCGGGCAGGGATCGACGATCTTCCAGAGATCTTCGCCGTTCTTGATCTTTTTCATCTCGGTGGTCAGCCCGCCGTTGCGGCGGATCCAGTCCTTCACCGTGTCGGGATAATAGGACATCAGGTCGGAGGTCCCCTCCGAGCTCGTCACCTTGATGCCGAAGGTGAAGGCCTTGTCGTAATAGGCCTGGTGGAAGCCGAGACTGGCGCGCGGGGTCACGCAGATCTTGTTCATCGGCACGATGCCGAACACCAGCGTGCAGGCCGAATTGCAGATGCCGTCGATGATGACGCGCTCATGCCGATCCCTGATGTGCTTGTACTTCGCCTTGTATTCCTCAACATAGCCGCCGTGATCGCGGGTGATATGCAGATCGGCGCGCGCCGGCACCGCGGCGAGAAGCGAGAGCAAGATCAGGGCAACGGGCGTGATGCGCATGGATCGGTCGGCAACCCCCAGGAGACGGGAACACGGGAAAGCCGGTCCCCCCGGAGCGGACCAGACGGCACAACTCTGGCTGGAGTGTGTTGGAATTTGGTTAAGCATGCCGAAACGGCCAAAAATTCCGCGTTGTGACGAATTTCCCTCATCTTTTCAGGGCATGGTGGTCTGGATCGGAACCCGTATTTCGCCTAAGTCCTTGCCCAAAATGCCCTCTTTTCACGCCCCTGCCGGAGAGACCCAGATGACCCGACCGAAACTCCTTTCAGCCGCCGCCGTACTAGTCGCACTCGCCGCGGCGCCGAGCCTGGCGCAGGCGAGGATCCATCACCACCACCACTCCCATGGCCGGTATTACGGCCTACCCTACCCGATCAGCTACCTCCACAATTACGGCCCGGGGGCCCTGCCCGGCACCTTCGCCTATTATGACGGTCCCTCGACCAATTACTGTTATCAGGGCTCGGCGGCCTATATCGGCCAGGACGGCCAGAGGCACCCCTGCTTCTGAGGAGCCGCGCGACGGTTCAGTGTTGAAAAATCGGCGGCCGCGATCGCCGCATCGCTGCTTCTATTCGGGCACGTCCTGCACGCAGTTTTTGATAAAATCCCGTCGCTGCGGACCGATGATCTTCTGATCGATCGCCTGCTTCAGGCAATCGAGACGCGCCTGTGCCATGCAGAGCTGCATCTGGTCCTTTTGCTCCTGGCCCTTGAATCCCTGCGACGCGGCCTGGCAGGCAAATCGCTTGCCGCCCGCGACCGGCACCGCAGGTGCGGGATTGACCGGAACAGACGGCGTGGTGGATTGCGCCACAGCCGCGATCGCGAAGCCGAGTGAGGCTGCCGCGAGGATGACACTCAATAGAAGTCGCATGGGGGCAGCCTCCGATTGAATGCGCTTAAGTTAGGGGTCCAAGCTGAATGTGTTGTGAACGGCGGTTGCGCGGGCAATAAAGCGCGAATCGCGGCCCCGTCTGACATCGTCGAGCCGACTGTCGTATGCAAATCGCCTTGAAATGGCGGCGGCTAAATGCGAACTAGCGAGCGTTGGCTAGTGCAAATCGACGCCTTTGCTAACCCATTGAAAAGACGCGCTCGTAGCTCAGCTGGATAGAGCATCGGACTTCGAATCCGAGGGTCGGGAGTTCGAATCTCTCCGAGCGCGCCACTTCGGTACAGAACTGGGCACGCCAAAACCTGCCGTTTTTGCGCTTTCAGCGGCGACGAGCGTGCGCAGAAGCACGCTTTTCGACCCTATGATGCGCAGCTCTTTCTGGTCGACTTCGACGCGTTGGGCGAACGCGCGAAGGTGATCGCGGCGGTAGCCACCGCCATCGGTTCGCATCCGCTTGCGGGCTGTCCTGGCAAAGGTCTTGAGGGTCTGTGGCGTGATGGTCGGGCCGGCGCGATCAATCGCTTCCTCGGCCCTCTCTGCGTCAAGGCGGGCCTGATCGCGCGTGGCCATCAGTTCACCGATGCGGTCCTTCAGCAGGGGATCGGAGAGATCGGCGACGCCGTTCTCGATGGCGTCGTAAAGCCGCTTGAGTTTGGCGTCTGCCTCAGTCGCCCGCTTGCGCAATTCGGCGATATGCGACTTTCGTCGCTCGGCGCGCTCGGTGCGACGATCGAGTACGTGCGACAAAAGCCGCTCAAGACGCTTGGGCTGCAACAAACGCTGCTCGATGTACTCCGCGACCAGATTGTCGAGTTTTTCCATCGGGACGGTGCGACCCGGACAGCCGGTCTCCCCCTGCCGGGCTTTGGTGCAACAGGTGTAGTAGCGGTAACGGCCGCTCTTGCCGGTGCGCAGCGTCATCGCTCCACCACACGCGGCGCAAAAGCAGATGCCGGTAAGGAGGGTCGGGCCGCTGACGATTCTCGGTGCGATCATCGCTGGGCTCCGGCTCTTGAGCAGCATTTGGACGGCCTCAAATTCCTCCGCGTCGACGATTGCCGGCACCGCCATTTCCACGATTTCAGTCTCCGCCTTGCGCTCGCGGGTCTTCCAGAACTTGGTGTTGAAACGGTGCCGGCCGATGTAGGTCGTTCGGGTCAGCACCTTGTGGACGGCATCGACACCCCAGCGTCCGCCGTCGCGGGTGCGAATTCCTGATGCATTGAGGTGCGTGGCTATGGACTTGACGCCCATCGGCCCCGAGCTTCCGCTGCCCTCGCGCGCCAGACGAAAGATCAGGCGCACGGTCTCGGCCTGGACCGGGTCGATTTCCAAGGTCTTCTTGGTCCGGTGTCCGCGTTGCTCGGAGGCCTCCACGATCCGATAGCCGATCGGCGGTAAGGCCCCATTCCAGAAGCCTTGCCGCGCGTTCTCCTTCATGGCCCTGAGCGTGTGCTTGGCGTTCTCCTTGGACTGGTACTCGTCGAACAGCGCCATGATCTGGCGGATCATGTTGCTCATGGGATCGTCACCGAGCTCCTGGGTGATCGACACCAGCCGGACACCAGCTTTGGCGAGGCGGCGCACGTAAAACTCGAGCTGAAACTGGTCGCGGAAGAAGCGGCTGAAGCTGTGAACCAGGATCACGTCGAACGCCGGCGGCTTGGTGGTTGCCGCGTCGATCATGCGCTGGAATTCCGGCCGCCGATCATCGGTCGCGGACAGGCCGGGCTCGACATATTCAGCCACGATCTCCCATCCGCGAGACGCGCAATAGCCTTTCGCCTGGCGGCGCTGGTCCGGGATGGAAAGATCATTCTCTGCCTGCCGGCCTGTCGAGACTCGCAGATAGAGGGCTGCACGAACCGGCATCGTCATGGCGATCTCCAAAGCAAAGGGCTCAGTGGCGGGTTGAAAACAATTCGTCGAACAGGTCGCCGAACCAGGCCTCGAATACCTCGATCTCGGCCTCGGTGATCGGGACCTCATCAGGCCAGTCGTCGGTCACGGTCCACTCAGATTGCTTCTTCTTTGCCGGGCGGCCCCTTCGTCGAACTGGTGGCCGCAAATGGTCGTAGAGGTCGTCGGGCAACGGACCCAATGACCGCGTTCGCCTCGGCCGAGATTTCTGATGATGAGCCATGGCGCCCCTTCGGCAAGCAGACTCAATCGAGAGAACGGCGCAAGTTTGTCCGCCGATTCATTCGACGAGGAGCGGCAACTCGCTCGCGCTGAGCCATCAGCGCGTGGCCGTCAAACGCCGGCGCAGGCGAGGCCCGTCAAGGCCGTGAGCCGGCAGAGCCGGGCGCGCGCGAGCGCGAGCCTTGACCGGCGTCGCCTGGTCCGGCAGCGCCATTCCAAGCGCCGATCGCTCAGCAACGCCAAGCCAGGTCGGTCTCGGCCGCACATTGCACTGACCTCATGAGCGCAAAGGAGAACCCGGATTCTTGCAATGTGCGGAGATGCCAGAAAAATTGCGATAAGCTTCTGCACTGTCTGAAGATCGACCACGGCGCACCTTGCCCTTTTATCCTGCTATCAAGCGGTCGGTTGTCTGCGCCTCGCCGGTCCTGCGCTATCGTTCGCCAAACCGCCATCGGACAAAAACCAGGACAAGCATGACGCGAGCAGCTTCCGCGTGGATTTGGCGCAGTTGATATGCCGGGTCTTTGTCGACCGCAGGTGCAGCTCATGTCTCTTAGCCGGTCGAGGGCAGAACGCCGGAGCTGCCGCGGCTGCGCCGGTCGTTTGCAATTCGGGCGCGGCAAGGCGACAGGCAGGCCAGTCCCAATCGGACGTGAATGTCCGGTATTGTGGATAGCGGACGCTAAAGCAGACGTCGCAAAATCGACGCGATTGACCCGAAGCCGACCTTGCGCCGATGCTGCCGGAGGCACGGTGCGGGCTCGAAAATAAATTCGTAGAGCATGTCGTTTTGGCGGTCCGCCGTTCGACTGGGTGTCGGCGGAGCCACTTCGGTTGTGGCTGGAGCTCACAATGTGACTGGATCTTACGGAGGTTGGCAATGACGATCTCGCATCGATTTATCGAGACAAATGGCATTCGAATGCACCTGGCCGAAGCAGGGAGCGGCCCCACCGTGCTTCTCTGCCATGGCTTTCCGGAGTGCTGGTATTCGTGGCGGCACCAATTGGAAGCGCTCGCTGCCGCCGGATATCGCGCCATCGCGCCCGACATGCGTGGTTACGGGCAGACGGACAAACCTGATGCGATCGATCAATACACTCTATTGCATTTGACCGGAGACATGGTCGGATTGCTCGACGCGATCGGCACGGATCAAGCAGTCGTTGTCGGACATGATTGGGGAGCGCCGGTCGCTTGGCGCTGCGCTCTGTTCAGACCGGATCGATTTAGGGCCGTCGTTGGCTTGAGCGTGCCGTTTCAGGTGCGTGGTCCCAACCGACCAAGCACCGTCATGCCGAGGACCGAAAAGCAGCGCTTCTATCAACTGTATTTCCAGACGCCGGGCGTTGCCGAGGCAGAACTCGAAAAAGACGTCCACAACGCAATCAAGACGACATTGTTCGCCCTATCTGGCGATGCGCCGGTTGAAGATCCTGCGTCGCTCACGATGCTTCCTAGTGAGGGGGGTTGGCTTGATGGGAAGCCTACAACCCAATCATTGCCGACGTGGCTCACGGACAGTGACATCGAATTTTACGTTGAAGAGTTCAAGCGCACCGGCTTTGGAGGAGGTTTGAATTGGTATCGCAACATTGATCGCAATTGGGAGTTGCTCGCACCATGGTCCGGCGCAAAGGTTCAGGTCCCGGCACTCTATGTCGTTGGCGATCGAGACGGGGTTTACAGATCGCCGAGTTGGAGCCATCTCGTCCCTAGCCTGAAACAGTTCGTGCCCTTGCTTCGCGAGACAATAGTCTTGAAAGGTTGCGGTCATTGGACTCAGCAAGAGCGCGCCAATGACGTAAGCAATGCGCTCCTGGAATTCCTGAAACAGTTATAGATCGCGAACGGGGACTTGCGTAGACCCGGAAAGCAACGCAATGTCGCGTTTTGTGCATTGGCCCTTCGCGTCTATCTGGGAGGCTGATCGAGATTACCGCTATTGAGGGGTAAGCGGAGCACCCCGCAACATCGGGGGATCCACGATGCGTAGTGCTAGATGGCAGAGCATCGTAGACTTGCCGATTGTAGCGTATCGCGGGCTTCGGCATCATAGGGGAATCGCGAGGGAGTAGTGCCCATCTTCATCGGCCGTGGCGCGCCACTCGGCAACATTTGAGCGGACTCTCAATTCGATCGCGGCATGACGGAGAGAGGTAATGTCGGAGCAAACGGAAATTTTGCGCGAGATTGCGTCGGTCATTACCAGCAACGGTCCCTATCGGATAGACCAGTGGTTCACCGAGGATTTCAGACTGGTTGAGCCAACCAAGCCCAACTGGCCTCGGGGACACGAGGGCGCCAGCAAGCTACTCGACCTTTTCAGGACGCTCACCCCTCCCGTGCGATACGTTGCGCTCGATATGGTCGAGCAAGCTGACCGTGTCGCCGTTCGCTGGCAATTATCCGCAACCTACCGTGGCGAACCACTCTCCATCGCATCGATGGCAATTTACCGATTCAAGGAGGGGCGCATCGCCGAGGACTGGGGCATCCCTATTCGAGGAGAATGGCTCGATTAGACAGAGCCGTGCGCGTTTCGCCGATTGGTCGTGCCGCGAGACTTTATCCTCCTCGTCGATTACTTCGCTTGTATCATTTTGAAATCTACTTCGATCCGCCAAGCAGCCGGAGAGCTTCCACAAGGTGCTGGTTTTCCTCGGGCGTACCGATGCTGATCCGCAGTTTATCCCGTAATCCCTCCTCATCGAACCATCGCACAAAGATGCGTCGGGCCATGAGAGAGCGATAGACTTTCTCCGCGCTGGCGCTGGCGAGCGCGCTGGTGCGTTCGAAGGCCGCGCCATAGAGCCGACATGCCCGAGCACATCAAGGCGCATTTGCGAGGCGACAAATTGGTAGCGCTTAGGGTCGCCAAACGCAAAAAAGCCCTTCCCCAAGATGCTGTCAGCCCAGCCCGAGGGGAAGACGAAGATGGACGATGGACGACGAGACCTGACGCTATTGCGCCACGTTCCCGCTCGCGTTGAAATTGTTCTTCGTATTATACCCGGAGTCGTGCAGATTTTTGATATACATGGCGTGGTCGCTGCTACTCACACCGCCCGTCCAGAAGACCGGAGACGCACCCACGCCGGCAGCACCCACACCGGCAGCACCCACACCGGCATTTGCGTTCATCGCCTGGCGATGATGAGTCCGCTGCGCGGCCAAAACGGCAGAAGTAGAGAGAGTGAGGATAGCAAGACTGACAAGAATGCTTTTGGTCATCGTCAGCTCCTTTGAGATATCCCCCTGGAGCGTTGCCAAATTGTAGCATAACCGGCACTCCTCGACAACCTTCGGCTCAAGTTGGGTTCCCCCCTGTCCCGCACGTCATATGCGTTCCAGCCGCTCCAGACCGCCGCGACAAATGGCAGGATCATCGCCGCGTAGTCCAACGTTTCCAGCATCACCGTTCGCCCATCTTGCAATGTTCGTCGCCGGATCAGAAACGGCCCGTGCTGCGTTGGATCGAGGCGGCGGGGCGTGGGTGACTACGTCATGCTGCCGGGCATGAAGCAGCGGATCGCTCGCTGACCATTTAAGAACCACGTCCAGACCATCGTTCGGCCGGCGCGGTTCGGCTCCGTGATCACGGCGTCGTCAGGAACGACGATCCATTGGTTGTCGAGACGGACGCGGTAATGGCCGTCTTTGGAATCCCAGTCTGGATCGGCGACCGCATGGCCATCCGCGATAGAACAGCACAACCCTTTACCGCTCGCGAGATGATCGAACCAGCTATTTAGCTCGGGATGGTTGGCAACGTGGGCGAGCGCAGGAGTACAGAGGAGCAGCAGGATCAGAGCCAGTCGCTTCATCGCCGTGTTTCCTTGCGCCACTATGTCCTGGACTGCAAGCTGGCCGGGCCCTCCGTCGGGAAGATGCGCTCGTATATCGCGCGGGCCTGTTCAATAAGACGGGCCCGTTCGACCTCACGCTTCGGGATAAATTGAACAACTTCGCCCATGTGCGATCCAAGGCAGGAAATTCGGGACGATGCCATGACGAACGTCATGCCATCCGCGCTCGGAGATTTGGGGGTCCCTCGCAGATTTGCACCACCAGCTGGCAGGAGGGAGGATAAAAACTTTGTGACTGCGGTTTTATAGGCGGGTTCCCGGTGGGTAGTACAGGGTCCGTTTAGAAATCCGATGCCCGATGCCGCGCGACCGCGCCAAAGTCAATGAGGCCGCGCGCCAAAATCGGGAACATCGAGCGTGAAACCGCATCGGCCGCCGCACCATCATGTGCACGATGTTTATCGCGGGGCTCGCGATCATTCATGCGTGACGGCCTCAGTGTCGCCGTGCTCAGCGATGACGCTCAAATCCTGGGGCTCAGCCACAGGAGTAGGCCATGGTCGCTTATAAACTTGGATTGTTAACCGCCGCCTTCCTTCTATGCACGCCCTACGGCGTCCTAGCCCAAAGGACTGGCGGCGTGAGCGGCGGGATGTCCAGCGGCTTTGGGACTGGCGGGGTTTCCGGCGGCGGTAGGACTGGCGGGGTGTCCATCGGCGTTGGGACTGGCGGGATGTCCGGCGGCGGCTTTGGAACTGGCGGGGTGTCCATCGGTGTTGGGACTGGCGGGGTGTCCGGCGGCGGTGGGATTGGCGGGCTGTCCAGCGGCGATGGGACTGGCGGGGTGTCCGGCGGCGGTGGGATTGGCGGGCTGTCCGGCGGCGGTGGGACTGGCGGGGTGTCCGGCGGCGTTGGGACTGTCGGGGTGCCCAGCGGTGTTGGAAGCGGGGTGTCCGGCGGCGCGGTGTCCAGCGGCGTTGGAAGCGGGGTGTCCAGCGGCGTTGCGACTGTCGGGGCGCCCAGCGGTGTTAGAAGCGGGGTGTCCGGCGGCGCGGTGTCCAGCGGCGTTGGAAGCGGGGTGTCCAGCGGCGTTACGACTGGCGGGGTATCCAGCGGCGTTGGGACTGGGTCGCTTGGCGGCGGCTCGCGTGGCAACGTGGCGGCGCCCAGTTCGGTCGGGTCAGTCGTGGGTAACGTGACCGCTCTCCCGGGAGCTTCGGTGGTCCAAACGGGCAATTCGCTATCCCAGAATCCCGTTGGAGTTGGCCCAAACGCGCCCGCTGCTGTTCCAGGCATCACCGCGCAACCGGGAGGAGGAAGCCTAGGAGTCGGGCAGCCATTCACCCCACGGTAGGTTAAAGCATCGCAAAGAGGCGATGCACCACGATGCGCGGTAGGCCCGCCACGCAAGCCCCATATGTTGGGCGATTGCTAGTCCCTTCGGGCCGCGCGGCGCCATCCCGGCATGGGAAGCCGCGATCGAAGCCCTGATCCTGGTCGCGACGCACCGATGCGGCGGTCAGACTCTCGGGCCGGCCGCCCTTTTACGTGGGCGCAGGCACATTAAGAGGCGCATATTGCGCCTCGCCATGGCCTAAGGACCAGTTCTCGGGCAGCACCTCGACCAGGCTGATGAAGATATCCTCCGGCCGCAGGCCGGGGCTCTCGGTCAGCAACTCAACGATGCGGCGGTAGAGCGCCTTCTTCTGGGCGAGGGTGCGGGTGTTGTTGACGGTGAGCTGGATGATCAGGAGGTCGTCGCTGCGGGCGATGCCGAGATAGTTGGCGCCGTAGTCGAAATCGACCTCCTCATGCTCGGTGATCAGCATGAAGCGATTAACCTCCGGCACGTTGAAGGTCTCGCGCATGGCGCGATAGAGGCCGTCGCGGATCGCCTTGCGGTAAGCGGCGGGTTTGCCGCGGCGGAGGGAAATGCGGGTCAGCGGCATGGTCGGGCTCCTCAGTCATCGCATCGATACCGGAAACGGAGAGCTGGGCGGCCATTCGAAACAGACGATTTGCTTCCGGCCATGGATGCCCATGCCATCATCTCACGGAGCGCCAAACCATTGCAAAATCATAGAATTCAGGTGCTGGATGAGAAAACCTCATCTACACTGATTGCATGAGGAAGCTTCCGCCCCTTCGAGCTCTCCATGCCTTCGAGGCCGCTGCCCGGCATCATAGCTTCGGGGCTGCCGCGAAGGAGCTCGGCGTCACGCCGACGGCAATCAGCCACCAGATACGACAATTGGAAGAGGCCTGCGGAGTAAAGCTGTTCCAGCGCCGCCCGCGGCCTTTGCTCCTGACGAGCGCTGGGGCACGCCTCTATCCGGCCTTGCGCAATGGCTTCGATGCGCTGGCCTCGGCGGTGGCGTTGTTGGCAGAAGAGGATGTGCAAGCGCCGCTTCGCGTGACGAGCCCGAGCGCATTCGCCAGCAAATGGCTGGTCCCGCAACTGCCGAAATGGCGTGAAGAAAACCCCACGGTCCCTTTGGAAATCATCGGCACGGATGCGGTACTCGATGTGAGAGCGGGCGCCGCAGACGTAGCGATCCGTTATGCACGAAAGCCGCCGCTCGACTTTGTAGCGCACGAGGTGTTTCGGGACGTGTACGTTCCCGTTTGCAGCCCGCGTCTGTTGGAGCACTATGGCCCGATCGAGCGGGCTGCAGATCTCCAGCGTCTTCCTTTGATCCACTATGATTGGATGAACCGCGATCCGGAAGCGCCGACCTGGCGGCAATGGCTGGCGGTCGCGCGGTCGATCGATCCCGATTTCAAACCCCTCGAAAAGGTCTGGGACCTGAGTTTCCGCGAGGAGCTGCACGCGATTGACGCCGTTGTCGGTGGACAGGGGGTTGCGATCTGCAGCGACGTGGTCGTCAGCAATGAACTGAGGAGTGGGCTGCTCGTGAAGACGCATCCGCTCTCCCTGCCCGGCTACGGGTTTTATCTCGTCTCGATGGCCCATAGTCCGCGGGCGCCTGTCATCGAAGCCTTCTCGACGTGGATGACGGCTATCAGCTGAAGTCGCGGGGACCTATGGAGGGTTCAAAGAGTAAAGTGCGGATGACGATCGCGAGCTCGGCCTAGACGTAGCGCGAATTTCGAAATCGGGGTCGTGGGTTGTCCTCATCCTAAAAGCGGACATGGCCAAATCAGCGGAATATCCAGTAACGGATATTGGACAGCACACCGGCACCCGATAGGCTTTCCAAAATCAATTAGCTAAGCGTGCTATCGGACGACCTGGATTTCCCGGTTATTTGAGTGCCCATCTTTATCCCGAATGGCGCGCCAATCTACTGCGATCCGCCAAGCAGCCGGAGAGCTTCCACAAGGTGCTGGTTTTCGTCGGGCGTACCGATGCTGATCCGTAGTTTATCGCGCAATCCCTCCTCATCGAACCATCGCACAAAGATGCCTCGGGCCATGAGAGAGCGATAGACTTTCTCCGCGCTGTGCCATCGCCCGCCGGCGGGAACAGTGGCGAGGAGAAAATTCGCCTGCGACGGCGAGCATGGCAAACCAATCGCGGTCAGGGCCCGATCAAGAGCTCTCCGCTCATGGCGCACCGCCTCCCAACTTCTGGCCGCGGATCGGACATCTTCGAGCGCGGCTGTCCCAACGGCTTGTGCGATGGCGTCGACGTTATAGGAATCCTTCGTCTTCGACAGCATGGGAGCGACAAGTTCATTAGCTCCGAGGCCGTAGGCGAGCCGCAGGCCCGCGAGCGAATAGCCTTTGCTGAGCGTTCGCAGAATTAGCACATTGGGATAGGCGGCGACCATCGTGGATGTCTCATGTCCGATCTCGGGATCGACAAAGTCGACATAGGCTTCGTCGACGAGCAGCACGCCGCGGAAGGTCAGCGCGAGTTTATGGAGTTCGGCTGCCGAGGCAAGCGCGCCTGATGGTGCGTGAGGATTTGTCATGATGGCGAGAGGAGCTCCCGCCGCATTCCATCGTTCGGCGGTGTTATCAGGAACCGACCAATCGTTGCCAAGCGGTACGCTGGCGAGAGGACTGCCATGGATGGTCGCCAGAACGGAATAGAGACCGTAACTCGGCGTCAACAGCCCGAGCGGCTTTCCGGGATCGAGGAATGTCGTCAAGGCCAGCCTGAGCAGCTCATCACCACCGTTGGTCGCTATGACGTTTGCAGGAGCGAGGCGGTGCAGGCGAGCGACGCTCGCGCGGAAATTACCGGCAAGCGGATCCGGATAGCGCTGCAACATGTCGAGTGGAAAGGAGCTCAAGGCGTGCGCAACGGCGGGGCCGGGTGGATAGGGATTTTCGTTCGTGTTCAGCTTAATGGCTGGCGTGTCAGGCTGCTGCCCCGGCGTGTAGCCCTGCATGGCCTTGAGATGGGCGCGTTCGTACGTCATGCGGGAATGGCTGTCGTCCGGAACGAGCGGGTCATATGGGCGTGCCTCGAATTCTGCCACCGTGTCAGACGGCCATCGATAACATGGCCGGTTACTGACTCAGCGCTTCCGCAGCGCATTGATAAGCGGTTAGCGACCATGACTGCACAATTTAACATCGGAGGCAACGTCTCCACCGATAGAGAAATGCCAAGGAATTCCAACGCGGGCTTCCATGAAAGCCGGTATTGGCGCTGCGGCAGGGCGAGCCTATATTGGCCAAGCGGCGAACGGGCGGGTTGGCGGCCATGAATCCCAACGGAATTGCATCCAGCGACGACCTCTGGCAGTCGATCCGGCACGAGGCAGTAGTGGCCGGTGCGATCGATCCGATTTTTGGCAGCTCCTTGTCATCCGCGATCCTTGATCACGCCGATCTTGATAGCGCGGTTGCCTACCAGATCGGCGGGCGGCTTGGAAAAAACAGCACCGAGCGCGGACGGTTTGCGCAGATAGCTCGCGAGGCATTTTTGGCTGCACCCGATCTGGTTGAGGCGGCGAGCCGTGATCTGCGCTGGATTACAGTTCGTGATCCCGCGACCATGGGTTTGCTGCTGCCGCTTCTCAACTTCAAGGGATACATCGCACTGCAAGTCTTTCGTGTGTCGAACTGGCTCTGGAGCAACGGCCGGATCGATCTTGCGTTGTTGCTGCAAAGCCAATCCTCCGACTCGCTTCAGGTGAGCATCCATCCATCCGCAAGAATCGGAACGCCGGTCTTTCTTGATCATGCGACTGAAATCGTCGTGGGCCGTCTTGTGGAGATCGGCGACGAGGTGACGATCCTGCAGCGCGTCACCGTGGGACGGAAAGATGCGCTCGGCGGTCGCGCACCGAGAATCGGCCGCGGCGCGTACCTCTCCGCGGGCGCAACGATCCTGGGCGACATCAGCATCGGCGACTTTGCCAAAATCGGCGCCGGAGCGGTTGTCACGAAGGATGTGCCGGCCGGCTGCACCGCTGTCGGCGTTCCGGCGCGCCTGACCAACTGTCCGGAACAGCGCGTTAGGGTTTGAGGCGTGCTATTGGGTAGCGGCTGGGAGTTTGCCAAGGTGGCTGAGGATATTTCTCGTTTTGAAGCACCGCGGCTCCGTTCGTGCGGGCGATCATCGCCTGCTGATCGATGGGCCACGGCGATGCTCCTGATTTGATAATTCCCGGTTGGGGAAAGCCTTTGCCGCAGAGCGGGCCGCATTTTTGCGCTATTATGTGATTCGGCATCTGGGCGAAGCGGCGATGATGTACGGAAATATCTCTCAAGGCGAGACCGGCAACTGGCCGGCTCCAGTGAAAGACGGGAAGATCATCGCACCTGGGCGCGGGCTTCAGGTAGGTAAAATCTATCGCTTGAAATTTCCGGGATTCGCTGCCCGTGCGATCGAACCTCCTTCCGGCGGCAAGGCCGGGAATTATCCCTTTCTGGTAGAGAGCCTGTTTTTGAGAGGGCGCTGGTACGTCAATGAGCGAGGCGAGCCCGACAACATCAGCTCTCCCGCACTGATCGTCCGCGCGCCCGACCACCGAAGTCTCTCCATCAGAAACGTCCTCGCAGGGCCAGTCTATTTCGTGGCGTTCGTTTTTCACCTGCTCTGCGCCGGCCTTACCGTGTTCGCGGCCAAGATTGCGGGACATCCGCACTAGCCCGGGCGGGGCGGCCAACCCTCACCCCAAATGAACAGCGTCACTGCGACGATGCGGCGATTTCTCGTGTCGCAGCTTTGCTGACCGTCATCGTTTTCAACACGATCTTAAGCATCAGATCGTGTTCGGACGGTTCGGCCTCAAGCAAAACCTCGCGCACCATCGCCTCACATTTGAGCAGATCGACTAAGAATCGGACAAAGCGAATTGGTTGTTCAGAGAGGAGAGCCGCCAACCAAACCTGGCCGATACATAACCATCACATCCCGACTGTAACATCCCGGAATCGTGCAACCGCTTACCAAAAGGCCGAAAGGTTCGCTGGGCTCTATTGCGCAAATATCGACACCCAAAAAGGAGGCGCTTCCATGCATAGCCATAGGATGTTCGAAACTGTCCTGTCGATAACCAGATACTTGCTAGCCGGCGCAAGCGTCCTCGTTGCTGCACTGTTCGCCGGTCCGTCGTTCGCCGACGATGACGCACGACCCGTGAAGGTCATGATCATCAACATGTTCGGCGGCACCCCCTTCCCATTCTCCGAGGCGTCGGCTTTCACCTCCAATCTCGGGTTGACGAAATCGATACAAGTTCGGGGCCTGTCGCCCGACTATCCCAACATTTTGTGCAACTCCGACGATGTGTGCCAGATGGTCGCCGGCGAGGGTCACGCGAACGTGGCCGCATCGACCATGGCCTTGATCCTCAGCGAAAAGTTCGACTTGCGCCGCACCTACTTCCTGATCGCAGGCATTGCCGGGATCGATCCTCACGAGGGGACAACCGGCTCGGCGGCGTGGGCGCGCTATCTCATCGACTACGGCATTTCATGGGAGATCGACGCGCGCGAGATTCCGGGAAGCGCAGCCGATCCGACCTTCCCGGTCTGGCCCTATGGATACGCCGCGATCTTTCCGACCGATACGTCCACGCAGCCCTGGAACTCGCTGCCCAGCATCCCCACCCCGTATCACAGCGAGATGTATCAGTTGAACGAACCGTTGCTGCAGAAGATCCTGTCCTTGACCAGCAAGGTGGATCTCACGGTCAACGACAATCCGACCGCCCAGGCCTATCGAGCCCGCTATGCCGAGGCGAAGGCCAAGGCCCCGCCCAGCGTCATTCAGTGCGACACGATGGCGGGCGACACCTGGTTTCACGGCATCAAGCTTGGCGAGCGCGCCACGGCATGGACCACGCTGTGGACCAACGGCAAAGGGACCTATTGCACCACCCAACAGGAGGATAACGCCACCTACATGGCCCTTACCCGCGGGGCCATCTCCGGGCTGGTGGATCTCGACCGCGTTGCCGTGCTGCGGACCGCATCGAACTTCGACCGTCCCTACCCCGGTGAGTCGGCCTGGCACTCGCTCTGCGGTTGTGGCCCCGAGGGAGGCTCGGGCGGTTTCGTGCCCGCCATAAGCAATCTATGGATAGCTTCGGCGCCGTTCATCAAGGATGTCGTCGTCCACTGGGACCAGTGGAAGCACGGCGTTCCGAAGTAGCGTTTGCCGAGCGAAATTGGGTTTCGCTGCCTACCCTTACAGTTGCCGCCGCCCCGGTTGTTGCAAACGGAAGCTCTATGATCGGCCAAAGAACTTGAAAAAAGTCCCAGAGCAGCCGCGGACGCGCGTGGTATGCTTGGATGAGTTCATCATCGCATGACTGCGTAACTCCAGAATGCCTGGGCGGCGAACAGCATTTCCTTGTGCAGACGGACGTACCTTTCGATCTGCTGCGGCGTGAATTGTGGCCTATTGTCGGCATCGCGCGGCGGCAGCGGCTCACCGAGCGCGTCAGCCATGTCGATGAAATAATAAGCCATATCGCCATACGGACGTTTCACGTCCATGAGCTCGAGGAAACCGTACCATTCCCTAGTATTGAACGATTCTCTTGCATTGAGGTGACGCAGCAACTTCAGATGCTCCTCTGTCACCGCAAATACGAATGTGCGCTCCGCCGGCAACTCAATCGGAGCTTCACCGTAGGAATTGAACTTGAGCTTCCGGTCTGGCGCCTCTTCGAGGTGATAATTGTCGAGCTGGTAGGGTCCCGGTGCAAGCTTTGCTGAAGCGAGAAACGCGCGGACGTCGTCAGAGAGAAGCTCCAGAATCTTGAGCTGCTGCTCATCTTGGGCGAGCCTCGCCACCTCCGGTACTCCTGCCGCCATTGCCCTGAAGAAGCCTTCGTCGCGATGCGTGCCCATCCCGGTGACAAGAACGATGCCGCCCACCTCCGCATGATACCAATAAGGACGCAGATGCTTGCGCATCTCGGCGACCCGGCCAACCGAATCCGGCACCGTCGAAATCAAGCCGCCGGCAGCCGCACGAGACTTGCCGTACGTCGACGCGACCGAAAGCATTGCTAATCCGCAAGCCCTAAGACAAACGCCAAGGCAATTCCGAGCCGAGCCACGTCTTGGTTACCGAGACGCCCGATCTTCTGCCCGATCCGTTCGCGTCTCACGGTGACCGGCTTGTCGGCCATCACCTGCGATTTAAGCCGCAATCCATTTTCGGGCTTTGGCTCGAGGGTGACGCGAAAATCCGGGGCGTCCACCAGTTCGGAAGTCAACTGGCAAAGCACTACAGAGCCATGGCTCTCCGGAAAGGCGTCAGTCTGCACGATGACCGCCGGGCGGGGCTTGCCATAGTCACCGGCCGCGGCAACAATTACCACGTCACCGCGTTGCATCTGCATCAAACTCGGAGACCGACTCGATCCACTCCAGCGCGTCGCGTTCGCGATCAGGGTCGAGACTGGCGACCTGCTTCGCCACCCGTCGTCGCACCGCCCGCGAGCGGGCATCGGCTACCACGAGACGCAGTTCGCGCAATCCCCGTGCGCGCCGCCGCTGCCGCATCATCTTCATCCTTTCGGCTGGCGCGGTCATGGGGCTTCTCCATCTGTAACGCGTGACAGTGTAACGCGTTACCAGCCGGAAGGCAAGGGTCGGGACTTTTCACGCGCATCCTATTAAATCGGTATCGATCAAACCCAAACCCAACAGGAGTTCCCCATGACCGCGAAGGTTCTTCTCACCGGCAAGACCCACAACACCAACGGCCGCAACGGCGCCGCGCGCAGCAGCGACGGCTTTCTGGACATCAAGCTGCCGCAGCCGCACCCGGCGGCGGAAAATCTGTTCGGTGCCGCCTGGTCGGCCTGCTACATGGGCGCGATCGAACTCGCCGCCTCCCAAAAGAAGATCAAGCTCCCGGCCGAATTGTCGGTCGACGCCGAGATCGACCTGAACCTCGCCGACGGCGCCTACTTCCTGGCGGCGCGTCTCAACGTCAGCCTGCCCGGCCTCGACCGCGAGGTCGCGCAAGAGCTGATCCATGCGGCGCACGGGATCTGCCCGTACTCCAAGGCCACGCGCGGCAACATCGCCGTCGAGACCAATCTCGTATGACCTCCGCCGGGGGAAGCCGGCCCGAAGCTCGGGCCGGCCTCCGTCCGACGCCTGCGACCGATCTCGCGGCACGCGTGCGGCAAGTGATTGCAAGATGTAGGCGACCACGAAAGACGCGGCGCGACCCAATCCGTCACCGACGCTGGGCTGTCACCGGCGAGGGGTTCAGCGCGGCCGCCGCGGTGTTGGCGATCTCGGCGTCGGTCTCCTTGCTCAAGCCGGCAACGCCTACTGCGCCGACGACGGCGCCGTTGACGCGGACCGGCATGCCGCCGCGCAGGACCAGGACACCGGCCGTGACAAAGGCCGTTCGTCCCTGATTGATGTTGTCTTCGATCTCCGACGTCGACCGCTGAAGCCGCGCCGCGGTTCGTGCCTTCGCGATGGCAAGGTCCGCGCTCGCCGGGCGGACCCCATCCATCCGCTGGAAGGCAAGCAGGTCGCCAGCGGGATCAACCACGGCGATAGCCGAGGGCGCATTGCGCTGCTGCGCGCTCTCCTTGGCTGCTTGCAGCACGGTCTGGGCTCCGGCTTGATCAAGCGTCGTCACGCTGATGGTCTGTGCCTGGGCTGAGAAGCAGAAGACCATTGCCAATATTGTGATGCCAATTCTCGTCATAGTGAGCTCTTCCTTTTTCTTGAAGTTCGGCGGCGCTGGCGCTGAGGGCTTGCGTCGCCCGTGTTTACGAGGTGCCTTTGGTGCGGACCAGATAATCCACGATCGCTTTGGCGTCGTCGGGGCTGACGGGGGCCTTGTAAGCGGTGATCATCTTGTCGACCACTTCCTGCCACGCCTTCCGCGACAACGAGGGCTGGTTCAACACGTGGTCGGCCGAGTGGCAGGCAAGGCAGTTGTTGTTGATCGCATCCGATCCCGGACCGGGGAACATCGCGTCGCTGGTGGGGACATCCAGCTTCAGCGACTTCAATGCGGCGATCGTCGCGGCCTCGCCGGGATGCCAGAGAACGAGGCCCAGAATGGCCACCATCAGCAGAACTTCACGTTGCATTGCCGGTTCCTCGTCAGGCCGCGACCACATCGGTCGTTTCAATGGTGTTGTAGAGGTAGCCGGCCGGATTCCAGATCCGGAAACCGGGCTGCGCCTCATTTCCGGTGTTGGTGCAGCGGACCATCAGTCGGTGTGCGCCGCGCGCCGGCAGCGTGAATTGCGTCTGCCATTGCCGAAAGCCATATTTTCCCTGGTCGGCGCCGAGCTTCGCCGGCTGCCAGCTCCTGCCGCCATCAATCGACAGATCGACACGCGCGACGCCGCAATCGCCGCCGAACGCGATGCCCCGCGCCAAAGCCGCCGACCCCGCCGGCACGCTGTCGCCGTTGCGGATGTTGGTGATGAACGACCTCGGAGCGTTGCGGGTCACCGGCACCATCTTGAATCCGGTGTCGCCCGGCTTGACGGAATTGTGCGGCGTATCCGGCACACGGTATCCGGTCGCCGTCCAGTAATTGGTGTCGGGCTGGTCGAGCACCTCGATGTCGTTCAGCATCTTGATCCAGTAGACTCCGCACCAGCCGGGAACGACGAGGCGCAGAGGAAACCCGTTCAACAATGGAAGCTGCTCGCCGTTCATGGCGAAAGCGATCATCACCTCGCCGTCGCGCGCGTGATCGACGGTGAGCGACTTGAGAAATTTCGGCGCGCCCGGCATCACCGGCTCGTCCAGGCCGCCGAAGCGGGCTTGAATGGCGCCGGGTTTTACACCGGCCCGGTCAAGCACATCCTTGAGACGCACACCGGTCCAGAGTGCGTTGCTCATCGAACCATCCGCCCATTGCGCGCCGGCAACGCGGGGCTCGGCGTAGATTCGGGAATTGCCGGCACACTGGTTCACCGCCGCGATATCTACTCTCGAAAAACCCTGCAAAACATCATTGAGCGACAGCGATAAGGCTTGGTTGACCTGGCCGCGAACCGCAAGGCGAAAGCTGTCCACATCGATGTCGCCCGGAAAATTCGCCCAGTGCCAACTGACATAATGCTGGTCGTTCGGAGTGAACACGCCCTTGTCGAAGACTTCGAACGGCGTCTCGAGCCATGGCGGGCTTGAACGCTGCAGGATCATTCGGCCCTTTTGCGGATAGGATGTGGTGATGGGCCGCGTACCGGGGCCGCCGGACACGTGCAGATCGACCGTCTCTTGCGCCAGCGCCGGCGAGGACATCAGCGCCAGGCCGGCGATCCCCATTCCATGGATCACGCCCCGTCGCGTTAGCCCCGGTTGGGCGTCGTACTTCTGCATCTGTCTTACCTATCGAGATATTGGCGCTGTTTTTCGAACTCCCGGCTCTTCCGTCGCAACGCGAGCCAGCGCTCCATCGCTGAGGTAGGGAGAAACCGACGCTACGCTGTTCACGGCTGAGTGTTCGGCGACCTATCGCAACTGAACAAACACGTGAACGGCAAAACCACAAACCTTTGTATGGGTCTCCCGCTCCATTTCGGTCTCGGGTGCTTACCTTCGTACAATTGAGCGATCGATCTCAATCGTCCTAGCCTGCAATGGTTCAATTGCAGTGAGAAGCATTCAGAGAGTTGGAGCGAGTTGGATGAAACGCATCATCCTTTGTCTTTTTGGTTGTTGTGTGATCGCTGGTGCGAGTGCCCGCGACCTCGGACAATGGGGAAACTCGGATCCCGCGGTCCGGCAATGGTACCAGGCGCTGATGCAGCCCGATGTCCCGAATGCATCATGTTGCGGCGAGGCCGACGCGTATTGGGCCGATGAGGTCCATGTCAGAAACGGCAAGACCTACGCCACCATAACCGATGATCGAGCCGACGAACCGCTCAAGCGGCCTCACGTCGACATCGGAACGGAAATCGAAATTCCAAACAACAAACTCAAATGGGACAGAGGCAATCCGACCGGACACGGCATCGTATTCCTGGGCCGCTCCGGTTACGTCTTCTGTTACGTTCAGCCTTCGGGAACCTGATCGATCGATGGTCGCGCCCCGCGCTCGGGTGGCTGGCACACGGGTTGTTGATCGGGAAACACGGGGTTCTTCTTCAAGCGCGCTTGGACGAAATCGATTCGTGATTAGTTTAGAATTGGGGCCCGCTGAGTGTACCGGCTTCAGATCAGACCGAACTGAAGCACAAGCGTCGGAACTTTCGCATTCTTTGTAACCGCCCGCCCTGTAACCGCGCGGCACCACGTCGTTCGACGTCAGACCCGGTTGGTCGAGCCGAAAATAATCAGAGAGCCCATGTCGAGAACAGGCTGTTCCAACACCTGGCGCGTCATCTTGTTTGCGTGGGGTCTATCACTGATCTGCGCCCCAACGGAAATCCTGGCTGGAACTGTAACTTCAACCGTCGACCGGGCCGATGAACCATTCGGGCTTGCAACCTCGATCGTGACCACGGGTTCGGTGCTGGAGAAATGGCTTGACGTCAAACACAGAGTTGATGGCGAGCGGGGTGTACTGAGGATCTGCGAAGAAAATTCGGTATCGTGTCCATCGCAGCCGGCGCTTCAATTCCTGGCGATCGTCGACAGCGCACGAGGCCTCGAAGGTCGCGCCCGCCTGGGCGAAATCAACCGCGCCATCAATCTGAAAATAAGACCGATGAGCGACCAGGCCCTTTACGGCGTGGAGGATGTCTGGAGCCCGCCTCTCGCCACCCTCGCCAAAGGCGCCGGAGATTGCGAAGATTACGCGATCGCCAAATTTGTTGCGCTCGAGGAGGTCGGTGTTTCCTCTGACGATCTTCGGATCGTCATCCTGCGGGACGACGCAAGGGAAGAGGACCACGCCGTTGTCGCGGCGCGGCTCGACGGCAATTGGCTCATCCTGGACAGTCGACACTTTGTCATGCCCGAGGACCAGCAGGTGCAGGATTATTACCGCCCGGTGTTTCTGATCGATCGCGATGGCGTCAAACGCTATTCCGGTGGGTTATCCAGATCCGAAGAATCGCGCGGATATGAGCGCTCCGTCGGCCAGATCCCGCACTAGAATTTTTTCAGCACCGAGATCGGAAATTTGTCAGCACTGGGTTGACCGCTCGAGTCCATCCAGTAGCAATCGACCTGATCGCCGCTGACGTTGCTAACGGTCATCACCGGCCCTCCCGAACGCAGCCGAACCAGTTCGCCAGGCTGGAACGAAGCAACAGTCTGGTCGTGTATTGCCGTAACCGAGCGAGCCGGTTCGGAAAAAGCTGGGATTGACAGGGGCACGCTGAGCGCAACGGCGAGCGTTAGCGCTGCTGCATTGGGCGTCCATTTCGTGAATGCCTTCATGCTAAACTCCATTCTCTCGGGCTGCAATTCACGTTCCCGTCGCCTCAGGTCGGATCGTGCGCTTAAAAAGGGCGGCCGATCCGGCCGCCTTTTTTAAGCCTCCTTAGCGGTGCGATACCGACGTGTGATGCGGTACATGACGCGGCATCATCGCGTTCCCATTCCGCCAGTTCTGGTAATTGCCATCGGTGTAGGGATTGCCCGGTCCGAGGTTCTGGCAGTTTGCGTCCGGATAGTACTGCGCGCAACGGCCGGGGTTTGAGACAACCGGCTGCGCCAGAGCGGGAGTTGCAACGGCCATCGCGGCAATCGCGGCAGCGCCAATCAGTGTGAATTTCATCTTGGTCTCCTTACTAACAATGTAACGGCTAGATGGGGACGCGGCGTCGGCGCTGCCGCTAAATTGTGTTTTAGAAAAATTCACGTTCGAACCTGAGTAAGCCGCGTCCCGCCTCAATTCGACGTGAGTTCGTTAAACCCCAATTTAATCGCTCTCGGCTCGGTCTGCGCCTAGCTTCACGGTGTTCGCTTTGCAAACCCGATCAGGGACGCCATGAGTTCTGCTGCTGCAATCCATATCGTCAGCCCAGATGAATTCGATCGCGCAACGGCGCAGACGCCGGGCTCCGAACGCCGCGCGGCAATCGCCTCGACGCTAGGTATCGCTTCGGCGATCTGGGGCGGCCTGTTCGAGGTAGAACCGGAAGCGCGGACAGGAATTCACCATCACGGAGAACAGGAGACGATCGCCTACGTCCTTTCCGGCGTCAGCGAAATACGCTGGGGTGCGAAGGGAGAACATACGGCGCGCGCGAAGGCCGGCGATTTCATTCATGTTCCCGCCTTCCTGCCGCATATGGAAATAAACCCTTCGAAACTGGAGCCGTTTCTATGGGTTGTCGTACGGAGCACGGCGACGCCCGTCGTCGTGAATCTTCCGGACGACATTTGGCCGTAAGCCGGATGTCGTCCTCCGGTCGGCAGGAAGACAGCTGGCCGTAAGCCAGACGTCTTCCTGCGGTCCCCTCACTCGCTGTCGCGAACATGGAACAGTCATGGACGAACACGAATCCGCCAGAGAGCGCAACGCAACCGAGATTACCCGCCGCACGGTGATCGAGACCGGCACTACCGCGCTGCTCCTGACCACGCTCCCCCGTGCCGCGCTTGCCGCCGGTCCGGTCGATGACGGAGCGCCGCCCTCTGTTGTGCAGGTCGACCTTCGGATCAATGGCCGCTCTCATTCACTGACGCTGGATCCGCGCACGACCTTGCTGGACGCGCTGCGTGAGCATCTGGCGCTTACGGGCTCGAAGAAAGGCTGCGATCACGGCCAGTGCGGCGCCTGCACCGTGCTGATCGAAGGCCGCCGCATCAATTCGTGCCTGACGCTGGCGGTGATGCATGACGGGCAATCCGTCACGACGATCGAGGGGCTGGCCGAGGGTGAGAAGTTGCATCCGTTGCAGGCGGCCTTTGTTGAACATGATGGATTTCAGTGCGGCTACTGCACCTCGGGCCAGATTTGTTCCGCGGTCGGAATGCTGGCCGAGAGCCGCAGCGGCATGCCGAGCTACGTCACGGCCGATCTGGCGCAGCCGCAGCCGGAGCTGACCGAGGCGGAAATCCGCGAACGGATGAGCGGCAACATCTGCCGTTGCGCGGCCTATCCGAACATCGTGGCCGCCATCAAACAGGCCGCGGAGATGCCGACATGAAGGCCTTCACTTATCAACGCGCCGATTCGGCAACGCGGGCTGCCGCCGCTGCCGTGAAGCCTGGCGCAAAAATCATAGCAGGCGGCACCAACCTGCTCGACCTCATGAAGTTGCAGGTCGAGACGCCGTCGACGCTGGTCGACATCAATTCGCTGCCGCTCGACAAAATCGAGGAGACGCCGGATGGCGGCCTGCGCGTCGGCGCGCTGGTCCGAAACAGCGACCTCGCGGCCGATTCTCGCGTGCGACAGCGCTATGGCGTCCTGAGCCGCGCCCTGCTGGCGGGCGCCAGCGCGCAACTGCGCAACAAGGCCACCACCGGCGGCAACCTGCTGCAGCGAACGCGCTGTTACTATTTTTATGATGTGACAAAACCGTGCAACAAGCGCAGTCCGGGTTCGGGCTGCGCCGCGCTCGCCGGCCTTAACCGCATTCACGCCATCCTCGGCGCCAGCGATCAATGCATCGCCACCCATCCCTCCGACATGGCGGTGGCAATGCGGGCGC
Organism: Bradyrhizobium lablabi; assembly: GCF_900141755.1. Lineage (NCBI taxonomy): Bacteria > Pseudomonadati > Pseudomonadota > Alphaproteobacteria > Hyphomicrobiales > Nitrobacteraceae > Bradyrhizobium > Bradyrhizobium lablabi. The sequence goes on along the minus strand of NZ_LT670844.1, from coordinate 7,272,256 downwards.
TCGACGCGCGGGTAGAGACGATCAATCGCGAAGGCGAGGCCCGTGTGATTCCGATCGCCGATTTGCATCGTTTGCCCGGCAAGACACCGGAGATCGAGACCTCGCTCAAATCCGGAGAAATCATCACGGCGGTCGCGCTGCCTCCGCCGCCGCCGGGCGTGCAGGTCTATCGCAAGGTCCGTGACCGCGCCTCCTACGCCTTTGCGCTGGTTTCGGTTGCCGCCATCGTCGACACCGCGCGCGGACGAATTCGCTCAGCCCGGCTCGCGTTCGGCGGCCTCGCCCCCAAGCCATGGCGTGCCGCGCAGGCCGAGGAAAAATTCGCCAATGTCGCCGCCGATCCCACCAGCTTCAATGCCGCCGCCAATGCGGTTCTCGACGGCGCCCGCGGATTCGGCGGCAACGATTTCAAGATTCCATTGACCCGGCGAACCCTGCACGGCGTGCTGGCGGAAATTACCCGGACCTGAGGGAGCCGATCCATGGAAATGAACTCACCTGTCGGCTCGAACGCGCTTGATACGGAAGGCGTCGTCGGCAAGCCGCTCGATCGCGTCGACGGGCCGCTGAAAGTCACCGGCGGCGCGCGCTATGCCTACGAGGTGCAACAGCAAAACGCGCTCTACGGCTTCGTGGTCGAAGCCTCGATCGGAAAGGGAACGATCAGATCGCTCGATACGCGCGCTGCGGAAAACACGCCGGGCGTGGTTCTCGTGCTCACCCATCGTAACGCCCCCACACAAGGTACCGGCAATCACCGGGAGGCTCATCCGGTGCTGACGGGACCGCAAGTGACATATTACGGCCAGCCGGTTGCATTCGTCGTCGCCGAAAGTTTTGAGCAGGCCAGAGCCGCCGCTTATCTGGTGGACGTGAAATACGACCGGTCGAGCGGAAAATACGCGCTTCGCCAAAACCTCGATCAGGCGCGCGTACCACACCCGGACGATGCGCCGGCCGCCGACAGCGCGGTCGGAGATTTCGCGGGCGCGTTCGCCGGCGCTCCCGTCCAGGTCGACGTGACCTACACCACGCCGCTGCAGAGCCACGCCATGATGGAACCCCACGCCACATTGGCGATGTGGGACGGCGACAGGCTGATCCTCCACACCGCCAACCAGATGCTCAATCAGGGACAGAAGGTCATCGCAACAACCCTGAAAATTCCGGTTGAGAATATCCGCCTGATCAGTCCCTTCATCGGCGGCGGTTTCGGCGGCAAGCTCTGGGTCAATGCCGACGCCATACTGGCGGCGATCGCGTCGCGCCAGCTCAAGCAGCCGGTGAAAACCGCTCTGACACGGCAGCAGATCTTTCATGTCACGACGCACCGTTCGGATACCATCCAGCGCGTTCGCCTGGGGACCGATCGGGACGGTCGGATGCTCGCGATCGGCCATGATGTGTTCTCGGGCAACTTGCCCAGCGAGCAAACCTACGAGGGCGCGGCGCTGCAGACCCGCACGCTTTACGCGGGAGCGAACCGCCTGACGCGACATCGTCTGGCGCCGCTGGATATTCCGGTCGCATCGTCGATGCGCGCGCCCGGTGAATCCGTCGGGCTGATGGCGCTTGAATGCGCGATGGACGAACTGGCCGAAAAGCTCAACCTCGACCCGATCGAACTGCGCCTCCGCAACGAGCCAAGCGAGGATCCGGAACAGCATATCCCCTATTCCAGCCGGCACCTGGTCGCCTGCATGCAGGAAGGCGCGCGCCTTTTCGGTTGGGACAAGCGCAATGCGAAGCCGGGACAAGTTCGCGACGGGCGATGGCTGGTCGGAATGGGCATGGCGGCGGCGACGCGGGGCAACCCGCTTCGGCCCTCGAGCGCCAGTGTCCGATTGAATCCCGATGGTACCGCGACGGTGCAAATGGCGATGACCGACATCGGCACCGGGACCTATACCATCCTGGCGCAGATCACGGCCGAGATGCTCGGTCTGCCGACCGATCGCGTCCGGGTCGAACTCGGTGACACCAACTTTCCGGAAGCCGCCGGTTCGGGCGGCTCGTGGGGAGCCGGCAGTTCCGGCTCGGCCCTGTTCGAGGCGTGTGAGAGCCTACGTGAGAAGCTCGCCCAGCAGGCCGGCATGGACGTAAAGACCGCACGCTTTGCCGACGGCCGCATCGCGTCGGGCGAACGTTCGATAAAGCTGACGGATCTTGTCGACACCGGCATCGAGGCCGACGGCGAAATCGGGCCCGGCCGCAACAACAAGGAATTCTCGCAGCAATCCTACGGTGCGCATTTCGCCGAAGTCGGCGTCGATGCCGACACCGGCGAACTGCGGTTGCGGCGTATGCTGGGCGTATTCACCGCCGGCCGCGTCCTCAATGCCAAGACGGCCCGCTCGCAGGCGATCGGCGGAATGGTATTCGGCGTCGGCGCCGCGCTGCACGAAGCGATGACGCTCGATCCCCGCTTCGGCTACTTCGTCAATCGGGACCTCGCCGAATATCTCGTGCCGGTGCACGCCGATATTCCGGCCATCGACGCCATTTTCCTTCCCGAGCTCGATCAGCAATCCAACCCGCTGAAGAGCAAAGGTATCGGCGAGCTCGGGATCTGCGGCGCCGGCGCATCGCTCGCCAACGCGATCTACAACGCCTGCGGTGCGCGGGTCCGTGATTTTCCGGTCACCCTGGACAAGCTGCTTTCATCCCTGCCGATACAAACCTGATACGGCCGGTGACGTGTTGCAACGAGGCGGCCTCGCTGCCCGTTGCGCCCTGCCCTATTGGGCGCAGAGCTGAGGTGAACGCGCTAAACACAAGCCTTCGTATGGTTCACCGAGCGCCGATGGGTGTCGAACAGCGCTCCAAAAATAAAATCGAATTTAGCAGACCAATGTTCGAAGGCGACGCAATATTCAATCACCAACGTGACGTTGCTCGCGCGCATGGGGGCGCCGAGGTCAATCTGTATCCAATGGACGCGCTAGAGGCGCAGGATCGTTATGAGGATTGAAGCATGCAGCACATCAGAATAACAGACACGGCTCTCGTCGGCGACGCCGATCCACTATCAACGGCCAAGCCTCGCGGACGAGCCATTCTTCCGGCGCTGGTGCCGTTTCCTATCGCCTGCTTCGCGGGCGCGCTGGTCACCGATCTCATGTATTGGCGCACGGACGACGTGATGTGGGAAAGGTTCTCGATCTGGCTGATTACCATCGGCCTGATCCTGGCAGGCGTCGCGGTCATCGCTGGCCTGATCGACGTAGCTCTCGGGAAGCGGTTTCGTAGGCTGGCCTGGCCTCACGTGGTTGGCTATGTGCTCGCGCTGGCGGTCTCACTGGTGAATGCCTTCGTTCATAGCCGCGACGCTTATACCGCCGTGGTCCCGACCGGACTGACGCTTTCCGCGCTCGTCGTGATCATACTGTTGGTTACGGGCTGGGCAGGTTCAGCCCTGGTTCATCGCCATCGCAAAGGAGTGGCCCTATGATGCGCGCCTTCGACTTTACACGTTCACTGAAGCGGCCGCGCCCGGCCGTCCTCCTTGCCGCGGTGTCCCTGCTGGCGCTCACCGGCTGCGACGATAATGGCGGTGATCCGACGCGCCAGATCGGGGCCAATCCACCGCTGCCCGCGCTGCAGCAGTATTTGATGCCGCCGATCCGGATCGCGAAAGCCGTCGGATGGAGTAAAGACGAAACGCCGACGGTGCCGCAGGGATTGGAGGTCCATGCATTGGCCACCGGTCTTGAACATCCGCGGCAGCTCTACGTCCTCCCCAATGGCGACGTGCTGGTGGTGGAGAGCAACGGTCCGAAGGCGCCGGTATTCCGGCCGAAGGATTTCATCACCGGGTGGGTGCAGTCGTTCGCGGGCGCCAAGGCGCCAAGCGCCAACCGCATCACGCTGCTGCGCGACACCAATGGCGACGGCATTCCCGAGGTGCGAACCGTTTTCCTCGACCACCTCAATTCACCCTTTGGCGTCGCCCTGGTTGGCAACGATCTTTACGTCGCCAACACCGATGCGATCGTCCGCTATCCCTATCAGGAAGGACAAACCAGCATCACCGCCCCCGGCACCAAACTCACCGACCTTCCCGGCGGCCCGATCGATCATCACTGGACCAAAGCTTTGTTGGCCAGCCCGGATGGCTCCAAGCTCTATGTCGGTGTCGGCTCAAACAGCAACATCACCGAAAACGGAATCGGAGCGGAATACGAACGCGCCGCGATCTGGGAAGTCGACCGCGCGTCAGGCGCGCATCGCATCTTCGCGAGCGGGACGCGCAATCCTACCGGCCTTGCGTGGGAGCCCGAGACCCACAAGCTGTGGGCCATCGTCAACGAACGCGATGAGATCGGGCCTGATCTGGTGCCGGACTATCTGACCTCGGTACAGGACGGAGGCTTCTATGGCTGGCCCTATAGCTATTTTGGCCAGCATCTGGACCCGCGTGTGCAGCCGCAGCGGCCTGATCTCGTGGCCAAGGCGATTGTGCCGGACTACGCGCTCTCCTCCCACGTGGCACCGTTGGGGGTCGCCATGTACAACGGCACTGAGCTTCCCGCGAACTACCGCGGCGGTGCGTTCGTCGCCGAACACGGAAGCTGGGATCGAACTCCTCTGAACGGTTACAAGGTGGTGTTCGTACCATTCAGCCATGGAAAGCCGAGCGACCTGGCGCAGGACGTCGTCACCGGCTTCCTCGATGCCAATAGTCACGCGCGCGGAAGACCGGTTGGTCTGGCAATCGATCGGAGCGGCGGATTGCTGATCGCCGACGACGTTGGAAACACGGTTTGGCGGGTGTCGTCGGCTCGCCCCGGCTCGGCACCGAAGCCGGCTACTTAGGACAACGCCACGCAAAAAGCCCCGACACTGTCAAGTGAAACTCGTCATGCCCGGGCTTGTCCCGGGCATCCACGTCTTAGGGCGGCAAAGCAAGAAAGACGTGGATGGCTGGGACAAGCCCGGCCATGACGTGGTCAGATAGGGATCGGCGATTAGCGACCGGCCGGCGCCGAGATCACGTGGCCCTCGCTGTAGTCGGACAAGATCTGTTGTTCGACAGACGGCCAGGCAAGCGAGTCGTTGGCGTTGCGGAACTGCTGGCTCGCAGTCGCTCGTGCGCGCTCCATTTTGTGAGTATGGCGCTCAGCTGCGGCGGCCCATTGGACCGTCGATGCGATAATCATCGACGCGCCGAGTATGGTTAGAACTGTATTTTGCATTGTAGTCTCCGTTAAATCTCAATCTTCCGTGTTCAGACACGGACGCGCTGGCGCGAGACCTCGCGCAGATGCGGCCTGTCTCCAATGAGATAGGTTGTCGCCGACTAAGCGAGGTAACTATCGCGTCACTTCCGGTTAGCAATTTTGTTATTTCAGCTTGGCGTTTAGAGCTGTGACAAGGCCCTCACCGGCAACCGCCACCGTCAGCGGCCGCCTACAAAATTCGGTGGGGGTGCGTAAACACTTCGAAGCCATCCGCGCGCGCAACGGCGACAAGCGTGATGCCTGCGGCATCGGCCATACGGACGGCGAGCGCGGTCGGCGCCGAAACCGACACCATGACCGGCGCACCGATCGCGGCGCTCTTTTGCACCATCTCAACCGACACCCGGCTGGTTAGAAGGATGATGCCCTCGCTCGCCGCGGCCGACGAGCGGGCTAGCGCGCCCGCGAGCTTGTCAAGAGCGTTGTGACGGCCAACGTCCTCGCGCAGGGCAACGATGCCGCGGGTCGCATCCCAAAATGCCGCGGCATGAACCGCGCGGGTCTCTATGTTGAGCTTTTGACGCGAAGGGAGATCGCGCATGGCGGCCATGATCTCTTCCGAGGAGAAATGCCGGCCGTGTCCGACAATGGCCGCAGGACGCATGGCTTCTGCGATCGACTCGATGCCGCACAATCCGCACCCTGTCGGCCCCGCGATATGTCGCCGCCGCTCCTGCAGGCGATCGGCTTTTGGCCCGCCGAGCCACATCCGCAGTTCAACACCGTCACCGAGACGCACGAGATCTAGCGATTCGATATCGGCAACAGAGTTGACGACGCCTTCGCTGAGGCTGAAGCCAACCGCAAAATCTCTGAGATCCCGAGGTGTTGCCATCATGACCGCATAGGTCCCGCCATTATACGTAAGCGCCACCGCGGTCTCCTGCGGAATCGAACGATTGCCCAAGCTCGGACCGTTTGCCCGCCAACTCTGGCGATCCACAACCAAGGCCGCATCCATCATCCATGCTCCGACGCATCCCCAGTTACTAGACATCGCGGCCTGACCAGGCGTTCTCAACTAAAAACGAATTTAGCTTTCGGAGAACAGGCATCGTCCTGCCCGATCGCAGCCGCAATGCGGGCAATCCTAAAGCGCTATTTATTGGTGCGAAATAGGCCCGCGACTTAGATCCGTTGCAGCGCCAGCTTTGCCCAAGGTTATCAGACGTCTTGCTTCCTCGGGAATAAAGCGGTCGCTGGTTCGGTCTCCTCATCGGAGCATTGAACAAAACTCAGCGCGGAACAGGACGAGATAACTCCGTCGTCGGCCGTACCGGCTGATGAAGCGGGTCTGGAGAATGAGACATGAACACCAGTTACAAATTGATAACGCTTTGCGTTACATTCACCTTAATCGGCAGCGCCTGCGCGTTCGCAAGGCCAACGCCGTATTTCCAAAATGACTATCGCTGGCACGAGAAAAGCACGGTCGAGAGGCATGTTCCGACGGCAAGAGCGTCAGGCAGGACGGGCTACGCCCGCAGCCCGGATAAGGATGGCTGGCCGGCCAACATGCTCCTGAATTGATGCAACCTGCTGGCAGCGCTGGTCCTACCCCGATCACCAAGAAGCGAGGCGCGCAACCTAAATCACTATTTAATGGTGCAAATGGCCCCGCCAGCCCAAATCATCTTCCAAGCAGCCACGCCTATCTCTCTCGAGGCGACATCATCCGGCTGTCAACTGGGCGGCGCGCGCCGTGCCTTATGCCCCCTGAATGAAGCGGGCGCGCGCCGTCCGCTCTTTTTGAGAGGCTCACTCACGGCGGTTCGGGTTCGTTGAACTCGAATTTAGTGGAGACCGCCGAGAAACGTCTCCATCTCCAGATCATCGCGACGCTGACGTTGTGTCCTTGCTCGGCGCCGGCGTCTGACAGAGCCATGTGGCGGCAAGCGCCGCCTGTTCCCAAAAGGAGAATACGATGAAACTACGAGTGATGATGGTTTTGGCGAGTGCGGTGCTTGCCGGCAGCCTTCTCGCCAATGCTGCGCAAGCGCGCGGCGGCGGCGGCGGCGGTGGCGGTGGCCATGGTGGCGGCGGCGGCGGCCACATGGGCGGCTTCGGTGGCGGCCATATGGGTGGCTTCGGTGGCGCTCACATGGGTGGCTTCGGCGGGGCCCACATCGGTGGCCTCGGTGGCGCCCGTATCGGTGGTCTGGGCGGCGCACATATCGGCCGTCTCGGCGAAGGTCATGTCGGCGGCTTCAGGGTCGGTCACATGAACGGTATTCGTCGCGATCATTTCGCCCGCCGCGGCTTTTACGATTACGGCCTTGATTGCCCCTATTACCCATACGATGCGGCAACCTTGCCGTACACCTGCGCCTACTGAATGTCGTCCGGAAGCGGCCGCCGCGCGGCTTCCGCTTCCCTGCATGCACAGCGCTCGACTGGCGAGCGAATGTGCGCTCGCCAGAGCAAGTCACGCAACCTTGATGCCGCTGCATGCGGCATCAAGGCCACCTGCCTAAATTCTGATCGCCCGATTAGATTCGAATTTAGGGTCCTAAACCCCAATTTAATGGCTCCCCGGTGCGCTCCCCTTATCATTGACTGGTCAGCTCGAATTTCAAGCCGCAAGGCTTTCAATTTCCCGGACGGAGAGACCAATGAGCATTGAGGGACAATTTCGAAGCCCTACTTCTGGAACCCGGCGCGAACTCGCGTTCGTCAAAGTCAGGATCGGCGACGGTTATCTCAACGACATTCGCCGTTTCGAGATGCTCGAAAAGAGCCAAGAGTACAGCTTGGCCAAACGTTGGCGCGAGCACGGCGACCGTGACGCCGGGCACCAGCTTGTGACCAGCCATCTCCGTCTCGCCGCCAAGATCGCCATGGGCTACCGCGGCTATGGCCTGCCGATCTCGGAGATCATCTCCGAGGGCAATGTCGGTCTGATGCAGGCATTGAACCGCTTTGAGCCGGAAAAAGGCTTTCGCTTTGCCACTTATGCGATGTGGTGGATCAAGGCTTCGATCCAGGATTACATTCTGCGTTCGTGGTCACTGGTGAAGATCGGCACCACCGCCAGCCAGCGGAAGCTGTTTTTCAAGCTGCGCTCGGCGAAACGCAAGATCTCGGCCCTCGAAAGCGGCGGCGACCTGCGCCCCGATCAGGTCACCTCAATCGCGAACAGCCTCAATGTACCCGAGCGAGAGGTCATCGACATGAACCGCCGCCTCGCCGGCGATACATCGCTGAATGCGCCGATCCACGAGGATGGCGACGCCGAAGAATGGCAAACCTACCTCATCGATCAGTCTCCCTCGCCCGAAGCTATCGTCGCCGAACAGGACGAGAAAGAGCATCGGCATGAGGCGCTCCTAAGCGCCATCGATGTACTGAGCGGCCGCGAACGTCGCATCTTCGAGGCGCGCCATTTGACCGACGCACCGTTGACGCTGGAAGAGCTTGCATTGGAATTCAACGTCTCCCGTGAACGCATCCGGCAGATCGAGACGCGCGCGTTCGAGAAGGTGCGAAAGGCCACCAAGAAGCTCGTCGCAGAGGTGGAGACGCAGCGGCGCGGGCCCAGCCGCCCGGAATTGCGCAACGCTCGCAGAGCCGAGGTCTGCGCCGCCTAAGCGACGCGCTCGACCTCCGGCCGCAAGACTCGTCATGGCCGGGCATAGCCGTCCTTCGGACGGCTATGCCCGGCCATGACGAAAAAGAAAGTCAACCTCGAAGAGTCCGAAAACTTCTGGCTGCGTGTCCGGTCAGGCTCTAACATCCGGGGATCGATGCCCGGCGCGTGCCCAAATGCATTCCGCGTTTAGCCTCTGGAAGCGCGAAGCAGAACCGGTATCGACTTGTAGGAAGGCGTCCCGGACTTGACGTCGTGATGATCGAGCGCAACCAGGACATTCGCCTCGGGATAATAGGCCGCGACGGAGCCCTGGGCGATATGGAACGCGACCGCGGTCAGTTTCCGCATGACACGCTCGCCCGGCTTCGATCCAGGCACGACGGCAATATCGACGAGGTCGCCATGCTTCAGCCCGCGGCTTGCGAGATCGCGTTCGTTGACGAACACGACGTCGCGCCGCCCCGTGATTCCGCGATAGCGGTCGTTCAGGCCGTAGATCGTCGTGTTGTACTGATCGTGGCTCCTGATTGTCGCAAGGGTGAGGACATCGCGATCGGCCACCCGCGGATCTTCATCTATTCTAGGACAGACCAGAAAATTGGCCTTCTTGGTCGGCGTCAGCCACTCGCGCTCCGACGCAGCGACATACAGCCGAAACCCACCCGGCTTCTGGATGCGGGCATTGAACTCGGCGAATTCCGGAAACACCGCTTCGATGCAATCGCGGATCTTTCCGTAATCGCCAACCAACTCCGCCCATCCGACCCGCGTGTTCGGCAATGTGGCCAGAGCCATCGCTGCGATAATTGCCGGTTCTGATTTGAGGTGCTCGGAGGCGGGTTTCAGGCCGCCCCGTGAGGCGTGAACCATCGACATCGAATCTTCCACGGTGATCGACTGGGGGCCGGTCGCCTGAGTATCAATCTCCGTACGTCCCAAACAGGGAAGGATGAAGGACTGTTTTGCCAACAGCAAATGCGTGCGATTGAGCTTGGTGGCGATATGCACCGCGAGATCGAGGTTCCGCATCGCCTTGAAGGTGACTTCCTGATCGGCCATCGCAACGGCCAAATTGCCGCCGAGGCAGACCAGCGCCTTCGAGCGTCCATCCCGGATCGCCTCGATGGCTTCGATCGCGTTGTGGCCCTTGCGGCGCGGCGGCTCGAACCCGAAGACGCGGGCCAAACCGTCGAGAAGGGCGTCATTCGGAACCTCGGTAATACCGACCGTGCGGTCGCCCTGCACATTGGAGTGGCCGCGCAGTGGAGAAATGCCGGCGCCCTGGCGCCCGATATTGCCGCGGAGCATCAGCAGATTGGCGATCTGCTGCACATTCCCCGTGCCGTGACGATGCTGGGTGATCCCCATGCCGTAACTGATGATGACCCGCTCCGCCTTGGCGTAGATATTGCCGGCGAACTCAATATCCGATCGCGACAGTCCCGAGGCCTTCTCGATGGCGTCCCAAGAGGTGGCATGAAGGTCTGCCAGCAGGTCTTTGAATCCCGTCGTGTGACGTGCGATGAACTCACGGTCGAGAACGCCCGGGCCGCCCTCAGAAAGGCTTTTTGCATCGAGTGCCACCAGCGTCTTCATCATTCCCTTCAACACGGCGATATCGCCACCGACCTTCACCAGGTAGTAGGTCGATGCGATCGGCGTCGAGCTCAGCGTCAACATCTCAACGGGGTGCTGCGGGGAAGTGAACCGCTCGAGACCGCGCTCGCGCAGCGGGTTGAAGACGACGATCGGCGCGCCTCGCTTCGAGACCTCGCGCAACGTTGTCAGCATGCGCGGATGATTGGTGCCGGGATTATGGCCGATGCAAAACACGGCGTCGCAATGGTCGAAATCCTCGAGCGTCACGGTTCCCTTGCCGACGCCGATCGACTCCGGCAGGCCGACGCTGGTCGCCTCATGGCACATATTCGAGCAATCCGGAAAATTGTTGGTTCCGAATTCACGCGCAAACAGCTGATAGAGAAAAGCAGCCTCGTTGGATGCCCGGCCGGAGGTGTAAAACTCCGCCATATCGGGATTCGGCAACGCCCGCAGCGCGGTACCGATTCGTTTCAGCGCCTCGTCCCATGAAATCGGCAGGTATCGATCCGTGGTCTGGTCATAGGCCATCGGATGCGTCAGACGGCCCTCGTTCTCCAGGTCGAAATCCGGCCATGTCAAAAGTTCGCTGACGGGATGCGCCGCAAAGAATTCCGGTGTCGTCCGCTTGGCCGTGGCCTCCCATGAGACCGCTTTGGCTCCGTTCTCGCAGAACTCGAACGACGAGGTATGTTTTGGATCGGGCCAGGCGCAGCCCGGGCAATCGAATCCGTGCGGCTGATTCATGGTAAGCAGACCACGCGTCTCCTTGACGATGGCCTTCTGGCCGCGAACGGCGTCCGCAACAGCCTTCAGGGCGCCCCACCCCGCCGCAGCTCCTTCATAGTCGCTGACGCCTGCGAGATCATCTTTGCTCATGGGGCTTTCCTTAGCGGGGCAATATCTCGCCGAGAGATGCTTGCCGACTGTTTGGATATTTCCGGCGCTGGTGGTCGATAGACATCGGGGCCGGCCGTGAGCCGCTCAACTAAAATTACTTTTAGAGTGAAGCGACCGCTCGCCGGCCGATCAATGTCTCAAAGCGAGTTCCGGTACAGCGGCACACAATTGGATTTGGTCGGCACGATCCGCGTCAGGACAATAAATGCGTATTTAATTGAACGGGTGCGCCAAGCTAGCCACCTTCTGGCGAAGAGAAACTGAATTAGCCGCGGCATAAAGGTCAGCACTTTTCTTCGAAACTCGGGAGCAACTTCATGCGTGCCGTTCTTCTCGCGACACCGATCCTCGCGAGCATTCTGATTTCAACTAGCCTGGTTGTTCGAGCCGAGCCACTCGCTGGATCAGCAACCCCGGCGCCTGCCGGAGCGCCGGCCGTTCACGTGCAGCCGCGCGCCGACGATTTCCAGCCGCGCTCTCCAGCGAGCGAGGCGGAGCAACGGAGGCTTTCTGAGTTCGACGCGGAACAACAGAAACTGGATGATGCGCTGGACAAGAAATTGAACATCTGCCGCTGCTGATGTTTTCAGGACTTCATGCACCGTTACCCAGGATTGACCGATGTCCGATAGCTTCACAGCAAGCAAACCCGTCGCAATGATCGACGTAGGTGCCTGTCGCGGCGGCTCGGCCGGAAAACCGAGAACGCCAACAAGACTTCTGCTGATTGCAGCGGTGCTCCCAGCGCTCTTCGTCGGCAACCCCGCCATGGCGCAGGTTGACGTACCATTTGACGGGACCGTCACCCCGACGCCGACGATGGGCGCGACCTCGCCCCTTGGCATCTCCGCGGGTTCGACAAGTTCGCCGACCGGAATCCCGCTGGGCAGCACCGAAATCACATCACCCGGCGTCAGTCCTTTACCGACCGGCGTAACCGGCACAATTACAATTCCAACCATTACCAGTTCCACCGCATGTACGACGGTGGCGACCTCGCCCTCGGAAATGTTCGGATCGACCGCGAGCTTCGACGGCGGCGGAATGGCAGTCGGAACCGCGGCGCCCGCCACCGCGGCAGGTTCAGGCACCACGGCGACGCCAACCACCACCACGACCTCGGGGGCAACAACGTTGCCTCCAATAACGGTGACGCCGGAAATGCCGGTAACCTCGGGATCCCCGGGGATTCTGGACACATCGGGAATGTCGGGAATGTGCGGCTCCGGCTCAGGCAGTATCGCTGCATCGTCCAGTCCGACGTCAACGTTGCCCACCACGCCGGGCGGCGGCGCTCGAACCGGAATTCCGTTCGGATCTTTCGAGATCGGCAATCTAGGCGTCGGTTCAACGCCGCCCGTACCGGTGCCAAACGTATTACCCATTACAGGCACTGTAGGGCCGAGTGCTTCGCTGCCCGTGATACCCACGCTTTCAACGGCGACTTCGTCCACGACCACATCCACCAATCCGGCGTGCACGAACCCCGGCTCCAGCCTGGGCGTCCGAAACTTCGCCGGCGCGGGCAACGCCGGGGTTACCGGCACGTCGATCCCGGCGCGGCTCCAGAGGGATTCCATCCTTTGTCAACGGCCATGATCGGAGAGTCCTTTATGCGACCATTGTTTATCTTCGCGACCGTCGGGTCCTTGCTGAGCTGCAGCCCCGCATTCGCCCAGGTCGGCACCGTCATGCCTCCACTCGGCATCACCTCTTCGCTTGGTACGGTGCCCGGTGCACCGGTCGGCCCGAATGGCCTGCAGGTGGGCGCAGCGCCCACGGTCACGCCGGTACCGAACGGCATCACCGGCACGATTAGCGTTCCAAGCACGAGCAGCGGCGCGGGGGCATGTTCGACCTTGGCGACTTCGCCAATGGGAACGTTCGGATCGCCCTCGACCTATGACGGCGGCGGATTGGCGATGGCAACCGGAACAGCGACGCCTGCCACCGGAGCAAATTCGGGCAGCATGGCGACGTCGGGAACATCAACCTCGTCGGGAATATCGACGTCGACGGCAATCTCCGCGACATCGGGAGAAGCGACATCCTCAGGAATGGTGGAAACGTCGGGGCTGACGGGAATGTGCGGCTCCGGTTCGAGCAGCCTTGCTGCGTCGTCGAACCCAACGTCAACCTCATCCACCATGACGAGCGGCGCCGCTCGAGTTGGAGTTCCGTTGGATTCTACCGGGATCGGCAATCTCGGGGTTAGCGCCGCACAAGTGGTACCAACGCCAAGCGTATTGCCCGTTACAGGCAGCGTGGGGTCGCGTTCGTCGGTACCAACAATCCCCACGATTTCACCGACGGGAACCACCACCATCCCGTGAAGCAATTCTTTGGTCTGTGAGAGAGAGCGGTCATGAAGAAGAAAGTCGTCATCCCTGCCGTCTTGCTGATTGCGGCGCTTGCGGCCGGAGGTGCGTACTTCACGCATATCCAGCCGTTGGAGAAGGTCGATGCCACGCCCGCTCCACCCAAGGTACCGATCGTCGCCGGGACGGTCGCCCAGCATGACGTCCCGATCTATCTGACCGGCGTCGGCACGGTGATTGCGTACAACACCGATGTCGTGCGTGCCCAGATCCAGGGGCAAATCATCAGCATCAATTTCACCGAAGGCCAGACCGTGCATGCCGGCGACCTGCTCGCCCAGATCGATCCGCGTCCCTATCAGGCGCTGATCGAGCAATACACCGGAAATCTGGAACGCGATCAGGCCCAGCTCAAGAATGCGGAGGCCAATCTCACCCGCTACACCACATTGGGGAACAAGGGCTGGGCCACCCCGCAATTGATCGAGACCCAGCAGGCGCAGGTCGGCGAGCTGCAAGCGGCGATCAAGACGGACCAGGCGCTGATCGACGCCGCCAAGGTGCAGCTCTCCTACACGCGCCTGACGTCGCCGATCGATGGCGTGGTTGGCATTCGTCAGATCGACGTCGGCAACATCATCAGCCCGTCAAACACGAACGGCCTCGTCGTCGTCACCCAGCTTCATCCGATTTCGCTGATATTCACTCTGCCGGAGACGAGCCTGCCGCAAATCCAGCAGCAGCAGCAAAAAACCAAGAGCCCGCTCACGGTTTTTGCCTACAACCAGGATAATTCGATGCAGCTGGATCAAGGCGTGCTCGGCCTCGTCAATAATGAGATCCTGCAGACCACGGGCTCGATTCAGCTCAAGGCGAACTTTGACAACAAGGCGAACAAGCTCTGGCCGGGCGAGCTTGTCAACGCGCGGCTGCTCGTCGATACGCGGCATGACGGCCTGACCGTTCCCGCAGCGGTCGTGCAGCAAGGTGCGAAAGGACCCTACGCTTATGTCGTCAATCCTGACGACACGGTGGCAATCCGCCCAATCAAGGTCGCGCAAACCAGTGACGGCCAGGCATTGATTGATTCCGGCCTCAAGGCCAATGAGCAGGTCGTGGTCGACGGACAATACAAGCTGCAGCCAGGCACGCATGTCACGATATTGCACGGCCAGGCGGCACAGGAAGCAGCCGCGCAAGACGCGCTACAGGCGCCGATCCCATGAATATTTCAGCACCGTTCATCCAACGGCCGATCGCGACCGCACTGCTGATGGTAGGGTTGTTGGCGGGCGGCCTGATCGCCTATCCGCTGTTGCCGGTGGCGTCGCTTCCGAGCGTCAACTATCCGACGCTGACGGTGACGGCGCAGCTGCCAGGCACCGACCCGCAGACCATGGCCTCCACGGTGGCCTCGCCGCTCGAGTTGCAGTTCGGTGAGATCCCCGGCCTTACGCAGATGACGTCGTCGAGCGCGCTCGGCTACACCCAGATCACCCTGCAGTTCGAGTTGAGCCGTCCGATCGATGGGGCGGTCGCCGACACGTTGTCGGCGATCAACGCCGCGGCCGCCTACCTGCCCAAAAATATGCCGTATCCGCCGCTCATCCGTAAAGTCAATCCGGCCGACACGCCGATCCTGGTGCTCGGCATCACCTCGGACAGCCTGCCGCTGACCGTGGTCGACGCCTATGCGCAAAACATTCTGCTGCAAAAGATCTCGCAGATATCCGGTGTCGGCCTCGTGGGCGTCGGAGGTGAGCAGCAGCCGACCGTCCGCGTGCAGGTTGATCCGGAGGCGCTGGCGGCGCGCGGCATCAATCTCGAGGATGTGCGCACGGTACTCGGCCAGGCCAATGTCGACCTTCCGAAAGGCACGCTCAACAGCCCGCGCCAGACCTACACGCTCAATACCAACGACCAGCTGTTCCAGCCCGACAAATACGATGACCTTGTCATCGCCTATCGCAACGGATCGCCGGTCCGCATCCGCGATATCGGCCACGCCGTCAGCGCCGGAGAGAACGAGCTGATTTCCGCCTGGTTCAACCAGAAGCGGGCAATCATTCTGACGGTCCAGCGCCAGCCCGGCGCCAACGTCGTCGAGACCGTAGGTAAGGTCAAAGCGATGATGCCTGTGCTCCAGGCATCGATCCCGGCTGCCGTGAAGATAAGCGTCATTTCAGATCGCACTCAGACCATCCGCGCTTCGCTCAGCGACGTGCAATTCACGTTGCTGCTGACCGTGGCGCTCGTCGTAATGGTGATCTTCATATTCCTGCGTAGTTTCTGGGCGACCATTATCCCAGCCGTCACCGTGCCGCTGGCGCTGGTCGGCACCTTCGCCGTGCTCTACGAAATGGGTTACAGTCTGGATAACCTCTCGCTGATGGCCTTGTCGATCGCGGTCGGATTCGTCGTCGATGACGCCGTCGTCGAGATCGAGAATATCGTGCGGCATATCGAGGAAGGCCTCTCGCCGTATGATGCGGCGATGAAAGGCTCCGGCGAGATCGGATTCACCGTGATGGCGATCACGTTCTCGCTCATTGCCGTGTTCATTCCGCTGTTCCTGATGAGCGGCTATGTCGGATTGCTGTTCCGCGAGTTCGCGATGACCGTGAGCGTGGCGCTCGTGCTCTCGCTGGTGATCTCGCGGACGCTGACGCCGATGATGTGCGCCTACCTGCTAAAGCCGGAGAAGAAGGAGCACGGATGGCTCTACCGGATGTCCGAACGCGGCTTCGATGGCCTGCTCCACGTCTATGAGGCAGGTCTCAAGATCGTGCTCCGGCACCAATTCATCACGCTGATGGTGATGTTCGGCACCATTGCGCTGACCGGATATCTCTACGTCATCATTCCCAAGGGTTTCTTTCCCCAACAGGATACCGGCTTGATCATCGGCCAGTCCGAGGCGGCGCAGGATATTTCCTTCCAGGCCATGTTGGAACGCCAGCAGGCGCTGCAAGATGCCATCATGCGGGATCCGGCCGTCGACACAGTTGGTGCGGCGGTGGGCGCCGGCGGCGGCGTCTACACGCTCAACGACGGCCGCGTTTACATTCAGCTCAAGCCCGCAAACCAGCGCGACAAGATCGACAAGGTGATCGCGCGGTTGCAGACCAACCTCGCCAAGATCCAGGGCATCACGCTCTATATGCAACCCGCGCAGGACATCACCATCGGCGCGCGGCTGAACAAGACGCAGTTTCAGTACACCCTGAACGACGCCGATCCCGGCGAGCTCGATCACTGGTCCGCGCTGTTCCTCGACAAGTTGAAGGCGATCCCCAGTATTGCCGACGTCACCACCGATCAGCTCAATGCCGGGCCGCTGCTCGACATCACCATCAAACGTGAGGTCGCCTCGAGCTACGGCATCCTGCCCTACACGATCGACAACACGCTCGATGACGCTTTCGGCCAACGCATTGTCTCGACCATTTATACCACCCTGCAGCAATACCATGTCATTCTGGAGGTCAATCCAAAATTCCAGTACGGACCCGAAGCGCTCAACGGCATCTATGTCAAATCATCGAGCGGGCAGCAGGTGCCGTTATCCACGCTGGTCGATTCGGTGGTGAAGGTCGCGCCGCTCGTGATCAATCACCAGGGCCAGTTCCCTTCGGTAACGATCTCGTTCAATCTCGCGCCGGGCGCCGCGATCGGCGATGCGGTCAGCGCCATCCAGAAGGTTGAAAAGGATCTCAACGCCCCACTTTCGCTTCAGACCAGCTTTCAGGGTAACGCCCAGGCATTCGGGGCATCGCTGAAGAGCACGCCGATCCTCATCGTCGCATCGCTGTTCGTCATCTACCTCATCCTCGGCGTGCTGTACGAGAGCCTGATCCATCCGATCACCATCATCTCCACCCTGCCTTCGGCCGGCATCGGCGCGCTGCTATTGCTGATGGCGGTTCACGTGGATCTGAGCGTGATCGCCATCGTCGGCCTCATATTGCTGATCGGTATCGTCAAGAAGAACGGCATCATGCTGGTCGACTTCGCCCAGCAGGTCGAGCACAGCCACGGCTTGTCGGCCGAAGAGTCGATCTACCAGGCCTGCATCCTGCGCTTCCGGCCCATCCTGATGACCACGATGGCAGCGCTGCTCGGCGGCGTGCCGATGATGGTGGGTACGGGGGTCGGCTCGGAGATTCGCCAGCCGCTCGGCTATGCCATCGTCGGCGGTCTCGCTCTGTCGCAGGTGCTCACTCTCTATACGACGCCGGTCGTCTATATCTATCTCGACAAGCTGCAGACCTGGCTGTTCGGGGACAAGAAGAAGCCGGAGGGCGCCTCTGGTGAGGCAGCGCCGGCGCCCGCCGAATGACCTGGGATCGCAGCCGTGCCAATGCCGCCACAATATTGGTTGCCCGGCATTCTCGATGCAGAGGACGCGACGGTCGCGGAATGGCCTGACAACATACACGCGGACGACCGTTCTAAACTTCAATTCAATGGATCGCGCGTCCGCCGCATGTCGCTTCGCCTGCCGGGTCCTATTAATCGGCCAGAGACCCAGGGTCGTGCGAAGACCGCGAGTGTGAAGGAATAAAGGGATGGCCGGCGGACGCTCTGAAAAAGATCGCGCGACCCGGCTTTCGACCGAACTGTTCCTGCGCATCGAGCTCGTCGTTTATGTAGCACTCGGCATTCTCTTGTCTGTGACCGCGTTGCTAGCGCTCGCGAGTGCGGCGCTCCTTCTGTGGGAGGGAATGCGTGACTGGAGCGGCACCAGCGCGATATTCCTAATCGTCGATAGGTTGATGTTCGTGCTTATGCTAATCGAGATCCTGCATACCGTCCGAGGTTCCGTCCGTTCGGGTGCGTTGACTCCCGAGCCATTCTTGATCATAGGGCTCATCGCTTCGATCCGAAACGTTCTCGTCATAACCCTCAAGTCATCGGGCGTAACCTCGGAAGGCCTCATGTCAATTGAAGGCGAGATGTTGTTCCGCTCCTCAATTGTAGAGCTGGGGGTCTTGGGAACGCTTATTTTGATCTTCGTGATTTCGATTTATCTGCTTCGACGGGGCCACGCGCTGACAGCAGCCGACGCGCCTCAAGCTGACCAAGACCGCTCACCATCAGTGGGGAAATGAGCTTCCTAGCAGACGGCAGACCAGGCGGCGCTACGCCGGTGCCTACCGAATGACCCGGGATCGCCGCCGTCCCAAATGCCGGCACTCGTATCCGCCCGCATCCGAATGGAGAGAAGGCCGCGATTGCGGAATGCCCGACAGCATCCGGTGGGCGTGTCTTTTAAACGTCAATTTAATGGCGCACGAACAACTCGCGGCTATCTCACAATCATTCAAATTCACTGGCACGAGGAGTAAGACACGATGTTCTCGAGGCGTGACATGTTAGCCGCGACAGCCGCAGGCGGGGTAATGACGGCAGCGTCAATGACCACGGCGAATGCCACGCCGGTGAAGAGCGATATCAGCTTCGGCAATCCGAACGACCCGCCGCAGGGCGCGATCAACGCCAAGAATCCAAGGAGCATCAGCGATCCCGGTCCGCAGAACCCGGCGATCAGGGACCAGTTCCCGGGCGCATTTTCCCCGCCGGCGACCGACGTCGGCAGTATGCCCTTGAGCTGGGCGTCATTCAACAACGCACCCCGGCGCATTCAGAATGGCGGCTGGGCGCGTCAGGTAACCCAAGACTCCTTCGCGGTTGCGGACACCATCTCCGGCGTCAACATGCGGCTGACGTCGGGCGGCATCCGCGAGATGCACTGGCACCAGTTTGCAGAGTGGGCCTACATGACCTACGGCACTTGCCGGATCACCACGCTCGACGAACTGGGCCGACCCTATATCGCCGATGTGAAGGAAGGCGACCTCTGGTATTTCCCCGCCGGCCTGCCGCATTCGCTGCAGGGCCTCGGCCCGGACGGCTGCGAATTCATTATCTGCTTCGATGAAGGCAAGGCCTCGGAGTTCACCACCCTCCTGGTGTCGGAATGGTTCACGCATACGCCGCCGGATATCCTCGCCCAGAACTTCGGCGTTCCGGCCGAGACGTTCCAGGACATTCCACTGCGCGACCTCTACATCTTCCAGGGCAAGCTGCCCGGCGATCTGGCCGCGGACCGCGAAGCGGTGAGCGGAAGGGGCGCACCGCTGCACCCGTTCACCTTCTCGCTCGGATCGGGAGCCCCGGCGCGCGAGACCAAGGGCGGTTCGGTGCGGATCGCCGATAGCCGCAACTTCACCGTTTCCACAACTGTCGCCGCCGCGCTGGTGACAGTGCGTCCCGGCGGCTTGCGGGAGATGCACTGGCACCCCAACGCCGATGAATGGCAATACTGGATCAAGGGCAAAGGGCAAATGACGGTCTTCAACACCGGCCCGAACGCCGTCACGATGGACTTCAACGCGGGCGACGTCGGCTACGTCAAGAAGAACCTCGGGCATTATATCAAGAACACAGGCGACACCGATCTGCAGTTCCTCGAAGTGTTCAGAAGCTCCTACTTCGCAGATGTCTCGCTGTCCGACTGGATTGCTCGGACACCGCCGGCGATGGTTGCCCAGCATCTGAACGTGAGCGAGGCCACGATCGCAAAATTCCCCAAGGACAAGCCGGAAGTCATGCCGACCTGATCGTAGCTTCTTGAAATGACCTGGCGGACCCCGTGGAAATCAAACCCTTGCTTGGCCTCGGCGGCGTCCTCATCGCCGCCATGACGTCTGAATTCAACGACCAGGTGACAGCCGTCGCGCTCATCGACGTCCGCGGTGCACTCGGGATCGGTCACGATTCCGGAACCTGGATCGAAAGCCTGTATGTGTCGGCCGAAATCATCGGCATGGCGATCTCGCCAACGATGATGATGGCCTTCACATTGAGGCGGTGGACGCTTTTCGCGATCGCGCTATGCGGAGCCTCGAGCGTGCTGATCCCGTTCAGCCCGAACATCGAGGCGATCTACACTCTGCGCCTGCTGCAGGGCCTCGCGGGGGGCCTGATCATCCCTCTCCTGATGACCACGGCCCTGCGCGTTGTCACGCCGAACGTTCGGCTCTACGGCCTGGCCGTCTACGCTTTGACCGCGACCTTCACGCCCGCGCTGGCCGCCACGGTGAGCGCATTTTGGACCGATATCGTGGATTGGCGTTTCGTATTCCTGCAGACGATCCCCCTCTGCTCTCTCGCCGGCATTCTGATCTGGTACTGTCTGCATCAGGATCAGCCAAACTACGAACGGCTCCGAATGCTGGACTGGCGCGGCGCGTTGCTCCTGATGATTGGGATCGCCGCGCTGAGCACCATGCTGTATCAAGGCGACCGGCTCGACTGGTTCAACTCAAGGCTGATCTGCGTGCTGGCTCTGGTGAGCGCGGTCGCGCTCTCGCTGCTATTGATCAACGAGTGGTTCCACCCTTCGCCGCTTCTGAAGCTGCAGATGCTCGGCCGGCGCAACTTCGCTTATGGTGCGCTTGGTTTGTTCACCTTTCTGGTTATCGGTCAATCCGGTTCGAACGTGCCCTTGCGATACCTGCAGGAAGTCCAGGGATACAGACCGCTGCAGTCCAATCTGATCACGCTGGAGATCGCGGCGTCGCAACTCGTGATGCTGCCTGCCATGGCGCTGCTGCTGGATTACAAACGGGTCGATGCGCGCGTGGTCAGCCTGATCGGGCTGGCGTTGATCCTTGCATCCTGCATTGGCTCGTCCTTTCTCACGGTTTATTGGAACCGGGATCAATTCTATCTATGGCAGCTGCTCCAGGCGGTCGGTCAGCCGATGGTGATCATGCCGCTGCTCATGATGGTCACCAACACCGTTGCCGGCCCGGCCGAAGGCTCTTTCGCGTCTGCCGTGGTCAACACATCGCGCGGCCTCGCTGAGGCAGCGAGCGCCTGGTTCCTGGAGTTGATCAATCGTTGGCGCGACGCGCTGCATTACGACCGCATCGCCGATGAGGCTGGCCAGGACCGCTGGCGGGTAATCCAGAGCAATGGGGTGCTGCCCCAATATCCACCGCCGTTGATGCCGGACGGTCAGCTCCGCACGCCGAACAGCCTGGAAGCCTTCAGCCATGCCGTTGAGCAGCAGGTAGCGATTTTATCGGCGAGCGATACCTTCCTGATCCTCGGAGCCCTGACCGTGTTCCTGATGGTCGTCGTGATGACGTTGCCGGTCCGCACCGTCCCGCCGCGTATCCTCTTTGCAAAGCATTAGGAAGGCGCATGGCAGAGGATATGGCCGAACTCGAGACGCCACCCGCCGAGCCGAAGCGGAACGAAGAGTTGGACCTGGCCCCGACGCGCAACAACGACGATCAACCTCAACAGAAGGATGAAACGCCGAAGAGCCCGCAGACGCAGGAAGTCGCCAAGTCTCCCTCGCCTCTTCCGCGCTGGCCGTTGGTTCTGGTCGGATTCCTCGTGGCGATCTTCGCCGTGGCGGTCCTGTACATCATTTTCCGGCCACGCCCGGACGTATGGACCGACGATGCTTATGTGATGGTCCATTACGCCACGATCGCACCGCGCATCTCCGGTCAGGTCGCCACGGTGCCGGTCGACGACAACTACGTCGTCAAGACCGGACAAGTGCTCGCCACTCTCGACCCGCGCGACAATGAGACCGCCGTAGCTTCCGCCGAGGCGGCAGTCGCACGCGACAGATCGCAATTCGACGAGATCTCCGCGAATGTGTCGCGCCAGCCATCGATCATAGAAGAACAACAAGCCGCCGTTGCGTCGGCACGCGCCAGTCTCGCTTTTGCGCAGGCCGACGCGCGCCGCTACGGTAACCTCGCCACGACGGGAGCCGGCACAATGCGGGAACACCAGCAAGCCGACAGCACGCTTCAGCAGCGTCAGGCCTCGCTGGACAGCGCTGAAGCTTCGCTCGATGCGGCACGCCAGCAATTGGACGTGCTCAAGGCCCAGAGATCTGCGGCGGAGGCCGCGGTCAGGGCCGATGAGGCTCAACTTGAACAGGCCAAGCTTAATCTGTCCTATACACAAATTCGGGCACCGATCGACGGCATGGTGGGCGAGCGGTCCGTACAGGTCGGCAACTACGTCGGCCCCGGCACGACGTTGATGACTGTTGTACCGCTCGACGAAGTCTATATCGAATCGAACTATCGCGAGGTGGCTCTGCTGCACGTCCGCAGCGGCCAGCCCGTCACCATCCATCTGGACGCCTATGACATCGACCTCAAAGGGACCGTGGACAGCGTGCCGCCGGCCTCCGGCGTTGCCTTTGCGCCGATCGCGCCCAACAATGCCACCGGCAATTTTACCAAGATCGTGCAACGGCTGCCGGTCAAGATTGTGGTGACGCCCGGGCAACCTTTGGCTAAGCTCCTGCGCATGGGCTTGTCGGTCGAGACTACCATCCATACGGGATTGGAGGATGTGGTGGACGAGCAGCGCAGATCAAGCGACCGCGTGACCGGGCATTGATTGGTGCGTGCCTTACGACTTGCGGCGCGCCTCTCCGGTCCGATGTTAGGCATCGGTCTGGCCGGCTGCACCGTGGGGCCGGACTACCAGAGCCCGGAGATTGCCGCGGCCCCAAAGCGGATGCCGCTGGAGACCGTGGACCTGCCCAGCCGAACGGTCGAGGGCAAGATCGATGCGACTTGGTGGAAAAGCTTCCGGGACTCTCAGCTGTCCTCGCTCGTCGAAAGGCTGGTGGCCCAAAACCTCGACCTCAAGACGGCGGCGGAACGTGTGGTCCAGGGCGTGGCGCAGCGCCAGGTCGCAGTCGCTCAGGGATTGCCGCATATCGATGGGCTATCATCAAATACTTATAATCGGGCGAGCCCGAACAGTACGATCTTCGTAAAACAACCCGACGCGCCTTTGGAATACGCTCTTTTTCGGGAAGGCCTCACGTCATCATGGCAGCTGGACCTGTTCGGTCGGGTTCGTCGGGCCGTGGAAGCGGCCGATGCCGAGACCTTGGCGGCCGTGGAGAACCGGCACGGCGTCGCGCTGGCGGCGCTCGCCGAGCTGGCGCAAAGCTACATGCTATTGCGCGGAACGCAGGACCGGCTTGAGATCGCGAAGCGCAACCTCCGTCTCGCGGGAGAGAACGTGGATTTGGTGAACCAGCGTTTCGGCGGCGGGGTCGCCACCACGCTCGACCTGGCACAAGCCCGGGCTCAGCAGGCCACCATCGCCGCGACCCTGCCGCCGTTGCGCATCCAGGAGGTGGAGCTCATCAACGCCATCGGATTGCTGTTGGGCGATGCTCCCCGCGCGCTCGAGGCCGAGTTGCGCCGCTCCCGGATGCTGCCGCGCGTGCCGCACAGGGTTCCGGTGGGCTTGCGCGGAACGCTCGTGCGCCGCCGCCCGGACGTACGCGAAGCCGAGGCGCACCTGCATGAAGCCACGGCACAGACCGGCGTCGCGGTGGCGAGCTTCTACCCTGACGTGACGTTGAACGGCGCCGCCAACGTGGAAAGCTTGCACCTGAGCAATCTGTTTACCCCGACGTCGACCGCATTCGCGGTGGGGCCGTCGATTTCGATCCCGATCTTCGAAGGAGGGCAGTTGAAGGGCACCTTGGCGCTGCGCGAATCACAACAGCGGGAGGCGGCTATCTTCTTTCAGAAAACGGTCTTGCGGGCCTGGAAGGAGGTCGACGACGCCCTGACGGCCTATCGCGAATCGCAACGCCGACGCGGCGATGTTGCCCGCTCCGTCACTGAAAATCAGGCCGCGCTGCAAGCCGCCAGGCAACGTTACTCGGAGGGTGCGATCGACTTCCTGAATGTCATCACGACGCAAGCCCAGTTGCTGCAGAGCGAAAATGATCTTGCCGACAGCGACACGCTGATTGCGACAAATCTCGTCAATCTTTACCGCGCCCTGGGAGGCGGATGGGAGATCGCAGATGTCGACTATCGTGCAGATGGCGCGCCACGATGGAAGATTGGAACACCGTAGAACACCGCACCTCGCGGAGCACGACAAGGATTCGTACCCGGCTCGATCGGTAAGATTGAAAGTTAATTTAATGGCTCACGGTAATCGAGACCTTATCTCCCATACACCATCAATTGAATTGCCGAGGAGTGACCATCATGTTTTCGCGAAGAGAAGTGTTGGCAGTGTCCGCTGCGGGCGCTGTCATGACAGCAAGCGCCGCACGGGCTGCCTCGTTCGGGAATCCGGACCTGCCGCCGCAAGGCGCCATCAATGCGAAGGGTCCGGGAACTCTTGCCGATCCCGGCCCGCAAAACCCAGCCCTCGGCAACCAGTTTCCGTCAGCACAATTTCCGCCGCCGACCGACGTCGGCGGCATGCCGCTGGACTGGGCCTCCTTCAACAACGCGCCGAAGCGCGTCCAGAACGGCGGCTGGGCACGCCAGGTGACGCAGGAAGATTTCGCAATTTCGAAAACGATCTCGGGCGTCAACATGCGGCTGACGTCCGGTGGCATCAGGGAATTACACTGGCACCAGGCCGCCGAGTGGGCGATCATGACTTACGGCAATTGCCGCGTGACGGTTCTCGACACCATGGGCCGGCCGTACGTTGCGGACGTCAAAGAGGGCGACCTTTGGTATTTTCCGGCGGGCTACCCGCATTCGTTGCAGGGTCTCGGCCCGGACGGTTGCGAATTCGTGATCTGCTTTGACGACGGCGACGCCAGCGAGTTCAATACGCTATTGGTGACGGACTGGTTCGCCCATACGCCCCCCGAAGTGCTCGCCAAGAATTTCGGCGTTCCGGCCGAGACGTTCGCGAAGATTCCGCTGCAAGATCTCTGGATCTTCCAGGGCAAGCTGCCTGGCGATCTGGCAGCGGACCGCGCTGCAATCGGAAAAACCGGGGGCGTTCCACCCCATCCCTTTATCTTCCGGCTGGGAGCGTCAGCTCCGACGAAAGAATCCAAAGGCGGCGACGTGCGGGTTGCCGACAGCAGCAACTTCATGGTCTCAACGACGGTTGCAGCCGCGCTGGTAACGGTTCGTCCCGGCGGGGTGCGCGAGATGCACTGGCATCCGAACGCCGACGAGTGGCAGTATTACATCAAGGGCAAGGGCCGCATGACGGTGTTCAATACCGGCCCGAATGCGATGACGATGGACTTCAATGCTGGAGACATCGGCTACGTCAAGAAAAACCTGGGGCACTATGTTGAGAATGTAGGCGACACGGACCTGGTGTTTATCGGGGTCTTCAGGGCACCCCAGTATGAAGAGATTTCGCTGTCCAACTGGCTGACGCATACGCCGCCGGCGTTGGTTGCCCAGCATCTCAATATAGACGAAGCGACCATCGCCAAATGGCCGGACGGCGGCCCGGGCGTCATGCCCAAAGCGTAGATGGCCGAGTCGGAGCCGTAGCCCTCCTACAAACAACGTTGCTGGCGGCATCAGAGATGCCGCCAGTTTATATTCAACGCGGACCAGACAGATATGGGTGTGCTCGACAACGTCACCATTGGCATGACGGCGGAAAAGATCGTGACGATGACCTCTGAGATGACGGTCGGTCATTTCGTGGCGCAAATGCCGCAGGTCTATGCCACGCCGATGATGATCCTGCATATGGAAATGGCGGCGGGCTTCGCCATCGCTTCACACCTGCCGGAGGGTTTTGTCAGCGTCGGCATGGACGTGAAGGTCCGCCACCTCGCGGCAACCCCGGTCGGCCGTACCGTCCGCGCCATCGCTCGGGTCATCCAGATCGATCCCAAGAGCGTGGTATTCGAGGTCGAGGCCTGGGATGGCGACCGCAAGATCGGCGACGGCACCCATCGCCGCGGCATCGTCAATGTGGTGGAATTCGAGGAACGGTTCGGAGTAAGGCAGCTCGCCCTGAGTTCGGATTGAATCCACTGGCGTTCCCTGGGTTTGGTTCACGTCGGGTAGACCGGACGGTAGGCGCGGCCGCGGATCAACGCGCCGATATCATGTGGCCTGGATACCCGAGCGATGCCCTTGTCGAAGATGTATTCGGCGACGCGGGTGGCGACATGCAGAGAGGCCTTGAGGATTTGGCTCTGCGGCGGATAAATCAGGCCGGTGGCGAGGTTTTGGTCCGTAACCTGTTCAGCGACTGCTCGCGCCGCCACGATGAACATCTCTTCGGTCACGCGCTTGGCTTCTGTCGCAAAGACCGCCATGCCCATGGCCGGGAAGATATAGACATTATTGCCCTGGCCCGGCACGAAAGTCTTGCCGGCGATTTCCACCGGCGGAAACGGGCTTCCACTGGCGAAGATCGCCCTGCCTTGGGACCAACGATAAGCCTCTTCGGCCGTACACTCCGAGCGCGAGGTCGGATTGGAGTACGGGAAAATGATCGGGCGCTCGTTGATCTCGGCCATGGCCTCGATGACCTGCTGATTGAACAGCTTCGGTACGGTGCTGACGCCAATAATGCCGGTCGGTTGAAGTGCCTTCACCGCATCGGCAAAGACGGAAATGGGCGCATGATCCTGCGCGAATGGCTTCTGGAATTCCGCAAGGTCAGTGCGAGAGCGCACCATCAGCCCCTTGATATCAAACAGCGCATTGCGGCTGCGCGCCGTCGCAATGTCCATGCCTTCGAGCGCCATGGCCTGACTGATCAGTTCGGCAATGCCGGTTGCCGCCGACCCGCCGCCGAGAAACAGGAAACGCTGCTCGGTCAGCTTCTGTCCGGAGATGCGCAGTGCTCCGAGCATACCGGCCAGCGCCACCGCCGCGGTTCCTTGGATATCGTCATTATAGGTGCAGACTTTGTCGCGATAACGCTCGAGAATGGGCACCGCGTTGAGGTTAGCGAAATCTTCCCACTGGATGCAGCATAGCGGATAGAGCGCCTGCACGGCTTCGACGAACTCATCTACGAAGGCGCGGTAGTCCTCGCCGCGGACGCGGTTCTGGCGCAGACCTAGATAGAGCGGGTCATCCAGAAGGTCCTGGTTGTTAGTGCCGACGTCGAGGGCTACCGGCAGGCAATATTGCGGCGGCACACCGGCGCAGGCAGTGTAGAGGGCGAGCTTGCCGATCGGAATGCCCATTCCTCCGACGCCGAGATCGCCCAGCCCGAGGATGCGCTCGCCATCGGTGACAACGATGAAACGGACATCCTTCTGTGGCCAGTTGCTCAAAATTTCGCGAAGACGGCCGCGCTCGCTGATCGGCAAATACATGCCGCGAGGCGAGTGAAAGATTTCATCGAACTTCTGGCAGGCCTCCCCCACTGTCGGCGTGTAAACGATTGGCATGAAACTCGCCGGATCCGACATCAGGACGGCGTAGAACAGTGTCTCGTTGCGCGCCTGCAGGTCCGACAGCAGAAGGTACTTCTGCAGGTCATTGTCGAGATTGGCGAGTTCGGCGTGCAGGCGGGCGACCTGGAGCTCGATCGTGATACTGGCCGGAGGCAGCAACCCTTCAATGCCCCGTGTGCGGCGTTCTATGTCGCTGAAGGCAGTACCTTTGTTCAGCCGGGGATCGCGAAGAAGGTCATAGCCAGTGGCAGTTATTTGTACGGACATGGTAGCTACTCCCTGGTCGGTGTCTGGAACACCGCAAGCGGGCCGCTCCCGGTGCAGAGGCTCAGATCGCAACGGCGAAACAGAGCCACACCTTCATTGCCGGATCGGTCATCGATCGAACTGTTCCTCGCCGACGACCAAGCTCGAGGGCGGCGACCTTGAGCGTGAGATCGTCGCCCGTCGCATGATGCGCGATTGTGAACGCCTTATAGTAGTCGATAATCGCCGGTTGCGTCACCAGCATCATGTGAATGGTGACAATCGAAGTTCCCCGGCTGCGCTTCGCTGTTTTTAGTGGTATCCGGCTGTTGCCCGGACCTTGCCCCTGAAGACGGTGTAGCTGACGACCGTGTAAATCAGCATCATCGGGAAGACGACGACGCCGCACCCCCAGAACATGAACGCGAGACTGGAATGCGGCGAGGCGGCTTCGTCGATGGTGATGACGAAGGGGATCATGTAGGGCCAGAACGACAGCGCCAGCGTGCCGAACGCCGACACGAAGATCAGTACGACCATGTAGAACGGCCAATGATCGTTGTGACGCAGGATGCTCAACCCAAGCACGGTTGCTGCGACCGCGCCGATCGCCGGGAATACGAACAGATATGGCCGATCGATCCAACGATGCAGGATCGGAAGGTTTTCGGCCAGCGCGTAAGCAAAGACAAGCACGAGGAACGCCAATACGCCGATTGCGAGAACGGGGATCTGCCGATGCGCCACTTCGCGAACCTCGGCCTCGCATTTCTTCGCCAGCCAGCAGGCGCCGAGAAGCGCGTAGCCAAGGCACAGGCCGATGCCGCAAAGCACCGCAAACGGCGTCAGCCAGCCGACCTCACCGCCGGAATATTGGCCGTTGGTGAACTGCAAACCCTCCACCAGCGCACCGACCGTCATGCCTTGTATGAACGTCGCGATCAGCGACCCGCCGGCAAAGCTCAAATCCCAGACCCAACGTAGCCGTTGCGTCTTGTAACGAAACTCGAATGCGACACCGC